>FR887228.1:9415-23288 GCA_000436735.1 Firmicutes bacterium CAG:170
GCGTCGTGCCGGATACGCTGGCCCTGTCGATCGAAAAGACCTTCGAGGCCATCAATGAGACCGGCACGGACTATACGACCTTCGCACAGGCGGTCGTGGAGAAGCTGGTGCAGGCCAGCGGCATCATGCTCCGCGCGAACATCGACGGCAGCAACTTCAACCGATATCTCATGTATCCCAGCTCTCTGAAGCTGTCGAGTGACGGCATCCAGATCGCAAACGCGCTCGAGACGGCGGCCAAGAACGCTTTCCCCGGCATTCAGGTCTACGCCTCCGAGGATGCGGAGAGCATCAAGCTCTATCAGCTTGCCGCGCCGTTTGAGCTTTACCGGCTCCAGAGCGAGGGAACCGATCAGGGCGACCACGATCTGCGCGACTGGGAAAACAACTATATGGTGCGCTTTGACGATCTGCTCCACGGCATGTCTCAGGACGTGGAGACGGAGATCGTGCCGGGGCAGGCTCCGCGCTATACGGAGATCACCCCGTGGAAGGACTATCCGTCCGTCCTGCGCTATAATACCGATCCGAAGCAGCCCGACCCGGTCAGCGGCGCGGTCTGCTACGAGGGTCAGGTCCGCCGGAAGCTGGCGGAGCTGATCGAGCGGGCGAGAAAGCTCGGCGTCCTGTACTGCAAGAAGGTGGGTGACCAGCAGTATACCGTTTACCGCGTCAACTGCGACCGGTCGATCAACTGGTCGCTGGATCTGTCGATCATGCCGCGCGACGCGCTGAACCTGCTGCCGACCGGCATGGCGCTGGCGGACGCTGTCGCAAGCCAGAATGGGCGGCGGCTGGAGGACATCTCCCGCGCTGTGGAGCTGAGCCAGGGTGGCCTGCTCTCCGGCCCGCATACCACCGAGGAGTGGGCATGGAAATGGGTCGAGCGGACGCTCCGCGCCCATATGCCGATGATGATCGAGATCCGCAACACCGTTCAGAAATTTGAAGAGTGGTATAAGATCATTGAGGAGACAAATGGAGACGAGCTTGCGAGAACAAAGCCCGCGAAGATGATCTTCATGATCCGCGGACAGGTCCTGCGCTGCGACGAGAACGGTATGTGGAAGCTCAAGCTGGCGAACGGCATGGAAAAGCCGATCGCCAACATGGGCGCGAACGGCATGAGAATGCTGGAGATGACCAACCCGAAGGGTGCGCGCCTGATCAAGAACGGCTTCAGCGCCTACTACCTCTTCAGCGGCCTGATGAAGCAGGTCGAGATGCAGGGCAACGGCTTCGACGAGGCCTACGAGCGCTCCCGCAGGAGACTGGGCGAGCTTGCCGAGGAATTCGACGAGGCGGCGATCATGGCGGGCGTGGAAATGTCCGATTTTGTGCTGAAGGAGGCCGAGGCGCTCAACGAGCTTGGCGCGATGCTCTCGGAGGGCGAGGATGCCAACCTCAGAGGCTCCTTCCTCGAGGCCATGAAGAGAAAGGACATCACGGACGAGGCGCAGATCAGAGACATCCGCTCCTTCTACCTCCGGGCAATGCTCTGGGAGCAGCTGTAAGCCCCCCCGGCAAACTGATATCGATGCGTCCGCCTGCCGGGGCTCCGGCAGGCGGACGGAAAAGAGGCGAAGACAATGGCCGTGAACAATATTTCAAAAATCGAATGTACGCTGCTTGGCATCAATGCCATGTCCGGAGCGCAGGGCGAAGCGATCCATGAAGAGTGGGGAAAACGCTTCTCGCAGATGACATCGTTCCTGATCGATGCCGAGCCGGACGACAGCGAGATCGTCCTGACGAAAAAATTCCGCGACCAGATCGCGGCGGCGGGGATCTCGGCGATGGCGGGAAAGCTCTGCGTTCTGGCCGTATTTCTGGATCTGACCGGCGAGCTTGACGATGCGCGGTTCCAGGAGCTGAGCAAGGTCCCCGCACGGCTCAAGATCGCGCTGGGATGCAGCGTGGTCGCGGCGCTCCAGTTCGGATACTGCGGGACGCTCGGCCTGTCCGCCGGCGCACCGGCCCGCAGAAGCATCCAGCGGCTCGTGGAGCACAATATGGACGATACGGTCCAGACACAGCTGGTGCTGACGGCCTCGCCTGCGCTGGCCGCGGGCACGCAGTCGATCTGGCAGCCTGCGATGCTGCTGCTCGACCTTCTGCGCCGCCAGCCCGCGCCGGCCGCACTCCTTCCGGAGACGGCGGACCATTGCAGAAACAACGACGTGGGCTTCCTGTCCCATCTGGAATACGATCGGGGAGCCTGTGAATCGCTCGAGGCGGAAGCCGGCAGGCTGACGGCCTCAATCAGCGAGGAGGGAGCGGATCGCTTCAAGGAATATCTCCGGGTGCAGCTCGGAGAGATGAAGGCGGACGTGGAGAAGCGCTTCCCCATCGACGGCCTGTGTCAGCCGCAGCACCCGGACATGCGGGTGCCGGAGGGCGGGCTGTTCGGAGGAAAGCGGAAAAAGGCCATGCAGGGCAAATATGAGCCGTATAACATTGCCGCGAATCTGACGGGCGGCGCGCTGAAACGGACGGCGGAGGCGCTGACCGAGGCGGTGACGGAGATGTTCCGTCTGAGTGATGCGGAGGCCGACCGCCTGCTGCCGGAGCTGATCGCGCGGTCCAGACTTGGCCTTGGCGCGGCGGCAAGGCCGGAATGCATGAAGGAATGCCTTTCGTCCGAGAGCGGATACGGCGGCACGTTCCCGCTGCCCGGCCTGCGCTATCTGGAGACCGGATGCGCGCCGGAGATCGAGTCCTACTTATTGCAGACCCGTCTGACGGCGATGGGCAAGGGCGAAAAGCTTTACCGCGACGCGCTTCTGGCGGCCTATGACCGCCTCCCGAACGGATATTTCTTCGATAAGATCTGCGAAAACCGGACGAAGCTGGAGAAGGTGAGAGCACAGCTTGGCGACAAGCTCGACGCGGGGACCTTCCGCAGCCGCGCCGCCGCCGGGATGCTTCAGCTGAACGGCGAGTTCAACACCTCGGAGCCGAGCGCGGTCAGCAAGACCTATCTGCTGCTGCGCGGTGCGGAGATGAAGGAGTTGGCGGACGGAAGCCCGCTGGGCTTCGGAAGTGTGCAGGAATTCTACATTGACGAAAAGATGGGCGGCATCCAGAAGCTGGACAACGCGCCGATGAAGCTGCTGCGGCTGACGCTGCTGGACTGCACAGAGACGAGCCTTCTGGATCTGATCCAGGAGATCTGAGAGAGGCCGGACAGGCTCTGCGGGCAGCGCCCGCGGCCTGTGCGCGGCATATCGGGCATCAAGCATCCTTTGCACGGCGCGCAGCGCCGGGTGAGGCGAAGGAAAGGGTGGAGCAAACCATGTATTATGTGCGAAAGGAACACGATCAGGCATACCGCCGCGTCCAGCTCGATCTGGACGTGAAGCCGGGACAGTATCAGCCGTTCACGGAGAACACCTCAAAAATCGAGGTGTCGGCCAGCGCGGTGCTGGAGGTGCGGAGAGACGACGGGACGGAGGAGGTCATTCCGCGTCCGGAGTCGGAGCGGAGGAGATTCCTCTATTCGGTCAGCGCGTCTGACCCGCAGTGTCTCTGCATTTCCGGCGAATGCCCGACGGCGCGCCTTTGGGCGCGGCCCAAGACCGGCGGAGAGACGCTGTATAAGGTCCCTGCGCCGCTGAAACAGGATCAGGGAATGCAGTTGGTCTGGCTCCCATGCGGGCCGGAGAGAGTCGAGCTTTGCGGAGACCGGTATTTCGACGCCGCATATGAGCTTGTGAGAAAGTGACCCCATAGAGCAGGGAGACGGGCCGCGCTGCGGCCGGAAGCAGGAGAGAAAGAATGCCTTACGATTATTACTGCACAAACTGCGGCAGGAAAATTACGCAGGACGAGGTGCTGTTCGACATGCAGTACCTCCTGACCAAGAACAAGGACAAAAAATTCAATATTCTCAAATTCCGTATGCGCCTTGCGGAGTTGGAGGAGTGGTTCAAGACTGGCTTCCCGACGGAGGACGGATTCAAAAAGCTGAAGCTGACCTTTGTGCAGTTTTTCCAGATTGTCAGCAACTTCAACAACCTCAACGACCCGGCCATCGCCGGGATCACGCTGGAGGACGTCCGGAATTACGTCGGCACCATCGATTTTGACAGCTTTGCAGAGGCCGCGCCTGCACCGGAGGAGGATGATATCTTCGGCCTCGGCTCTGCCGCGCCGCAGCCGGAGCCGGAAATGCCCGCGCAGCCGGAGGAGCATCTGTCGGAGGCCATGCTGGCGCTGCAAAGAAAGGACGAATCCAACAAGGACATGGGCATGACCCGGGCCATGCTTTCCGCCGATCTGGAGATCGTGAAAAACCTGTTCGCAAACGGCGGCTGCTGTGAGTTCCAGGTCGCCATGCTCAGCGAGAAGGACAATGAGGGCGCACAGATCGTGACGGGATACCGGGCGTGGCCGAATCTGTTTATCGACGCGGCCGCCGAGCCGCGTGTCTGCCCGAAGTGCGGCTATCCGGTGTTTGCGCACGCGGGAACGGCGAAGCATCACCGCGTCGTGTTCTTCGGGCCGCAGAGCGCGGGCAAGACGAGCCTTCTGCTGGCGCTCACGCATTACGCCTGCAATGCCATGCTGGAGAATTTCAGCTCCGAGATCTGGGGCGGCACGGAGCCGATCCGCTCGATCAAGACGGTCGAGCTTCTGAATCGGAAGCCGCAGCGCAGCCGCAGCGCGGAGACCGGCGGCGCGTCCAGCGACCTGGAAAAGCGCAACCGCTCGCTCTATTCCGATCTTGAGCTGTATGAAAAGGGAATCGCGCCGGAAAAGACCGGGGCGAATCTGGGCGTGAACGCCTATAACGCGACCTTCCGCATTCAGGATGCCCGCGGCCGATTCCATCTTCTGACGCTGACCGACCTTCCGGGTGAGCTGATTGACGAGGATACCGGCGCGATCAACACGGCGGATATGGTGGACAAATTCCCGACTGCGCTGAGCTGCGACGCCTATGTGATCTGCTTCGACACCAGCAAGAAAGGCAAGGAGCAGGTACAGATCAACGCGACCCTGCAATCCGCCGACGCCGTGCAGAAGCTGCATGCCGACGGCCGCAGGAGCGACGCGCATATCCCTCTGATCGTGGTCTACACCAAGTGCAGCGATATCGAGCAGCAGTCGCTCCTGCAGGACCCGGCGGTCGGAAGCACGCGCGGGAACATGATCCAGCAGGCGCATATGTTCTACGGCGAGTGTGAACGCATCCGGGAAAATCCTGCCTATGCGTTCGTTCTGCGGCAGTTTGACAATTATCAGAATCTGAAGGATTCCTTCAAAACGGGCATCCGCTGCTCGGCCTACGGCTATAACGCGCCGACGCGCGCCGACATCGAGCAGTATGGCCGCGAGGCCTGCGTTTCGAGGCCGCATTACGTCGATCAGCTGATGAAATGGATCCTGATGGTCTGCGGCTGCGCGCCGGTCAGGGGCCGGTATAAGGCGACCTTCAACAGCGTCGGCTGGGAGGAGGCGGAGAACTACATCACCAGACTCCAGTTCCGGAAGGACAAGCCGCTCCGCAGCGACGACCTCCGGGAGGCACTGGCGCGGGTCATCCTCTTTGAAAATCCGGGCGATGTGGACGTTGCGCTCGTTCAGGCGCATGGAAGCAAGGCAGCGCTGACGGCTGCCAGAGTACATGCCATGCTGCCCGGCTCAAGAAATCATAAGGAGTAACAGAATTAGGAGAGAAGCGTTATGAATCGATACAGTATGCTCTGGGGCACGAGCCCCTCGGGCGAATACCGCCTTCTCTGGAGCAGCCGGGGCATGGCCGATTTCCTCGGCTCCCTCGGCGCAACGGACCGCGGAAAAACGGCGGATACGACACAGAATATCCTCCGCGCATTCGGAGATTTTCCGGATTATCCCGCGCAGCCCTCGGACGATAAGCCGGTCGCCATACACTACGCGCCGATGCACCTCTACAAGCTGCCGGAATTTCCGGCAGAGCTGAAGCCGTTCTGCGCGCTGTCCGTGACCGGCGCGGAAAATCGCCCCGGCGGACGCAACAGCACCTACAGCCAGACCTTCCTGTTCCCGTGCGAGCTGATGCGCGGAAAGGAGAAGGGCGTGAACGCGCTGGATCTCCTGTTCGGCACACATCTGCTCTCATGGCAGGAGGTCAAGGCATTCCGCGACAAGACGCACACCCCCAATTTCGACGCCGCACCGCGGAAGGTGCAGCCGGAATTCACCGACCTTCAAACGGCGCTCTACGCGGCCTCCGTTCTGCTGGAGAGCAGGGGCGAAAAGAATCTGATCCTCCGGCTGGAGAAGGATCGCAGCTTCAACCGCCGCGCGCTGGCGCTGCTGGCGCAGATCTATTCTCTGCTGCCGCCCCGGCTGGCAGTGGAGACCGGCTTTGCCACCTACCATCCGGTCGAGGATATCGCGGAGATCAGCCGGAAAAACAGCATCTGTGTCTTTGTTCTTCCCGCAAGCGCCGATATCCGGCCGCTCGAGGGCGGGAAGAACATCCTTCTGGACCTTTCCGACGAAGCATACCACGCTCCGCTGCGGCAGACGCCGTTGACGGAAGTGCTCCTGAGCTGGAGCAAGCTGAGCTGGGAAAAGCGCTGCGAGGCATATCAGAGCCTGTTCGCGGACGCGGAGAATTATCAGGACAGCAATGCGTTTTTGCAGCGTTCGCAGGCGTTCTTTGCGAGCCTGCAGGACTGCCAGAACTGGATATCCTCGCACGGCGAGGGAACGCTCCGGTCGTTGGAGGATCTGCGGAGGCTGCTCGCGGATGAGCCGTCCTGGCAGCAGATCCCGTGGTATAAGGAGCTGCTGCGCGCTGCGCTTCCGGGGCTTCTTCCGAAGAACGTCCAGTTCAGCAGCTGGCTGGACGCCGCTGCGGCGCAGTATAAGCTTGCAGCGGACAGCGAAACGAAGAAAAAGGTGGGAGAGCTGTACCAGTTCGGCGCGCAGTTCGGCGAAACGGATGTGCCGGGCCTTTGCGACAGCGTCTCCGGAATTTTGAAGGAACGCCATGCGACGGAGTTAGCGCAGCAGCGGACCAGATTGACAACGGAGTTTACCGCAAAGCTCGATGCGCTGGGTCGGCAGCTCCGGCAGGAGCAGGAAAACGCTGCGCAGCTGAAGGAAGCTGCCCGGAAGAAGATCCTTGAGCAGCAGGAACGCGCGCAGACAGCGGAGCATCAGCTGAGCGAAACGTCGCGTCAGCTCGACGAGCAGAAGCAGAAAGCGGCTGCTGATGTGGAAAACATGAAGCGCAAACATGAGCAGGAGCTTGCCGAGCGGCTCGATCAGCAGCTCGCGCAGCAGCGGGCGCGGGCCAAGGCGGAGTGTCAGGAAAAGCTCCGGGAGCAGGATTCGGTGATCTCCCGCCAGAAGGCGGAGCTGGAAACGGAGCGCCGCAGGCGTCAGACCGCCGAGGAGGCTTTGATGCGCGTCGAATATGACCGCGAGTTCGGCGAGGACGCGCAGCGCCGCAGCCGCGTCAAGGACGACCGGCCGCGCTTCATCCGTAAGCAGCCATGGTGGCTGCCGGTTCTGATCGCCGCGCTGCTGGGCGCGGGGATCTGCTGGCTGACGACCAGCCTGATCGGTTGGCTCGGAAATGACAACGGTACGATCATGAACGAGCAGACCGCCCAGGCCGAGCAGGCTCCGGAGGAGCAGGTCCCGCAGGAGGAGCCGCAGCCTGTCGAGGAGACGCCTGAGGAGCCGAAAGAGCAGCCGGTGGAAGAGCCGGAGGAAACGCCCGTATCGGAGGATACACCGGGATCTCAGAACGGAAACGACGAGACAGCCACTCAGGAAATGATCCAGAAGGTGTCCGGCATGGCGTGGACCTTCACAGGCGAGAATATCCAGCGGGACTATTGTCCGGAACCGCTGAACGGCTTTGGAGTTGTGCTCGTGGCGTTCTCGAATCAGCCGAAGGCTCCGGCTGCGCTGACGGAAACGGCGGAGCCAATGCCGGAAAACGGTGCGGATAATACGGCAGAGGACCAGACGGAGAATGCCGGAGCGGCGGGCACAGAGCCTGCTGAAAACGGCGATGCAGCTGCTGCGGATGCGCAAACGCCTGTCGCCGATACGCAGACGCCGTCCGAGGAACAGGAAAAGTACGCGATCCTGTTCAGGGAGAACGATACAGTGGATCAGGACGAGCTGATCGAAAAGCTGAGGCAGATCCCGGATGCGTCGCTGATCCTGCGGCATAACGGATTGACGATGATCGTCTATGGCGACGCGGAGATGCAGATGCTGGCGCTGACGGCGATGGACGCCATCTATCCGGCCGGGGAAACGGCAGAGGATGCGGCTTCGCAGACGGAGGATACGCAGGAAGTGAACGCGGAGACAGCGGAGAAGGACGTTCTCCTGCTTCGTGTCGAAGATGTGCTTCTGGATATCACGGAGGCGTTCCAGACGGCGGACAGCTGGCGCGTTGTGCAGAAGTTCAGAACAGATGGGATCCCAATGGCTTTCGCGGCGCAGGCTCAGGCACTGACCGTTGAACCGGCCTTGACGATCGTGTGCGATATGGAATGCGTATTCATCTACGATTTCCGCGAAGCGCAGGAGGAAGCAGAGACGCTCATGGCACGCGCCAAGAACACGGACCTGCATGTGCTGGATGTGGATGGCTTCGTGCTTGTGTCCGAAAAAAAACTGAATACATAAAAAGCATCCCGGCTCGGAGATCTCCGAGCCGGGATAAAGTTTATTCAGAATTTGCCGCTGCTGTGGGAGAAGCCGCTGCTGTTGACCTGCGTACCGCCGCTTCCGCCGTTGTCGGGCGGGTCGCGCTCGATCTTCCGGCGCGTCTGGGTTGTGTGGGTGAACTGGTCGTTGCGGATGCGGAACTGCATCCCACCGCACACATAGCTTCCGGCTTCGCGCTTGGCTGCGACCGACTTCATGGTGGCGTTTTTCACGATCCAGCAGATCAGAAGCGAGAGCAGGACAGCGACGACAGCGGAGGCCAGCCATGCGGGGCCCCAGCCGAGGCGGGCCAGGAGCACGGAGCCGCCGGAATAGGAATCATACGACTCCTCATAATCGGGGCTGTAATCGCTCTCATCCTCATAATAGAGCTGCCCGTGGCCGTTTTCGGTATCGACCGGCCGGCCCTGCTCCGCTGCGCTCAGCATCCGGCCGCAGGCGCTGAGGTAGTCCTCAAAGCCGGTATACCAGTCGTCATACCGGAAATCGTCGAGGAATTCCTCCTCCAGACGCTCCTTGCCATAGTCCGTAAACGCAAGATGTGCGTCGGTTCCGTAGGCGCACAGGTCGTAATCCCGGTCAGCCATGCTGAGCATCAGCAGAATGCCGTTCTGCTCAGAGCCGACGCCGAAGCCATTGGCAAGATAGATCTCCTCGGACGCGGTTTCGCAGTCGGAGGCATAGTCGGTGAAATCGTCCACGACCGCGATGTAGACGCCGATGCCGTAGCGGCCGGTAAGCTCCGCCGCGCGGCTTTCCAGCGTTTCCGCCTCGTCCTGCGTCAGAAGCCCCGGCTCGTCGATGAGATAGACCCCGTCGGCGGCATGGGCCGTCACGCAGAGAGACAAAAGCAGCATCAGGCACAGAGCGATGGAAAAAAGTCGTTTTTTCATGCTGCGCCCTCCTTACAGAAACAGTCCGGCGATCGCGCTGCCGAGACCCGTCAGCACCATCAGCAGTGTGATGCCGCCCGCGACCGCGAGTCGCAGCAGGTTATAGCGCATCGGATCGACCGGCAGATCGCCGACCAGCTTCCCGGTCTGCGCGTTCATGGCGAAAAGATAGTTCTGATCCTTCCACTTTGTGCTCAGCATCCAGACTGGCATCATGGCGTATTTGACGCCCTCGCGCACGGTATGGACGTCCCCGCCGGTCGGCGTGACGGTGTCGTAGCCGATCACGTCGCGCATGGCCAGCTGCGTGGCAGAGCTTTCGCAGCGCACGCTGGCGCGCGATTCGCTCTCGTCGGCGCTCACGTCGTATTTGTCCGCAAGGTAGCCGGGCATATAGGCCGTGGAGAAGGGCTTGAGCTCGCTGAAGTCGAACGGCTCGATGGAGTCCATGTAATCGTCCGGCATTTTACTCGAGCCGTCCACCGGGATCCGCGCGAACTCCACCGTTCCGGCGCGGTGGATCCGGAAATGCTCCGTCGTCGTGACCTCCCAGTCGCCCTCCGTGTGAACGTGGCTTCGGGTGGCGTTGAAGGAGAGGTCGGCGTCGGACTTCATGTCAAAGAGCCAGAAGGGGACGTAAACGCCCTGGATCTGCTCAATGTGGTTCTGGTCGCGGAACGCCTTCGGCAGCAGGAACTTTTTCCCGTAGTGCTTTTTCAGCGCCGCAATGGCCGCGGCCTTATCGAGCTTGAACGGCAGGACATAGTCCGGCCTCAGCATTCCGCTGAGCTGGCCGGGGACGATGCTGGGATTTCCGCAGTAGGGGCAGCTCGTCGCGGCGGTGTTTTCGTCGCAGATCAGCTCCGCACCGCAGGACGGGCAGTTATAGACGTGCATACCGTCCCCCGCCGTGTCCCAGTCCTCCGCCGGCTCCTGCGCGGCCTGTTTTTCCGATTCCTCATGGAATGCGTCCGCCGCCTTTTCGTCCTTCTGCTGATAGAGCTTTTCGATCTCCGCGACCTCAAAGCTGCTGCCGCAGTACTCGCATTCCAGCTTGCCGGAGGCTCCGGCAAAATGCAGCGGGCCTCCGCAGGCGGGGCATTGATAATTAGTGATCTGTTCGGCCAAATGATCGCCTCCCGTCAAAAATCAGATCTCTCAGACAAGGTCTCCGTCGTTGAACGGATCGCCGCAGTTCGGGCAGAATTTCGGCGGCTTTGTATTGTCGGCAGGCTCCCAGCCGCACTTATCGCACTTGTAGTGCTTCACGGCGGCGGGTCTGGGCTTGCCGCACTCGGCGCAGAATTTGCCCTTGTTCACCGCGCCGCAGCTGCACGTCCAGCTGTCGTCCGCAGGTCTGGGTTTGCCGCATTCGGGGCAGAATTTTCCGGTCGCGGTCGCGCCGCAGCTGCATTTCCAGCTTCCGGCGGCAGTGGCGGGCGTGGGCTTCGGCTTGCCGCAGTTCGGGCAGAATTTGCCCTGAATGCCGGTCTGACCGCAGGCGCACGTCCAGCCGGACGCGGCGGGCTGCTGGGTCTGCTGCTGCGCGCCCATCTGATACAGGCTCTGCGCGTTCACGCCGCCTGCCTGACCCGCCATGTTCATGCCCATGAAGGCCATGGCCGGGCCTGCGCTCTGGTTGCTGGCCGCCGCCTGCATCGCACTGGCCTGCGCGCCGACAAGGTGCGCCGCTGCGCGGGTCGGGTCCATGAACGCGGCGTTGCGCTGAAGCTCCTTGAGCATGGCCTCGTCCTCTTCGTTCGCCTTGACGGACGAAACACCGAAGGAGACGATCTCAAGGCCGCGCAGGTCGCGCCATTTCGCGGACAGCACGTCGTTCAGCGCGCTTGCCATTTCCATGGTATGTCCGGGCAGGGCGGAATAGCGGATGCCCATCTCGGAAATTTTCGCAAACGCGGGCTGGAGCGCCGTCAGAAGCTCGGTCTTGAGCTGGCCATCCAGACGGTCGCGGGTGTAATCCTCGCCAACGTTGCCGCAGACGTTCGTGTAGAACAGAATCGGGTCGCAGATGCGGTAGCTGTACTCGCCGAAGCAGCGAATGGAAATGTCGATGTCAATGCCCGCTCTCTGATCGACGACACGGAACGGCACGGGGCTTGGCGTGCCGTACTTGTTGCCGATCAGCTCCTTGGTGTTGAAAAAATAGATGCGCTGATCCTTCGGAGCCTCGCCGCCGAAGGTGAAGCGCTTGCCGATGGTCTTGAAGGTGTCGAGAATGCTCGTGCCGAGCTTGCCGGAGAAGATGGACGGCTCGGTCGAGGAATTGTAGACGAATTCGCCCGGCTCCGCGCAAAGCTCCGTGACCTTGCCCTGATCGACCAGGATCATGCACTGGCCGTCTGCCACGGCGATGACGGAACCGTTGGTGATGATGTTGTCGGAGCCCTTCGTGTTGCTGCTCCGGCCGGAGACGCGCTTGCGGCCCTTGACGGCCAGAACGCTTTCGGGGATCGCGTCACAATAAAAATATTCCTTCCACTGGTCGGCCATTACGCCGCCGGCCGCGCCAAGCGCTGCTTTGATGAGTCCCATTTGAAGAACCTCCTTGATATTTTGAACTGTTTCAGAGTAGCGTCAGTTGACAAGGGCACACATGCCCGCAGGACGCACCGGCCCACCTTTCGCGGCGTTATCGTCCTTGACTTGCGCTAGCAAGCCTGCGTCCTCTGCCTTGCGAAAAACGCGCCGGAGCGCCCGGCGGGTCTTCGAGTTTTCCCGGAGCATGGACGGCAGATGGCAAGGCAGACGAGGCAGATGGGCTGTCGCCCATCAACGAGGATAACGCAGCCAGCGGCTGTTCAGACCCGGGAAAACCATGTGTGCCCTTGTCAACTGACGCTATGATTTGGATGTATAAAACCATCATATCATATTGGACGTAAAAAAGCTATCAGGGGTTCCGTTTTTCGGCATATTGTGGTATGATGATCCGGAAAAAGCCGCTATGCGACCAAAGAAGCGGCGGACGGAGTATAAGAATGGCAGATATCAGGGAAATTACAGACATTTCCGCGCCGGAGCTGGATGTGTTTGCGCGCCTGACCGAGGCGCAGCTCCGCAATCGGCTGGAGCCGGAAAAGGGCGTTTTTATTGCGGAAAGCCCGAAGGTCATTATCCGGGCGCTGGACGCGGGCTTTGCGCCGGTCTCGTTCTTGATGGAGCGGCGGCACATTACGGGCGACGCGGCCGAGCTGCTGGCCCGCTGGCCGGACACGCCCGTTTATACGGCGGAGCGCGCCGTCCTTTCCAGCCTCACCGGCTATGAGCTGACGCGCGGAGTGCTGTGCGCCATGCGCAGGCCGAGGCTCCCCGAGGCGGAGACGCTGCTTTCGGAGGCGCGGCGGGTGGCCGTGCTGGAAAACATCGTGGACTCGACGAATATCGGCGCGATCTTCCGCTCTGCGGCGGCGCTCGGCATCGATGCGATCTTGCTCACGCCGTCCTGCTGCGACCCGCTGTGCCGCCGCGCGGTGCGCGTCAGCATGGGAACGGTGTTTCAGGTGCCGTGGACATATCTCGGCGGCGCTGCTGCTCAGTGGCCCGAAAAGGGGCTGCAAAGGCTCCGCGCGCAGGGCTTCCGGTCGGCGGCGATGGCCCTGACCGACCGTTCGGTCTCCATCGACGACGAGCGCGTGATGCGCGAGCCGCGTCTGGCGATTGTCCTCGGGACGGAGGGCAACGGGCTGCTTCCGCAGACCATTGCGCAGTGCGACTATACGGTGCGCATCCCCATGTCGCACGGCGTGGACTCGCTCAACGTCGCGGCGGCCAGCGCCGTGGCGTTCTGGCAGCTCCGCGCGAGATAAGCGAAAAAGCCCCCGGCGCTTCTGCGTGAAGCGCCCCCTGTCAAGTCAATGTCATTAAGTTAATTTTTAAGACGCTCGATCACTTATGATGGTGATTGAGCGTTTTTATTTCAGCGCAGGGGGACATATAAAAACAAATGTGCTTATCGGCTTCAGGCAGCTGGACACAAGATGCAGCGACAGTTCTTGCCAGGCGCAAGAAGATCTGATCTCCGGTTTTTCGGCGATTGAAGTGGAAGCAGAACTCGTCCAAATAGGACTGAAGCTGTGTGCAGCGACCGTGATACGTGCCGAGCAGAAACGCTTTCAGGTTGCTGATAGCCTTGTGCAGCCAACGCAAGTCGCCAGGTTCATACTTTTTCGCGTCCAGCTCCACGCCAGACAGGTTCCTATAGCTTCTGTAGCCGTCGCATTCGATTTTTGAGCCCGGCGCAACAGTTTCGTCAACGACCTGCTGGAGCG
>FR887229.1:0-3687 GCA_000436735.1 Firmicutes bacterium CAG:170
CCCGTTGAATATTTGACGTATGGAAGTCGAAGGGCTGTCTTTCTTGCAAGGGCTGCATTGCGCAACGCACACAAACAGACTTCCACGCAAGGTACACCCGAAACAGCCGTAGAGTATTTCGACTACCACGCCAGTCTGGCGAATACGCATCTGTAGCGCGTTTAGACAATCTGAATGAATCTCAGCACAAGCCAAGCCCCGGGGAAAATCCAAGGAAGGGGGCTGAATGCCGCTCCAACGGAAGCCTTCCGTTCAAAAAAGACTGCCGAAGGCAGCTCCGGTCAAAACAAGAGCATTCTGAATGCCAATTTCGGCCGCAAGCGTGAGCTTCTCATGGATCGTCTCGCCGGTATCGAAAAGGAACAGTCCGCGCTGCGCTTCATATTCCGCCGGAAGGCAGGAGCAGAGAAACGCTTCGCTTCGGAAGGGAGCCGCGCCGCAGAGCGGCTGCATTTCCGCGAGAGGCGCGCGCAGCCCCACTCCGGAGGGGCATGGAAGCGGAAAGAAATCGGTAAGCGGTTCGATCACGAGCCAGAGCCTGTCCGAGAACGTATCCAGAGCGTTTTCCAGCCGCATCCGCAGCGTTCCGCCGGAAAGCTGCGAGGAAACATAGACCGGATTTTCCGGGAAGGAGGCGGCAAGCGTCTCCGGGACGAGCGTTCTGGTGCAGATCGGGAGATGCGCGGGCGCCTGCGTATCCAGATAGAAAATACAGCCGGAAAACTCAGAGGCCGGAAGCGCGCCCTGCGGGACGAGCATCAGCTCACCGGAGACCGTCCCGGCGGCATAGTCCTGCCCGGCGACGGTGAATGCGGAGGCCTCCTGTGCGGCTTCCTGTGGAAAGTGATAAACGATCAATAGACAAACCGCCCCCTGTTGTGCTATACTAAAATATCATATGATACTGCGAGGGTGCTTATGTCCTTTTCTCTGCTTCCCGACCTGATCTTCCCAGCGCTGACCGATGTGACGCCGCAGGCCCTTATGGCGCGCGGGATCGAGCTTCTGCTTCTGGATTTTGACAATACCATCGTTCCGTATACGACCGACGTGCCGACGGAGCGGATGGAAACCTGGCTTCGGGAAATGCAGAAAAGCGGTATCCGGCTCTGCGTGGTATCGAACAGCAAAAAGCCGCGCGTGCAGGTATTCTGCAAGGCCTACGGCCTTGACTGCATCACCCGCGCGAAGAAGCCCTTCCAGCGCGGCATCCGCGCGGCAAAGGAGAAATACGGCATTGCGCCGGAGCATATGGCGCTCGTGGGCGACCAGATCTACACCGACGTTCTGGGCGCGAACTGCGGAGGCATTACCTCCATTCTGGTCCGTGCCATTCACAATCATAATTTCTGGCTGAGGCTCCGGCATGTTGCCGAGCTGCCGTTCATAGCCATTGGAAAAAGGAGAATTCAACATGAAAAACCTTGATAAAATGAAGTCCCTGCTGGAATCCGGCGAGGTGGACGCATTGCTCCTGACCAGCGAGGTCAGCCGCCACTATGCCGCGCAGTACAACATTGCCGAGGGCGTTGCCGTCGTCTGCAAGAACCGGAGCTATTACTTTACCGACAGCCGCTATATCGAAGCCGCAGGAAAAAATCTGCCGGACTTTACCGTCCAGATGGTTGACCGCGATCACAGCTATATCCTGCGCATCAACAGCGCCATCGAGGCCGAAACCGTCAAGACGCTCGGCTTTGAGGAGAATTATCTGACCTACAGCGAGTTCACGAAGTACAATTCCGAGCTGCACGCCGTGCTCAAGCCGTATCAGAAGCAGATCGGCTCCTTCCGCGCGAGCAAGGAGGCGTGGGAGCTGGAGCTGATGCGCAAGGCGCAGGAGATCACCGACGCGGCGTTCAGCCAGATGTGCGAGGTCGTCAAGCCCGGCATGACGGAAAAAGAGGTCGCGGCGGAGCTGATCTACCGCCTGTATAAGAACGGCGGCGAGGGCCTGTCCTTCCAGCCGATCGTCGTTTCCGGCCCGAACACCAGCATGCCGCACGGCGTTCCCGGTGAGCGCGTGCTTCAGTACGGCGATTTCGTCACGATGGACTTCGGCTGCCTCTACAAGGGCTACTGCTCCGACATGACCCGCACCGTCGCGCTCGGCTTTGTGACCGAGGAGATGGACAAGGTCTACCACACGGTGCTCGAGGCCCAGTTGGCGGGCATTGCCGTCACGAAGGCGGGCGTCGCGGGCCGCGACATCGACGGCGCTGCGCGGAAGGTCATTGCCGACGCCGGGTACGGAAGGTCATTGCCGACGCCGGCTACGGCGCGTACTTCGGCCACGGCTACGGCCACAGCCTCGGCCTCGAGATCCATGAGGCGCCCAACGCCAACCCCTCCAACGACCAACCGATGCCCGCCGGAGCGGTCTGCTCGGCGGAGCCGGGCATCTACCTCCCGGGCAAGTTCGGCGTCCGGATCGAGGATGTGACGGTTATTACGGAAAACGGCGCAGAAGTGCTGACCAAGAGCCCGAAAAATTTGATTATTTTGTAAGAGTATCTTGAAAATTACGCAGCAGTGTAGTAAAATCTATAAAGCTATTGCGTAAACGTGAAACTGATAGATGGAGGAAACAATATGGCAACCATTACTGCCGGTGATTTCAGAAACGGCAAGACCTTCGAGATGGACGGCAAGATTATGCAGGTCGTCGAATTCCAGCATGTCAAGCCCGGTAAGGGCGCGGCCTTCGTCCGCACCAAGATGAAGAACGTCGTGACCGGTGCGGTCACCGAAACTTCTTTCAACCCGACCGCGAAGTTTGAGGAAGCGTTCATCGAGCGCAAGGACTATGAGTACAGCTACAACGACGGCGATCTGTACTACTTCATGGATCAGGAGACCTACGACACCATCCCCCTGAACAAGGATGTGCTGGACGACTCCTTCCGCTTCATCAAGGAAAACACCCCCTGCAAGCTCCTGAGCTACAAGGGCAACGTTTTCGGCGTGGAGACCCCGAACTTTGTCGAGCTGGACGTCATCAAGGCGGATCCGGGCGTCAAGGGCGATACCGCGACCAACGTCACCAAGCCTGCGACCGTGGAGACGGGCGCAGAGGTCAAGGTGCCGCTGTTCATCAACGAGGGCGACCGCATCCAGATCGACACCCGTACGGGCGAATATCTGGGCCGTGCAAAGGGCTGATCATCAACCGACTGTTCGACGCAACTGAAAGGAGAACAACATGACTCTTTCCGAAAAAGCCGCATATCTCAAGGGCCTGATGGACGGGCTGAAGCTCGACACCGAGAAGGACGAGAACAAGGTGCTTGCCGCCGTCGTGGACATGCTGTCCGACGTGGCGGAGACGGTCTCCGACCTTGAGGATGTGGTGGACACCATTTCCGACGAGCTAGACTGCATCGAAGAGGATCTCGACAACATCGACGATTATCTGATGGATGACGAGGACTATGACGACGAGGACGATTACGAGGACGCAGACGAAGCGGACGACGAATATGATTTTGGCGACGAGACGCTTTACGAGGTCAAGTGCCCGACCTGCGGTGAAGTGATCACCATTGACGAGGAAATGCTCGACGAGGGCTCGACGACCTGCCCGAACTGCGGCGAGGAGCTGGAGTTCGACATGGAAGAAGAGGAAGAGGACGAGGATAAATAATCCTTTTGGGAACAAAACGATCCCGCCGGTGAAGATTCACCGGC
>FR887229.1:3838-5884 GCA_000436735.1 Firmicutes bacterium CAG:170
ATGGAAAGGTCGCGGCCGGGGAAGGCATGGCGGTTTTTCTCGCCGTCGAGGCGGATGCCGAGAAATTCCAGTCCGGCCAGCGAAAGCGCGCGGACGGTGGGGCTGTTCGTACCGATGCCGCCGGCAAAGACAACGGCGTCCAGCCCGCCCATGGCGGCCGCGTAAGCGCCGATGTATTTCTTGATGCTGTAGGCATAGGAGAGGATGGCGTTGGCTGCGTCGTCGTTTCCGGCGTCAGCTGCGGCCTCAATGTCGCGCAGATCGTTTGAAATGCCGCCGGACATGCCGTAAAAGCCGCTCTTCTTTTCCAGCAGCTCACGCAGCTCCGGCAGACCCATCCCGGTCTCCTCGGCCAGATAAAAGAGAATGTACGGGTCGATATCGCCGCAGCGGTTGTTGTGCATGACGCCGCATTGGAGCGAAAGCCCCATGGTCGTGTCGATGCTTTTTCCGTTTTTGACGGCGCAGAGACTGCCGCTGCCGCCGAGATGGCAGGTAACGAGCCGCAGATCGGTGCGGTCCATCGCATCCGCGGCCCACTGCGACAGGTATTCGTGGGACGCGCCGTGGAAGCCGTAGCGGCGGATGTCGTATTTCCGGGAAAGCTCGATCGGAATGGAATACAGCGCCGCCTCGGGCGGCATATCCGCGTGGAACGCCGTCTCAAACGCGCCGATCAGCGGCGTGTCGGGCAGCAGCGACCGGAACTGGCGGATGGCGGCGATATAGGGCGGATTGTGCGCGGGTGCAACGGCGTTGAACGCCGCCATTTTTTCCAAAACGTCCTCCGTCAGGTACTGCACGCCCGTGACGCCTCGCGCGTGAACGACCTTGAAGCCGACGCAGTCCAGCGCGGAAAGCTCCGGCAGGACGCTGTCCAGCAGCGCGCGCAGCATCCGTTCGATGGCCTCGCGGTGCGTGGGGAATACGGCTTCCTCCGAATGCTTCTCACCGGTGAGGCGGTTTTTCGCGTAGAAGCGTCCGACCGGCGCGCCGACACGCTCTACGCCGCCGGAGGCCAAAACGTTCTCGCCGCAGTCGAGATCAAAAAGCTGATATTTCAGGGAGGTGCTTCCGACGTTGCAGATCAGAATTTTCATGGGAATGCTCCTTGCGTTCATTGGTATCCCCGCATGGCCGCTCGACCGGCTGTGCGGGGCTGCACTTTCAGTATAACAGCGGAAGCGGAAAAGCGCAATGAAAATCGCCGGGCGGTCAGACGCTCAGCGTGCCGGCCCCGATGACGAGCCGGTGAAGCCCGGGTCCCCGATGACGAGCCGGTAAAGCCCGGTCAGATAGAGCCAGTCGATCTGCGTGAGAACGCCGTCCGGCTTGAGACCGGACTTCTGCTGGAACCAGCGGACGGCGCGGACGGAGGCGGCGTCATGGATGCCGGTCACGCGCAGCTCCGGCATATCCGGGAAGATTCCGCGGATGGCGACAAGCATTCCCTGAATAAGCGGAAGCTGCAAGTTTTCTTCGCCGTAGGAGATGGCCTGCAGGGGCTGCCAGACGATGGAGAGCGACGCGGCGGGCAGGACCAGCGGCGACAGGCGCGTGAAGGCATCCACGATGAGATTCCACGTCCGGTTGTCGGTCTCGCCGTTTTCCGGCAGGCCGTTCTGCCGCTGGAACGCGGAGACGGCCCGCGTCGTCTCCGGGCCGTAAACGCCGTCGGGGATCACGGAGGGCAGCTCTCCTCCGGCCTTGGAGAGAACAGCCAGCATGGACTGGAGGCTCAGGATCGGCGCGCCCAGATAGTTCAGCGGAGAACCCCTCATGATACCACCTCCGCATCCTGCATTCCCTCCGAGAGGGTCATGCCGGGAAACTGCACGAACCGCGTCGTGCTTTCGAATCGAGGCGCGGGCGGCGCAAAGGCCCCGGCGGGCGTGGCCTCGTCCTCCCGGGTGTAGGGGAACAGCTCCCCGTTTTCAAAAACGTCGCCGTCGATGGCGGTATACTGGCTGTAGATCGCGTTCCACGTCGGCTCGTCAACGGAGCCTGTGACCGGAAGCCCGGCGTAGCTCTGGAATGCCGAAACGG
>FR887229.1:5944-10942 GCA_000436735.1 Firmicutes bacterium CAG:170
TGACGTCCGGGATCGCTGGCAGAAACTCCGCCAGTACGGCGAGCATATATTGAAGCCTTTCCACGCCGCTGCCCGTGTCTCCGACGGAAAGCGCCTGCGGGTACTGGAAGGAGACGGCGGTGAAGCTCTGGCCCTCGGAGCGCAGCTCCGAAAGCTTCAGAACGGCCACATAGATGCGTTCGAGCTGATACCACGTCGCGCTGCCGACGATGCCGTCCGGCGTGAGGGAAAAGATGCTCTGAAAGGCGATGACGGAGGCCTCGGTCGCGGCGTCGAACACGCCGCTGGAAATGACCTTCGGAATCGCGGGATAGTTCTGTGAGATGCGGTTAAGAGATACCTGCACGACGGTCACATATTCACCCGTGGAGCCGAGGCGGAGCGGCGTGCCGGGATAGGTCTCGCGCACGTCCTCGATGGGCGCGCCCGCGACAAGCTCCACGTCGTCGCCGTAATAGGAGCGCAGGATCTCCACGCTGTTCGCGCCCTCCAATGCCTGATACTGGCTGCCCCACTGGCTGAGGCCCTCGCAGGTGACGGTCGTGCCGTTGCAGAATTTTGCGGCCAGCGGCTCGACGGAGCCCTGACGGCGCAGATAGGTGTTGAACAGCTCGTCGGCAAGCTCGGAGATGTTCTCATAGATGTTGCGCCCGGAGATGAACTTCTGGTCGTAGGCGGTGGAGCTTGTGATATCGAAGGGATAGCGGCGGCTGCGGTAATAGTCCGTATAGACGCGGTTGAGCGCGTAGGAGATGACCGCCAGCATGTTCGCGCGGAGTGCCGAAGGCTCCCACGTCGGGTAGACCTCGCTGGAAACGACGTTTTTGACGTAATCCGGGAAGGACACCGTCACATTGGCAGCGTCGGAATCCGGCGGGCCGAGGTGGACGGTGATGGTGCGCGGGACATAGGGTATGACGACAGGCTGTGGCATGGCGGACCTCCTTTACAGCGTCTGCGCGGGGATGGTGACGGTCTCGGTGCGGCTGTAGCTCTCCGGCAGCGACGGCGTCGGCAGGAGCATCATGTCCTGCACGGTCTGGGTGCCGGTAAAGATCTGCGCGCCGTTGACGATCAGACGGTCGAAGCCCGGAGAATCGACGACCAGCGAGACCGGCGTATAGGGCTGCTTGCCGGAGGAGGCCAGCGTCGTGCCGTCCAGCTCCGGCGTATCCACATCGATCGGCACCGTCATGCCGTCATAATTGGTGGTGCGGTAGGCCAGAAGCTCCGTCGTACCGTCCGAACGTCGGCGGACAAAGGCAACGGCGGCGCCGATGACGGGCAGCATGGCGTTGGAGGTAAAAACGCGGGCCAGAATGCTTCCGTGTGCGTTCATGGGATCGCTCCTTCCTGTGCCGGGCGGGCCGGCGGATCGAAACAGATTTCTGTCAAGGGTATGCGCGGCGGCTGGCGGAAATTCTTAAGAAAAAATTCAGAAAGTTGAAAAGCAAATACAAATTCGAACGGATTCCGAACATTTACTAAACGAAATATACAAAAGTAATCTAAATTGAAACGTTCACATTGTTGGAAATTACGGATGTGACTTGAAAATTTCCATAAATATGTGTATTATTTACATAAAGAAAGAGAGGAGAACACGTCCATGCCAAAGAAGATCAACGCGCTGCGGGAGAAGCTCCTGATGTGCGCCAGAGAGATTCTGGTAGGCCGGGGATATTCAGAGCTGACCATTCGCGCAATTGCGACCGAGTGCGGCGTGGTCCCTGGAACGATCTACAACTATTTTCCATCCAAGGAGAAGCTGGTCGAGTCGGTCATGCTGGAGGACTGGAGGGCGCGGCGGGCAATGCTGGATGTGAAAATGCAGGAGGCCGGGAGCGCATTGGAGGCCATTCGTGTACTGGCCGAGGCGCTGGACAGCTTCGTGGAGAGCTATCATGAGATTTGGGAGAAGCACCCGGCGACGATGAACGATTCCTCGACCTTCCGCAAGCACCATAAGCAGCTTGTGACGCAGATGTGCGGAATGCTCCAGCCGATCATGGAGAAATACGACTGCATGTTCCATCCGGTTCTGCCGCAGTTCCTGGCGGAGGCGCTGCTCGTGCTGGCCGCCGACGAGGACAAGCATTTTGAAAGCGTGGAGCCGATCCTGCGGAAGCTGCTGGACTGAGCCGCCGCTTCACCCGCAAACAAAATAAACGAGAATGCCGCAGAGGATGTCTCTGCGGCATTCAGTCTGTCAACAAACCTCGTAGAGTTCCGCCGCGCACGGCTATGTGACCCACAAGGTTCCCCCTTGGGGCATAGCCGCTGCGGTCGGAGACGAAAAAGACGCCACCGGCGTCTTTTTTAACGCTCCGACATCGGACAAAACACTTTACGTCCTGCAAGTGTGGAATTTGTGTGCCTGCGGCACACAAATTATGCGCACAGCAGGATGTAAGCCTTATCAAACGGGAAATCAGCAAAGCGTTTCCCGTTTGAGAGCGTGTCAAAACACTTTTTGACACGCTCAATGCCGCAGAGGGTGTCTCTGCGGCATTTTGCCTCTATCCGGATCCGACATTTTATGCTATACTGGATGCAAAAAGGAGGGGCTTTTCATGGGGATCGTTGTGCTCGGCGCAATTTTCGTAGATATCAAGGGCTATCCGATGGCGAATTATATCCCGCAGGGCCGGAACGCCGGTATCGTGAAGCACGTCCATGGCGGCGTGAGCCGGAACGTGGTGGAGGACATTGCAAACGTGGAGCTTCGGCCGACGTTTGTCAGCCTTGTGGACGACACCGGCGTGGGCGCGGACGTGCTGACGAAGCTGCGCAACCACAAGGTGGATACGCGCTTTATCCGTCACCGCCCGGACGGCATGGGGACATGGCTTGCGATCTTTGACAACGACGGCGACGTCTACGCCTCCATTTCCAAGCGGCCGGATCTTCTGCCTCTGTGCGACACGTTGGACGAGTGCGGAGATGAGATCTTCCGGGACTGCGACAGCATCGTTCTGGAGATCGACATGGAAAAGGAGATCGTCAAGCGCGTCTATCAGTATGCGGAAAAATATCATAAGCGGGTCTACGCGGTGGTCTCCAATATGAACATCGCGGTGGAGCGCCGCGACCTGCTGCAATACACCGACTGCTTTGTCTGCAACCAGCTCGAGGCCGGGATCCTCTTTGCGGAGGATTATCACGACAAAACGCCGGAGGAGATGCGCGAGATCCTGCTCCGCCGCGTCCAGCAGGCGAAGATCCCGAGCATGGTCGTGACGATGGGCGAACGGGGCTCCGTCTATGCCTCGGTCGATGGAACGAGCGGCGTATGCCCGGCGCAGCGCGTGCATGTGCGCGATACGACCGGCGCGGGCGATTCGTTCTTCGCGGGCGTGGCCATCGGCCTGACCTATGGAAAGACGCTCGAGGAGTCGTGCCGGATCGGTACGCGTCTGGCCGCGTCCGTGATCTGCACGTCGGAAAATGTCTGCCCGCGCTTCCTGCCCAGCGAGTTCGGTCTCGAAGCGCCGGCGGAGGACTGAACGGCGGCATGAGCCGCGTTCGCGCGGATGCCGGAGAAAACGGACGGGAACCCGCGAAAAAGCAGTTTTCAGATTGTATTTTGAAGGCTGTTGTGATATGATTTTCCCATAAAAGGCAGGAGGAAGTTCTTATGGCTGATTTTACGAAATTCCGCACCTCGATCGGCGGCTTTAACCGGGACGATGTCGTCCACTATATTGAAACGGCCTCGGTGGAGCACCTGAAGGAGCTGCGGCAGGTGAAGGACGCCAACGAGAAGCTGGAGGCCGAAAAGGCCGCGCTGCGGGCGGAGCTGGACGAGACGAAAAAGAAGCTCACCGCCGCGAACGCGAAGCTGGATCGGATGACCGTGGAGGACGCCTCACTCCAGCAGCAGGTCGAGACGCTGGCACAGGAGGCGGCGGAGCTGGCGCAGCGCGCCGCAGATGCCGAGGCCCGGGCGGAGGCGGAAAAGCAGGCCGCCGCAGAGGCGCTGGCAGGCGTGCCGCAGCCGTCGGTGTGCGAGCCAGAGGACGAGCCGGACGACGCGGAAGCACCGGAGGAAGAGCCCGCTGTGTCCGCTCCGGAGAGGAATTATACGGAAGAGGAGCTGGAAGCCTACCGCCGGGCGGAGGCCATGGAGCGCAACGCGCTCGTGCGCGCGCAGCGGCTGAAGGAGAAGCTTTCCCAGCTTTGCCAGAGTGCGCATACCCGCTATACCGACTCCGGCGAGGAGCTGGAGGCGCTGTCGCAGGATCTCTCGTCAGTGCTCAGCCGGATGCAGGATACCATCGCCGATCTTCAGGTCGCGTTCGACGAGACGGAGGAGGCCTTTGAGGATATCCAGACGCTGAGCTACGAAAGCGTGCAGCCATGCTGAAGGAACAGGGCTTCGACCTCTGGGCGGACGGCTACGATGCGTCCGTCCGGGCGTCTGACGAATCGGATACCTATCCCTTCGCCGGATACCGGGATGTACTGGAAAGCATCTATCAGACCATTCTGGCAGGAGCGGGCAGAAAGGTGCTGGACATCGGCTTCGGAACCGGAACGCTGACCGCGAGACTGTATGCGCAGGGCTGTGAAATTTTCGGGCAGGATTTTTCGGCGAAAATGATCGAGACGGCACAGGAGAAAATGCCGGATGCGCAGCTGTATCCGGGCGATTTCTCGCTTGGGCTCGCGGAGCCGCTGCGGAAGCAGCGCTACGATTTCATAATTGCGACCTACTCCCTGCACCATCTGACGGACGACGCGAAGGCGGTGTTCCTCAGCGGCCTCAGAGAACAGCTGAACGAGGGCGGGAAAATTCTGATCGGCGATGTGGCGTTTGAAACGCGCGCGGAGCTGGAAGCCTGCCGGGAAGCAGCAGGCGCGGATTGGGACGAGGATGAAATCTATTTCGTGGCCTCTGAGCTGCGGGAAAAGCTCCCCGGACTCACGTTTGCGCGCATATCGCCCTGCGCGGGCGTTTTGACGCTGGCGCGAACGGAAGAATAGAGACAAAAAGCG
>FR887229.1:10977-13965 GCA_000436735.1 Firmicutes bacterium CAG:170
CGGAAGCATTGCTTCCGGCCGCTTTAGATTGTCCAGACTCTCGCAGAGCTTGCCGCGTGCGGCAAAAAATGCGGATCGTGTTATCCGGCTGTGCAGATGTCAAAAGACTCTTTTGACATCCGCAGGGTGCTCAGCAAACGCCGATCTCCATATCCTTGAGCTGCAATTGCAGCTTGTCCGCGATCAGCGCGATGAATTCCGAATTGGTCGGCTTGCCCTTCGTGTTGGAGACGGTGTAGCCGAAGAATTTTTGCAGCGTCTCCAGATCGCCGCGATCCCATGCGACCTCGATGGCATGGCGGATGGCGCGCTCAACGCGCGAGGGCGTGGTGGAGAAGGCCTTTGCGACCTGCGGATAGAGAACCTTCGTGATGGCGTTGATGACGTCCATATCGTCCACGGCGATCATGATGGCCTCGCGCAGATACTGATAGCCCTTGATGTGCGCCGGGACGCCGATCTCGTGGATGATGGAGGTGACCATAGCCTCGATGTTGACCTCGCCCTTCTTCTGCGCGGCGCTCTTGGACTGACGATCCACGGCGACGATCTCGCGGATGCGCTCCGCGACGAGCTCAAAGTCACAGGGCTTGGCCATGAAATACTGTACGCCGAGCGATACGGCCAAGCTTCCGACGAATTCCGTCATGAAGCCGGATAAAACGAGCGCGACCGGCGCTTTATCCATGTTATGCGCTTGCTTGAGAATGGATACCCCATCGATCTTGGCAAGCAGAAGATCCAAGACCAGAACGTCTGGCTCCTGTGCGGAGAGCAGAGCGAGCGCCTGCTCTCCGTCGCCGGCAATTCCAACGACCTCATAGCCGCCGGACTGTTCAAGCGCTCTTTTCAGATGTCCGCAGAATTCTTCATTCCCGTCGGCAATCAAAATTTTGACGCGATTTTCCATATGCTGTCCTCTCCTCAATGATGTTTTGCGTATCCGTCCGATACGTCTACTATCGCCGCGACATCTATAATGTAGCACAAATAACCATTTTCTGCAAGGGATATTTAGCCATAATATGCCAGAATTTATCGACTGCCTTCGACAAAACCAAACGGAGCGCGAAAGAAGAGAGGCGCGTGTCAGCCGTTTTCGACGATCGGCAGCAGCTCCAGCAGGTCGCCGATCACATAATCGCACCGGTCGTCGGCGTTTTCCGCCTTGCCGTAGTAGCAGGTGGCGATCCCGGCGTTGCGCCCGCCCTGCATGTCGGAGCTGAGGCTGTCGCCGACCAGAATGGCGCGGCTGCGCAGCTCGTCGCCGATGATGGAAAAGACGCGGTCGAAGAAAACCTTCTCCGGCTTGCGGCAGCCGAGCTGCTCGGAGATGAAAACGCCGTCGAACAGATGCGCAAGGCCGGAACGCGCGATGCGCGACTCCTGCGCAAAGGTGTCACCGTTGGTGACGACGTAGACCCTGCATTTTCCGTGCAGCGCCTCGAGAAGCTCACGGCAGTGCGGCATAAAGGCGTATCCTTCGGCCAGAAACAGGAGATAATCATGGTTGAACGCCTCCGGATCGATGTCCAGTCCCCGTTCGGCAAAGTAAAGCCGGAAGCGCTCGGTGAAAATGAGCGGCTTCGGGATCTCGCCGCGCTCGAATGCCCGCCAGAGCCGGTCATTGTAGACCTCGTAGGCCGGCATGTCCTCCCATGTGAAGGAAACGTCCCGGCGCGCAAAGGCCCGTTCCAGCGCCTCAAAGGAGCTTTGCCGGAAATCAAAAAGCGTATCGTCAATATCGATCAGAACAACGTCGTAGCGCATGACAGCCTCCCAAAAATCTTTTTTTCCATTATAGCGGAAGCTATGCTATAATGCAAAGGAATTTGAAGCGTCTGCGGACGCAAAGCCGGAACCAAAGGAGAGACCTATGCAGACCATCACGCAAATACTGGCCGCAGAGCTTGGCTGTGCGGAAAAATATGTGCAGAATGTTGTCGCCTTGCTCGACGAGGGCAATACGATCCCGTTTATCGCCCGCTACCGCAAGGAGGCCCACGGCGGAATGGACGACACGGCGCTGCGGACGCTGGAAACGCGGCTGCAATATCTGCGCAGCCTGGAGGCACGCCGTGCGGAGGTCAGGGAGCTGATCGCCGCGCAGGAGAAGCTTACCGACGCGCTCAGCGCACAGATCGACGCCGCAGCGACGCTGGCGGAGCTGGAGGACATCTACCGTCCCTTCCGTCCGAAGCGCCGGACGCGCGCGACGATCGCAAAGGAAAAGGGACTCGAGCCGCTGGCGGACGCGATCCTTGCGCAGACGCGCGATATGCTCCCGCCGGAGAAGCTGGCGCTGGACTACATCGACCCGGAGAAGGGCGTGGAGAGCGTCGAGGACGCGCTTGCGGGCGCGGGCGATATTCTGGCGGAGCGGATCTCGGACGACGCGGCGCTACGCAAGCGCCTGCGCGAGCTGACCGCGCAGCGGGCTGTGCTCCGTTCAAAGGCGGCAAAGGAGGAGGACTCGGTCTACCGGCTCTATTACGACTTCACGCAGCCGGTCTCCCGGCTCCAGAGCCATCAGGTGCTGGCGCTCAATCGCGGTGAGCGCGAGGGCTGGCTCAGAATTTCCGTGGACATGGACGAGGAGCTTGCCGTGCAGACGATCCGCCGCGCGGTCGTAACGCCCGGAACGCCGGCCATGGCGTTTCTCGGCGCAGTCTCTACCGACAGCTATGACCGCCTGCTGGCGCCGAGTCTGGAACGGGAGCTGCGCGGCACGCTGACGGATACCGCTGCGGAGAGTGCGATCCATAATTTCGCGCTGAACCTCCGGCCGCTGCTGATGCAGCCGCCGGTGAAGGGACATGTGACGATGGGGCTGGATCCCGGCTACGCGCACGGCTGCAAGGTCGCCGTCGTGGATGCGACGGGCCGCGTGCTCGATACGGCTGTCGTCTATCCCACGTTCAGCGAACGCAAAAAGCAGGAGGCCATCGATACGCTGGCCCGCCTGATCCGGAAGGATGGCGTGGAGCA
>FR887229.1:13988-16584 GCA_000436735.1 Firmicutes bacterium CAG:170
ATATCGCCATCGGCACCGCCGCGGTCTCCCGCGAGACGGAGGCCATGACCGTCGAGCTGATCCGCGCCGTCGGAGGCGGCGTGTCGTATATGATCGTGAGCGAGGTGGGAGCCTCGGTCTATTCCGCGTCCAAGCTGGCTGCGGAGGAGTTCCCGCAGTTCGATGTGAATCTCCGCTCTGCGGTCTCCATTGCGCGGCGGCTTCAGGACCCGCTGGCGGAGCTGGTGAAGATCGACCCGAAGGCCATCGGCGTGGGGCAGTATCAGCACGATATGCCGGAAAAGGAGCTGGACGCCGCGCTGGGCGGCGTCGTGGAGAGCTGCGTCAACGCCGTCGGCGTGGACGTCAATACGGCTTCGCCGTCACTCCTGCGGCAGGTCGCGGGCCTGACGAATGTGACGGCGAAGAACATCGTCGCCTTCCGCGAGGAAAACGGTGCGTTCACCGGCCGAAAGCAGCTTTTGAAGGTGCCGAAGCTCGGCCCGAAGGCGTTTGAGCAGTGCGCGGGCTTCCTGCGCGTGCCGGAGAGCCGGCAGGTGCTCGACCATACGGGCGTGCATCCGGAGTCCTACGCGGCGGCGGAGGCGCTTTTGTGCCTCTGCGGATATTCGCTTGCGGATGTCGGAACAGGCGCGTCGGCGGAGCTTCCGAAGCGCGTGGAGAAGATCGGCTGGAAGCAGGCGGCGGAGCGGTGCGGCTGCGGAGAAATGACGCTCCGTGACATCGTCAGGGAGTTGCTGAAGCCCGGACGCGACCCGCGCGACGAGCTGCCCGCACCGACCCTGCGGACGGATGTGCTGGACATCAAGGATCTGAAGCCGGGGATGGTGCTGACCGGAACGGTGCGAAACGTGATTGATTTCGGCGTTTTTGTGGACATCGGCGTCCATCAGGACGGGCTGGTGCACATCTCGAAGGTCTGCGACAAATTCATCAGGCACCCCTCCGAGGCGGTCAGTGTCGGAGATGTGGTCAAGGTCACGGTGCTGGAGGTCGATGAAAAGCGCAAACGCATCAGTCTGAGCATGCGCGACGTGCCGAAGGAGGCGCGCTGAGGGAAAACCTCAAAAATTCTCCCTTTTTCTTGACTTTGATTGTTAGTCTGGGTATAATTCAACTGTAATATCGATCACTATGGGCATATGACGCCTGTGGTTTTGAGAAATTTTCTCTGAAAGGAAAGACTCTTATGATTTATACTGCGGAAGTTAAGCATATGTGCCCGGTCGCAAAGGGCGCGTATCACGGCCCGGCTCCCATTCCCGAAGAGGGCAAGTGGGTCCAGGCGAAGGAAATCAAGGACATCTCCGGCTTTACCCATGGTGTGGGCTGGTGCGCACCGCAGCAGGGCGCCTGCAAGCTGACCCTGAACATCAAGAACGGTGTCATCGAGGAAGCTCTGGTCGAGACGCTCGGCTGCTCTGGCATGACCCATTCCGCCGCGATGGCTTCCGAAATTCTCATCGGCAAGACCATCCTCGAGGCCCTCAACACCGACCTCGTCTGCGACGCCATCAACACCGCCATGCGTGAGCTGTTCCTCCAGATCGTCTACGGCCGCAGCCAGTCCGCATTCTCCGAGGACGGCCTCGCCGTCGGCGCTTCTCTGGAAGACCTCGGCAAAGGACTCAGAAGCCAGGTCGGCACCATGTTCGCCACCAAGGAAAAGGGCCCGCGCTATCTCGAAATGGCTGAGGGCTACTGCTCCCACATCGCGCTCAACAAGGACAATGAGATCATCGGCTACGAATTCATCAACTTCGGCAAGATGATGGACTTCATCAAGAAGGGCGACGAGCCTGCGGAAGCGCTCAAGAAGGCCACCGGCCACTATGGTCAGTGGGACAGCGCGGTCAAGTACATCGACCCGCGTCAGGAATAAGAGAAGGAGGACACGAAAATGGCTTTGTTTGAAAACTACGAAAGAAGAATCGACAAGATCAATGGCGTCCTCAAGCAGTACGGCATCGAGTCCGTCGAGGCCTGCCGCGAGATGTGCCAGGCCAAGGGCTTTGACCCGTATGAGATCGTCAAGAGCATTCAGCCCATCTGCTTCGAGAACGCATGCTGGGCTTATACCGTCGGCGCAGCCATCGCCATGAAGAAGGGCGTCAAGACCGCTGCCGAAGCCGCTACCGCCATCGGTGAGGGCCTCCAGGCCTTCTGCATCGACGGCTCCGTCGCCGACGACCGCAAGGTCGGCCTCGGCCACGGCAACCTGGGCGCAATGCTCCTCTCCGAGGAGTCCGAGTGCTTCTGCTTCCTCGCTGGCCACGAGTCCTTCGCAGCCGCCGAGGGCGCGATCGGCATCGTCAAGAACGCCAATAAGGCCCGTAAAAAGCCCCTGCGCGTCATCCTGAACGGCCTCGGCAAGGACGCCGCCCAGATCATTTCCCGTATCAACGGCTTCACCTATGTCCAGACTCAGTTTGACTACTACACTGGCGAGCTGAAGATCGTCCGTGAGATCCGCTACTCCGAGGGTGAGCGCGCCAACGTCCGCTGCTACGGCGCTGACGATGTCCGCGAGGGCGTTGCCATCATGCACAAGGAAGGCGTTGATGTCTCCATCACCGGCAACTCCACCAACCCCACC
>FR887230.1:0-5982 GCA_000436735.1 Firmicutes bacterium CAG:170
GCAGATGGCGCCGCCCCAGCGGCTGGCGGTATTGCTGTTAATCTTCGCGCTGCCGGAAATGTTGATCTCGCCCCAGCCCATCAGAATCGCGCCGCCGTCCAGACTGGAGGAGTTGCCGATGATCTGCGCGCTGCCGGAAATGTTGATCTTCCCGTTGCCGCGCATATAGATCGCGCCGCCGCCGGCATCGTTGCTGTTCATGGTCGCTGTATTGCCGGAGATGGTGCCGCCGGTCATGTTGATGGTGCCGCCGGTGGTGGAGAAGAACGCGCCGCCGTTCTCGGCGGTGTTATTCTTGATTGTGCCGCCATACATATTGAAAGTGCCGCCGGTGGTGTTCGGCATGTTTGCATTGAATTTCCGGAAAATGGCACCGCCGTAGTTCTTGCCGTTGTTGCCGGAGATTTCGCCACCGTACATATTGAATATGCACTGCTGGTCATCCAGAGCGATGGCTCCGCCGCCGCCTTTGCCGGTGACTTTGCCGCCGGTGAGCTTGCCGCCGAACATATCCAGCGTGCTGGTATAAAGGTAAATGCAGGCACCGCCCCAGACACTCTGCGTCGCACCCTTGAAGGTGCCGCCGCCACGACAGTCACAGAGGACAAGCCGGCCGCCGTTTTTGACCTGAATCTTGGCCGTGCCGTTGCTGGCAAGGGTCTTGCCGTTCAGGCACAGATATAGTGTTTTGCCATCCACCGTCAGATGGCCGCTGAGGGTGGCGTTCTCCGTCAGGTAAACATAGGCGGTATTGTTGGTATATGTGATGCTGCTCGTGCCGCTCCACGGCTGATAGGTCACGTCGGAATGGCTGGTATGGTTGCCCGCAAGGACGGAGCCGCCGCAGAAGCAGTGCACATGCTGGCCGTCCGCGTCCACGGAAGCGTCCGCTTCCTCAGGCATTTCTTCCTCTTCGAGTGCAGGCGCTTCCATTTGCCCGGTGTAAAGCGCGCAGTCCTCCGGACGCGCATCCTCCGCACCGCAGGCCGGACAGTCTGCATTCCGGTTTTCCTCCGTGCATTCCACGGTGCAGATGCAGCCAAACGCCTCCTCGTACACATGCTCGTGCGCTTCCTCGGCAAAGGCCGCCGTGGGCAGAAGCGTCAGCAGCATACAGAGAAGGAGCAGAACGCTGAGCAATCTTTTTTTCATATTTTCCTCGCTTTCATTTCTCGCCCTTCCCGTACCCCGTGGGAAAGGCCGGTCCAAGGAGCCGTGCACGAAGCTTCGTCCGTGCAGGGGCGTACATCCTTTTCTACGACTATTTCTCCGCTTCCATGATACCGCTCAGGGAAAACTCAAAGTGCATCGCAAGCGCCTTGAACAGCTCCTGCATGACGCGCTCGGAGATCTCCCGGATATTCAGTCCTACGATAAAGCCGATGGTCTTTTCGATCTCGTTCTCCGGCACATGGTAGGCACGGAGGCTCATTGTGAGGAACATCCGCAGCTTTTTCTCCAGCGTCAGCTCTTCGTCGCACGGATGGGCCATATAGCCGCGCATGATCCCGGACGAGCCGATCTCCATGGCGTAGAAGTCGCGCTCCGTCAGCTCCGGCTGATACCGGCCGAAGATCTGGTACAGCTCCTTTGCCGTCTCGCGGAAAATATAATCCGAAGCCGCCTGCTGGGTATAGGCTTCGATATAAATTTCCCGAAGATTCTCATTCAGCTCCGTAAGGGTCATCTGAATGGCCGTCTCGACGGCGTAGACATAGACCGGCGGCAGCTGCGTGCCCGCTGTGCTGCGCGCCATGGCGAACTGATTGCTGAACATGAATTCCACCAGCTCCGTCAGCACACCGTCCTTGGCGCGGAAAATGTTCTGAAAAATGCTGTTGGAGACCGATGCCTTCTGGACGATTTCAGCGACCGTCGTTTTTTTGTATCCCTGCTCCAGAAAAAGACGGACGCAGACCGTCAGGATGCGCTTCTTTGAGGGCAGGCTTGCATTGGTGATGGCGATTGCGGTTTCCTCCTTTCCCCTTTTTTGTGTTTGGCATGTATGCCATCATTGTAACAGAAGTTCCCGGAAAAGACAATAGGGCAAAATCCGCCGTATTTCCTTCGCCGCAACAGAAAACGCCCCATCCGTCCGGTGCACTTCCGTGCAGGCCGGCAGATGGGGCGTGTATTTTATTCTGTGCCTGCCCAAAAGCACACGATGTCAGGCAGATGCTTGGCTTTCAGGTGTTTTTGGCGGCTCCGCATTCAGTTCCCGGTAGGTTTTCACAATGATGACCGCTGAAATAAGAAAGGTCAGAATATCCGACACCGGCATGGAATACAGCACGCCGTCCAGACCGAAGAACACCGGCAGCAGCAGGGCAAAGCCCACACCGAACACCACCTCACGGAACATGGACAGCAGCGTGGAGGCCAGCGCCTTGCCCACAGCCTGCAAGAAGATAAAGCATGCCTTGTTGACACAGGCCAGCACCATCATGCAGAGGTAAACGTGGAACGCTTTGACGGCAAAATCGGTGTAGTAGCTGCTCTCGTTGGCCGCACCGAAAATGGCGATGAGCTGCCGGGGGAATCCCTCTGCCAGCACAAGCGCCACTGCGCCCACCAGCGCCTCGGCCACCAGCAGCTTGGTGAACAGCGCCCGCACGCGGAGCTTTTTCTCCGCGCCCATGTTGTAGCCCACGATGGGGATGCAGCCTGCCGCCATGCCCACCACGATGGAAATGACGATCTGGAAGAACTTCATCACGATACCCACAACCGCCATGGGGATCTGCGCGTACTGCTCCTGCCCGAACACAGCGTCCAGCGCGCCGTATTTGCGGAGCATATTGTTGATGGCCGCCATAGCCGCCACGAGGCTGATCTGGGAGAGAAAGCTGGTGATGCCGAGCGTCAGCATCCGTCCGCAGACGCTGCCCCGCAGGGCATAGTCGCCGGACGCAGGCTTGATGATCTTCATGTGCAGCAGATACCACACAGCAAGAAACGCCGTTGCCACCTGACCGATGACCGTGGCAACCGCCGCGCCCATCATGCCCCATTTGAAGATAAAGATGAAGATAGGGTCAAGAATAATGTTGATTACAGCACCCGCCAGTGTGGAGATCATGGCGAACTTGGGGTTGCCGTCTGCGCGGATGATGGGGTTCATGGCCTGCCCGAACATATAAAACGGGATACCCAGCGTGATATAGAAGAAATACTCCTGTGAGTGATGGAACGTTTCTTCGTTGACGGTCCCGCCGAACATAGCGATGATGCTGTCCGCAAAAATGAGATAGACTGCCGTTAAAGCAAGACTGCTGGCGACGCTTAACACCACCGCGTTGCCCACGCTGCGCTTGGCCTTGTCCACCTCGTTTCTGCCCAGCGCCATGCTGACGAAGGCACAGCAACCGTCACCCACCATGACGGCGATGGCCAGTGCTACGACGGTCAACGGGAATACGACCGTATTGGCAGCGTTGCCGTAAGAGCCGAGGTAGCTGGCGTTGGCAATAAAGATCTGGTCAACGATGTTATAGAGTGCGCCTACCAACAGCGAGATGATGCAGGGGACGGCGTACTGCCGCATGAGCTTACGGATACGCTCCGTCCCCAAAAACTGATTTCCGGTTTCCAAAAAAATCACCTTTCTTTCAAAAAAATAAGAAATGCGTAAGTCCCAACATATCCGGACTTACGCATTTCTGCTACACGATTTGCTTATGAACTTTTGCAAAAAAGCACGCGGTGCTTCTGCAACTGGATTTACGCAGAAACGCCACACGCTGTAGATTTATTATAGCGGATTCGGATGGAGATTTCAAATGTTTTTTGAATGACTTTGGTCTCGCTCGATCATACTTTTGGCAATCACCATGCTGCCGGATAACATAAAAAATCGGCACCTGCTTTTTAAGGCAGGTGCCAATTTCTGTTACCCTATCATGCGCTTGAATTTTTGGTGTAAGTTTGGCGTAAATCCGCTTTTGCCCACTCAAAAAATCAAGCAATTTCAAGGCTTTGCGGCGAGTCTTAGTACATACCGCCCATGCCGCCGCCCTGGGCTGCGGCAGCCGCCATCGCGGCGTCAGCCTGAGGATCGGGCTTGTCGGTGACGAGGGACTCGGTGGTCAGGACGCAGGCCGCGATGGATGCAGCGTTCTCAAGCGCGGTACGGGTGACCTTGGTCGGATCGACGATACCGGCCGGGATCATATCGCAGTAGGTCTCGGTATAGGCGTTGTAGCCGTAACCGGCCTTGCGGCTGGAGCGGATCTTGTCAAAGACGATGGAGCCGTCCACGCCCGCGTTCTCAGCGATCTGGCGGATCGGAGCCTGAAGCGCCTTGGCGATGATCTGCGCGCCGGTCTTTTCGTCGCCGGTGAGCTTTGCAGCCAGCTTCTCGACAGCGGGGATGGCGTTGACATAGGCAGTGCCGCCGCCGGCGACGATGCCCTCTTCCACAGCCGCGCGGGTCGCGTTCAAAGCGTCCTCAACACGCAGCTTCTGTTCCTTCATAGCGACCTCGGTCTGTGCGCCGACCTTGATAACGGCGACGCCGCCGGACAGCTTTGCAAGACGCTCCTGCAGCTTTTCCTTGTCGTAGTCGGAGGTGGTGACAGCCAGCGTGTTCTTGATCTCGGCAACACGCGCCTTGATCTCGTTAGCATCGCCCATGCCGTCCACGATCACGGTGTTGTCCTTCGTGACCTTGATCTGACGTGCGCGGCCAAGATCGGAGATCTGAACGTCGGTCAGAGCCATGTTCAGCTCGCTGGAAACATAGGTGCCGCCGGTCAGAACGGCGATATCCTTGAGCATTTCCTTGCGGCGGTCGCCGAAGCCCGGCGCCTTGACGCAGACGCAGTTGAAGCTGCCGCGCAGACGGTTGACGAGCAGGGTGGACAGTGCATCGCCCTCGACGTCCTCGGCAATGATGAACAGCTTCTGGCCGCCCTTGACGATCTGCTCGAGCAGGGGCAGGATCTCCTGGATGGAGGAGATCTTCTTATCGGTAATGAGGATGTAAGGATCGTCCACGACGGCTTCCATCTTCTCGGTGTCGGTGACCATGTAGGGGGAGATATAGCCGCGGTCGAACTGCATACCCTCGACAACGTCCAGGCCCGTCTCAGCGGTCTTGGACTCCTCGATGGTGATGACACCGGAGGCGGTGACCTTCTCCATAGCCTCGGCGATCAGCTTGCCGACGGCCTCGTCGCCGCTGGACACTGCGCCGACTCTTGCGATGTCGTCGCTGCCCTTGATAACCTCGGAATTGGCCTTGATGGCATCCACTGCCGTCTTTACGGCCTTCTCCATGCCCTTGCGCATGACCATCGGGTTTGCACCGGCGGAGACGTTCTTCAGGCCCTCATGGACGATGGCCTGCGCGAGCAGCGTTGCGGTGGTGGTGCCGTCGCCGGCTGCATCGTTGGTCTTAGTCGCAACCTCGCGGACGAGCTGCGCACCCATGTTCTGGAACGCATCCTCCAGCTCCACGTCCTTGGCGATGGTCACGCCGTCGTTGGTGATGAGCGGAGCGCCGTACTTCTTGCCGAGCACAACGTTGCGGCCCTTCGGGCCGAGGGTGACCTTTACGGTATTGGCGAGCTGATCGATGCCGGACTGAAGGGCCTTGCGGGCATCCTCACCATAGATGATCTGTTTTGCCATAATGCATTACACTCCTTTATTGATGGGCGGCTGTCCGTTATTCCACAACAGCCAGAATGTCGGAAACCTTGCAGATGACGTAATCCACGCCGTCGAGCTTCAGCTCCTGACCTGCGAATTTGCCGGTAATGACCTTGTCGCCGGCCTTGACCGTCATGGGCGCGTCCTTCGTGCCGGGGCCGACGGAAACGACCTCCGAGATCACGGACTTTTCCTTCGTCGCGGTGGACAGGATGATGCCCGACGCAGTCTTTTCTTCCGCCTCGTGGCTCTTCAGCAACACATTGTCAGCAAGCGGAGTCAGTTTCATGATAATTACCTCCTTGGAAATATGAAGAGCGGTGTCACGCA
>FR887230.1:6008-11399 GCA_000436735.1 Firmicutes bacterium CAG:170
GGTTTCCCGCAGTTTTACGGGATTCTTAGCACTCATCGTCTCTGAGTGCTAACACGTATAATAATAGCCAATTCCGCCAAAATGTCAAGAGGCATTTCCGGTAAATTTATGTCGAATCTGTTAATTCTTATGCCGGAATTGCAGTCCCTTCGGATAGAAGAAGCGGACAGCCGCCGGGATCAGCTCGATCTGCGCATCGTCGGTATAGATGGCCTCGCCGTCCACATTGACGACGGAGGGCTTGTCGCTCCGGATGCGGAGCCTTCTGCACCGCACATGACGGATGAGCTGCGGATAGTCCGCATAGCGTCCCTTCTGGTATCCGCCGATAACGCCCGGCACCTGAAGCAGCGTGACCTTTTTGACCAGCAGCACATCCAGCAGCCCGTCGTCCGGCTCCGCCTCCGGCACCGGATTGAAGCCGCCGCCGTACCAGCGGCCGTTGCAGATGCAGATCATAGTCTGCTCTGCGTCCACCGTCTCCGTCTCGTCGAGCGTCACAACGTAGTGCGCGCTTAGCCCATGCAGCATATTGGCAAGGATGGAGAGGACATACGCCCCCTTTCCCGTCACGAGCGGCAGGCGCTTGAAGCGCGCGATATCGGTACCGACCCGCGCGTCAAAGCCGATGGACAGGATGTTGATGGAATAGGTGTCGTTGCAGCGGATCAGGTCGAAGCGCGCCTCGTCCGCATCCAGCAGCCGTTCGAGCTGGAAAAACGGCTCCGTCTCGGAGAAGATCTTGATGGCATCGTTTCCGGAGCCGCCCGGGAAATGCGTGATGGCCGCATTCGGGAAGCCGACCACGCCGTTGACAACTTCGTTGAGCGTCCCGTCTCCGCCGCAGGCGTACAGCCGCACTTCTTCTCCGCTTTCCGCCGCTTTTCTTGCAATGTCGCGGCAGTCGCCGGGCTTCTGCGAGACGCAGATCTCATAGGCAAGCCCGCGCGCACCGCAGGCCTCCTCGATCTGCTTGCGGAACTGCTGCGAATGGTCATATTTTCCCGCAGCCGGGTTTATGATAAAAATATGCTTCATGGAAGGAACCTTCTCCTCTCGGCTTCGTCTTAAAAATAGCGTGATATTTCCCGGGAAATCTGCCGGGGCGGCGCTTCCGGCTGAACGCAGCCGCTCAGAAATACATATAGACGTTGCATTGCAGCCGTCCGTTGTAGAGCTTGCGCTTTTTCGCCGCCGGCTTGCCGAAATAGTGCTCGAATTCCGGCTCGGAGGAAATGATGTACTTCTTCCAGCCGTCGGCAAACTTGATGTGCCGTCCGAAGGCCTGATAGAGCCGCTGGGCGCTGCGCTGCTCGAGCATCCGTTCCCCATAGGGCGGATTGCAGACGATCAGTCCCCTGTCCGACGGCAGGCTCATCTTCGTGGCGTCCGCCTCGCGGAATTCGATCAGCCTTCCGACGCCCGCCTTCGCGGCGTTGGCGCGGGCGATCTCCAGCGAAGCCGGGTCGATATCGGTGCCGAGGATGCGGTAGTCGCCGCGGAATTCGCGGTCCATCGCCTCGCTGCGGGCCGTCTGCCAGACGGTTTTCGGCACACAGGCCCACTTCTCCGCGCCGAAGCTGCGGTTGAGTCCGGGCGCGCGGTTGAGTGCGATCATGGCCGCCTCGATGCAGATGGTGCCGGAGCCGCAGAACGGGTCCCAGAAAAAATCGCGGCCGCGATAGCGCGCCAGATTCACCATTGCCGCCGCCATCGTCTCATGCAGCGGCGCAAGATTCGCCACCTGCCGGTAGCCGCGCTTGTGCAGGCTCACGCCGGAGGTATCAAGGAACACCTCGCACCAGTCCTTCATGATGGAGAAGCGGAGCTGATACGTCGCGCCCGTCTCCGGGAGCCAGCCGAGGCCGTACTTCTCGCCCAGCCGCGTGACCGCCGCCTTTTTGACGATGGCCTGGCAGTCGGGGACGGAGTGAAGCTGGCTGTTCAGGCTGTAGCCCTTGACCGGGAACGCGCCGTCCTTCGGAATAAAATCCTCCAGTGGGATGGCCTTGACGCCCTGAAACAGCTCCTCAAAGCTCTTGGCCTCGAAGGCGTTGAGCAGGATCATGACCCGCTCACCCATGCGGCAGCAGAGATTCGCCTTGGCCATCGCCGCAAAATCGCCGTCAAAAAAGACGCGCCGGTCCTCCACGCGGACGTTCTGGAGATCGAGCCGCTTCAGCTCATCGCCGACAAGGCCCTCCAGTCCGAACAGGCACGGCACGCAAAATGTCATATTTTCCATACTACAATGCTCCATAAAAAACGATATTACGTTAAGTATAGTGGTTGACCGGCAAAATAGCAATTCATTTCTTAAGAAATTTTACATAATTCCCGTCGTGACTTTGCATATTCCCTGTTGTATAATCAAATTAAGAAAGGAGGGGATCTCATGTCAGGCGCAGTTTATATCTGGCTGGCAGCAATCATCGTGTTTCTGCTGGTCGAAGCCGGAACGGTCGCGCTGGTATCCATCTGGTTTGCAGGCGGCGCGCTGCTGGCCATGATCGCCGCGGCACTGGGCGCAGGTGTTCCTGTGCAGCTGGCCGTGTTCGTTCTGTCGTCCGGTCTTTTGCTGGCGCTCATGTGGCCACTGGCGAAAAAGCGCATCAACGGCCGCCATGTCCGCACCAACGCCGACCGTCTGATCGGGCGGGAGGTGCTCGTGACGGAGCAGATTGAAAACCTGAAGGAGACCGGCGAAATCAAGGTCAACGGCGTGCTCTGGACAGCCGTCAGCGCAGACGGCTCCGTCATTCCCGAAGGTTCGCTTGTCCGCATTGAGCGTCTGGAGGGCGCGAAGGTCTATGTCAGTCCCGTAAAGGCATCCGCAGCATCCAATTCGTAACCCGTAAACGCTTTCATACCAAATATCAAAAAGAAAAGGAGAAAAATTATGGAATGGATCATCCCCGCGATCCTGGTCTTTCTGATCCTGATCGTCATCGTCCGCAACATCAATGTCGTCCAGCAGTCCCGCGCCTACGTCATCGAGCGTCTCGGAGCATTCAGCAAGGTCTGGCAGGTCGGCATCCACTTCAAGGTCCCGTTCATTGAGCGCGTGGCCAAAAAGGTCAGCCTCAAGGAGCAGGTTCTCGACTACCCGCCGCAGCCCGTCATCACAAAGGACAACGTCACGATGCAGATCGACACCGTTGTCTATTTCCAGATCACCGACCCGAAGCTCTATGCCTACGGCGTTGAGCATCCCATGATGGCGATGGAAACGCTCACCGCGACAACCCTCCGCAACATCATCGGCGACCTCGAGCTTGACCAGACTCTCACCTCCCGCGACGTTATCAACACCCGGATGCGCGCGATCCTCGACGAAGCGACCGACCCGTGGGGCATCAAGGTCAACCGCGTCGAGCTGAAAAACATCCTCCCGCCGCAGGACATTCAAAACTCCATGGAAAAGCAGATGAAGGCCGAGCGTGACCGCCGTCAGGCGATCTTGCAGGCCGAAGGCGCCAAGCACAGCCAGATCCTTGTCGCAGAAGGCGAAAAGGAGGCCGCCATCCTCAAGGCCGACGCCGAAAAGCAGGCCGCCATTCTCAAGGCGGAGGCAGAGAAGGAGTCCGCCATCCTCAAGGCTGACGGCGAGGCGCAGGCCATCCGCGCCGTGCAGAAGGCGCTGGCCGATTCTCTGGAAATGCTGAACGAAAAGGCCCCGAACGATCAGGTCATCAAGCTCAAGGCGCTCGAGGCCATGCAGAAGATCGCCGACGGCAAGGCCACCAAGATCATCATTCCCTCCGAGCTTCAGGGCCTCGCAGGGCTTGCCAGCGGCGTTGTGGAAAGCGTAAAGGAGACAAAGTAACATGGCAAAGGATACCGACCGTTTTGTCAGAATTCTCACCGAGGGCAATGCCTTCGGCGCCTCCCGCGAGATCTGGGTCGATAAGCAGACCGGCGTCAACTATCTCTGGATCGCCTCCGGCTACGGCGGCGGACTGACCGTTCTGCTCGACCGCGACGGAAAGCCGGTCGTCTCTCCCCTTCCCATCTCGGAATAAAGCTTTTTTGCAGCATAAACCCAGCGGGCTTCGACGAAGGTCGAAGCCCGCATTTCATTTCTCCTAAAAGCGCCGTCCGGCTCAGCCCTCGTAGCCGTTTGGGTTCTGCTTCTGCCAGTTCCAGCTGTCGCGGCACATATCGACAAGGCTCTTCTCCGCCTTCCATCCGAGCACCTCGAGGCTCTTCGACGGGTCTGCGTAGCACGTCGGCAGATCGCCCGGACGGCGGGCAGTGATCTCATAGGGTACCTTCACGCCGTTGGCCTCTTCAAAGGCGTGTACCATGTCGAGCACGCTGTAGCCGTGACCCGTGCCGAGATTGAAAATACCCTCGCCGGTGTGGCTCATCAAATACCGGATGGCCGCAACGTGGCCCTTCGCCAGATCGACGACATGGATGTAATCGCGCACGCCGGTGCCGTCCGGCGTGGGATAGTCGTTGCCGAACACGTTCAGATGGTCGCGCTTGCCGATGGCCGTCTGCGAAATATACGGCATGAGGTTATTCGGAATGCCGTTCGGATGCTCGCCGATCTTTCCGCTTGCATGTGCGCCGACCGGGTTGAAGTAGCGCAGATTCACGACCGACCACTCCGGGTCTGCCTTGGCAATGTCGCGCAGGATCTGTTCGCCCATGTACTTCGTCCAGCCGTAAGGGTTGGTGCAGTTTCCGGTTTTGGAGGTCTCGCGCAGCGGCATTTCATTGTCGCCGGAGTAGACCGTGGCAGATGACGAGAAAATAATCCGCTTGACATTGTGCTTTGCCATGACCTTGCAGAGCGTCAGCGTGGCATCCAGATTGTTCTGATAATATTCCATCGGCTTGGCAACGGATTCCCCCACCGCCTTGAGCCCCGCGAAGTGAATGGCGCAGGAAATTTCGTACTCGGAGAAAATTTTCTCCAAAAGCGACTCGTCGCGCACGTCGCCCTCGATGAACGCGACGTTCTTGCCGGTGATCTCCGCCACGCGGCGCAGGCTCTCGGGGTTCGAATTGCTGAGATTATCGATCACAATGGGCGTGTAGCCCGCCTCGATCAGCTCTACACAGGTGTGGCTGCCGATGTATCCGGCGCCGCCGGTGACCAGTACGTTCATTTTATATTCCTCCTGACCCAGACGCTCCGGCGCTGCCTGTAAGCGCGGCCTCCGAGCGTCCTTTCGATTGGTTTTCTGCTTCCATCTTAGCGCATCCCGCCGGAATTGCAATTCTTTCTTTTCGCTTGTGTACGATTTGACAAATTCCGTAGAAGATTCGGAAAAGGCTTTCCCCGAAAAAAGCTCCGGCCCTCCGCTGCCTGCGAAGAGCCGGATATTCTTATAAGATCAGCTGCAAAAGGATCACGCTTCCGCAGCACAGCAGCGACAC
>FR887230.1:11481-12791 GCA_000436735.1 Firmicutes bacterium CAG:170
CCGCGCCCGCGATGGGGGAGCCGGTGACGGTCAGTACGGCGGGAAAGGTCATGACGGAGAGCGTCACATACGGAACGTAGTAGAGAAACGAGCGCAGAAATTCGTTTCGGATGGGCTTTCGGATCAGCGTCAGCGGAAGCACACGGATCAGATAGGTCGTGAGCGCCATTGCGGCAATGTAAAGATAGGTTTTCATGCCGCGTGCGTGCCCTCCCGGAACGTGCGCTTCTCCTCCGCAGGCTCTCTGTGCGGGAACAGGACGGCCGCCGCCGCGGAGATCACGACCGTCAGCAGCAGGATGCGCATTCCCTCCGAAAGCGTCGGCAGCAGCCTTGCCGCCAGAAGGCTGGCCGCGAAGCTGACGAGGATGCAGCCGAGCACCGTCCGGTTTTTCTTTCCCTCCGGGACAATGATCGCAAGGAACATGCCGTAGAGCATCACGGAAAAGCCGCCCATAGCCCACTGCGGCAGGATGCTTCCCGCCAGCGCACCGGTCAGTGTACCCAGACTCCATGCCGGCAGCGCCACGCACATCGCGCCGAAGAAATACCACGCGCTCAGCGCTCCCGGCTGCGCAATGGCAAGGCCGAACAGCTCATCGGTCACGTCAAAGCCAACCAGCAGCCGGAGCCGAAGCGGTGTATCCGGCTGGAGGCGCTGGCTGAGTGCGCAGCTCATCAGCAGATACCGCGCATTCACGATCAGCGTCATCAGCACGATCACCCAGATCCCCGCGTCCTCGGAGATCACAGTGATGCCGCCGTACTCTCCGGCGGAGGCGTTGTTGAGCAGGCTCATCAGGAAACTCTGGAAGGCCGTAAGGCTTGCCGCGTGGCAGGAAATGCCGACGCTGAAGCTGACTGCAAAATAACCGAGGCCCAGCGGGATCCCATCCCGCTGGCCCTGAAAGAATTTCTGCTTGTTCATGAAGGTCTCTTTTCTTCTGCCGCACCGCGCACTGCGTCCGCCAGTCCGGCGGGCGGCGCGGTACAGCCCTTTGTAAAATCGCCTGACGATTATAGCGCGTTTGTCCGCATAAGGAAAGAGGATTTTTCTGTTTTTTCAAAGAAAAAACGCGCGGATGCGTCGTTTTCTGGATGTAAAACCATATTCTGTATGGTACTTGTCAGGGCCTGCATTTTACACCGGAAGCCGTCATGCAAAAAGCGCCGCCGGAGAAGCATTTCTCTCCGGCGGCCACTTATTTACCTTTCGATCACGCAATAGCCGCAGCCGCCCAGCACCAGGAAATCCTCCGTGCATTCGAGCAGTCCGCCGCCGAGGCGCAGCCTGCCGCCGTTCGGCAGCCG
>FR887230.1:12943-24031 GCA_000436735.1 Firmicutes bacterium CAG:170
GGCTTTCCTTTTTCAGCCGCGCAAGCGAGGCGTAGAACGCCTGAAGCGGCTCATTTTCCTGCCCCCACGGGAAGCATCTGCGGTTGAAGGGGTCGCGGTAGCCATCCATGCCCGCCTCGTCGCCGTAGTAGATGCACGGCGCACCGGGCAGCGTGAACTGCAAAAACGCGGCCATCCGCAGCAGCTGGAGCGCCCGCTCGCGCGTCAACTCGTCCATATGCCGCTTTGCAAGCTCCGCGCGGTCGGCGTCGGTCGGGTCGATCAGCGCCGTCAGCGCGCGGGCCGTATCGTGTGTGGACAGGATATTCATGACCGCGCTGAGCACATCCGGCGGATAATTCTCAGCAATGGTCATGATCCGCTCTCCCAGCGCCTCGCCGCCGTCCTCGCCGCGCACATAGCGCAGGATCGCCTTCTGCCACGGGTAGTTCATGACGGAATCGAGCTGGCGGCCGGTGAAGTACCGGCGGCGGACGTTGTACGCGATCTTGTTGGAGGCGTCCTCCCAGACCTCGCCGATCAGGATCGCCTCCGGATCCAGCTCCCGCAGGCGCCTGCGCAGCCGCTCAACGAAGGCGTCCGGCAGCTCATCGACCACATCCAGCCGGAAGCCGTCCGCGCCCAGCCGCAGCCAGTGCGTCAGAACGCTGTCCTCGTCGTCAATGATGTAGCGGATGTAGCTTTCGTTCGACTTGTCCACGCATGGCAGGGTCGTGATGCCCCACCAGCTCTCATAGATATCGGGATAGTGCAGGAAGCGGAACCAGCTGCGATAGGGCGAGGCCGGGTCGGAGATGGCGCTCTGGAAATACGGGCTGCGGCTTCCGACGTGAGAAAACACGCCGTCGAGCACGATCTTCATGCCGAGCACATGAGCCGCCTCGCAAAGAGCGGTGAAGTCTGCCTCCGTACCGAGCATCGGATCGACGCGCTTATAGTCGTAGGTATCGTACCGGTGGTTGGAAAACGCCATAAAAATGGGGTTGAGATAGAGGATCTCCACGCCAAGCCCGTGCAGATACGGAAGCTTTTCCCGGATACCGTTCAGATTTCCGCCGAAGAAGTCATTGTTGAGCATTTCGCCATGCTCATTCGGCAGATAGACCGGCAGCTCATCCCTGCTCTCATGCACCCAATAGGGCCGCAGCTTCTCCGCGCAGTCGCAGACGCCGGACTGATAGAACCGGTCCGGGAAGATCTGATACATGACCGCGCCCCGGAGCGCCTCCGGCACGGGATAGCGCTCCTCCACACAGCTCAGCTGCCAGAGGTCGCCCGCCTCCATATTCGTGTCATTCCCCTGCTTGAAGAGCCGGAACTGTTCGTTTGCGGTGGTGATACGGAAGCAGTAAAAATACAGCTCCGCCCGCTCCAGCGCAAAGGTGCAGCCGTAGCATTCGTACAACTCGCCGTGCTCCTGCAGGGACATTTCGATCTCGCGCTCCGTGGCGCAGTTTTCGCGCAGCAGCAGGAGCTGCACCCGCGTCGTGCGGCAGCTGACGGGGATCTGGATGTGCATGGTACACGGCTTTCCCGGATGCAGCACGCCGAAGGGCGTTTTGAACTGGGAAAGCTTGCTGTCAAATAAGATACGCATATTTTCCTGCCTTACAGATTCCAGATTCGGCCGGCATATTCCCGGACGGCGCGGTCGGACGAGAAGATCCCCGCCTTCGCCGTGTTGACCAGCATCATCGACGCAAACCGGTCAGTGTCCAGATACGTCTCCGACGCCTTCTTCTGGGCATCGGCATAGCTCTGGAAGTCCGCAATGGTCATATAGCCGTCCGCCGTACCGAAGCGATTGGTCAGAAGCGAGGCATAAATATCGTCAAAGCGCTGGCCGAGCACACCGGAGGTCAGCATGTTCAAAATGCGCTCCAGCTCGGGCGTGAGGAACTCGCGCGGGCTGTAGCCCCTGCGCCAGAGCGCCTCCACCTCGTCGGCGTTCATGCCGAAGAGGAACATATTCTCGTCCCCGACCTGCTCCCGGATCTCAACGTTCGCACCGTCCAGCGTGCCGATCGTGACCGCGCCGTTGATCATGAGCTTCATGTTGCCGGTGCCGGAGGCTTCCTTGCCGGCAATGGAGATCTGCTCGGAAAGCTCCGCCGCCGGAATGATGATCTCCGCCAGCGAGACCTTGTAGTCCTCCACAAAAACGACCTTGAGCTTGCCGCGCGTCTGCGGGTCGGAGTTGACGAGCTTCGAGACCGCGACGATCAGGCTGATGATCTGCTTGGCCCGGACATAGCCCGCAGAAGCCTTTGCCGCAAAGACAAAGCTGCGCGGCACAAACGGCTCATAGGGATGATCCTTGATCTGTAGATACAGGTGCAGGATGTGCAGCACGTTCAGAAGCTGCCGCTTGTACTCGTGCAGGCGCTTGACCTGCACATCGAACAGGCTGTCGGGGTCGAGCAGGACGCCGCTCGTCCGCGCGACATAATCGGCAAGCTGCTCCTTCTTCGTGTGCTTGATCCGCCGCAGTCCCGCAAGCACCGCCGGGTCGCCCTGATATTTCAGCAGCGCTTCCAGCGCGTTCGCGTCGTCCAGGAAGCCGTCTCCGATCAGCTCCTGCAAATAGGCCGTAAGCTCCGGGTTTGCCTGACACAGCCAGCGCCGGTAGGCAATGCCGTTGGTCACGTTCGTAAAGCCCTGCGGATTCAGGTTATAGTAGTCGCGGAAAATGGTCGTCTCCAAAATCTCCGTATGGAGCTTCGAAACGCCGTTGACCATATGGCAGCAGGCCAGGCAGAGGTTTGCCATGCGCACCTCGCCGTTCGACACGACGGCCATATACTCCCACTTCCCGGGGTCGTTTGGATAGACCTGCGCCAGATGCAGCATCAGGCGGCGGTTGATCTCCTGCACGATGCCGAAAATGCGCGGCAGCTGCTCGCGGAACAGATCGATGCTCCAGCGCTCAAGTGCCTCCTGCATAACGGTGTGGTTCGTGTAGGAGAGCGTCCGGCAGGTGATGTCCCACGCCTCCTCCCACGAATAGTCGTGCTCATCGACCAGCAGCCGCATCAGCTCCGGCACGCACAGCGCCGGATGGGTGTCATTGATGTGGATAGCGACCTTATCCGGGAGATTCCGGTAGGTATGATACTGCTTGAAATGCTGATTCAGGATGCTCTGGAGCGACGCGGAAACCAGCAGATACTGCTGCCGCAGCCGCAGGCGCTTGCCCTCGATGTGATCGTCGGCCGGATAGAGCACCTTGGAGATGGTCTCGGCCATCGTGTTGCGCTCGAGCGCGCGGACGTAATCCCCGCGCGAGAACGCGGCCATGTCAAGGCTGTCCGGCACGCTTGCGCTCCAAAGCACAAGCGTGTTGACCGCGTCGCTGTGGTAGCCGGAGATGAACATGTCGTGCGGCACCGCCGTCACGGCCTGATAATCGCTCTGCGCGGCGCGGAATTTCCCGTTTTCGTCCACCCATTCGTGGACATGTCCGCCGAAGCGCACCTCGACGGCCTCGTCCTTGCGGGTATGCAGCCACACGTCGCCCATTTCCAGCCAGTCGTCCGGGAATTCCATCTGCCATCCGTCAATGATCTTCTGCTTGAAGATACCGAACTCATAGCGGATGGAGAAGCCCGTGACCGGGTAGCGAAGTCCGGACGCCGCGTCCATATAGCACGACGCCAGCCGCCCGAGGCCGCCGTTTCCGAGGCCCGCGTCGGGGTCCATGCCGCACAGGCGCTCCAGCGAGAAGCCCTGCTCCTGCAAGACCTCGTCCGTCAGCCGGAGCAGGCCGAGATTGTAGAGATTGTTTCGCAGCGACGTGCCGACAAGGAACTCCATCGACATGTAATAGACCTGCTTGCCCTCCTTTTCGCGCACCTCGTTGCGGAACGCGCGGCGCTTCTCCTCCATCAGCACGCGCGTATAGAGGCAGACCACACGGTACATCTGCTTTTCCGTCGCATCCTCGAGCGTGCAGCCGAAGGTGTTGAGGCAGATCTCCTTCAGCCTGTCCAATAATTGCTTTTTCGTCAAATTTTGCGTCATTTCTGTCTTTATCCTCTGTCAGCCGATTGCTTTTTTGTAAAGCTCCATATATTCCTGCGCCGGAAGCTTCCAGCTGCTGTCGATACTCATATCCGCCTCCGAGAGCCGCGCCCACTTCTCCGGCTCGTCGTAGAACAGCTGGAGACTGCGGTCGATGGCCGCGAGAAAATCGTCGGCGTTGTAGCTCTGGAAGGTAAAGCCGCGTCCCTGCTCGCTCGACGGGTCGTAGGGCCAGACCGTGTCCTTGAGGCCACCCGTGGCGTTCACGACCGGCACCGTTCCGAAGCGCATCGCAATGATCTGCGACAGGCCGCACGGCTCCGACTTCGACGGCATCAGGTAGATATCCGCGCCCGCGTAGGCGAGATTCGCCTTCTGCGGGTCAAATTCGAGACAGGCCGCCGCCCGTCCGCGGAAGCGGTCCTGCAAATATTGCAGGAACCATTCGTACTTTTCCTCGCCCGTACCGATCACCAGCAGCTGCACGCGCCGCTGCATCAGGCGTTCGCCGATGTAGCAGAGCAGGTCGATGCCCTTGTGGCTGGCAAGGCGCGTGACCATGACCGCCAGCGCGCAGTCGGGATCCTCGTCCAGACCGACGGCCCGCTGGAGCGCCAGCTTGTTGGCCGCCTTGCCGGCCTTCCGGGTCTTGGGCGTGTATTTCTGCGCCAGTCCCGTGCTCTTGTCCGGCCCGAACAGCTCCATATTGATGCCGTTGGTAATGCCGGAGAAGGCGTCTCCGCGCGAGGCCAGCACACCGGAAAGACCGTGCGCATAATACGGATACCGCAGCTCCTCGCAGTATGTTTTCGAGACGGTATTGACGCGATCTGCCGTAACGATGGCGGCCTTCATGAAGTTCGTGCAGTCGTCAAAGCGCAGAAGCTCGTCGCAGCTGGCTGGAAGGCCCAGCACATCGTAGTTGAAGTTCAGGCCGCATTTGCCCTGATACTCGATGTTGTGGATGGTAAAGACGCTCTTCGTGTTCGGGAACGCCGCGTGGTACTCCGTCCGGAGCAGCAGCGGGATCAGCGCCGTCTGCCAGTCGTTGCAGTGGATCACATCCGGCTGCAAGCCGATGAAGCCCATCGCCGCCAGAACGGCCTTGCAGAAAAACGCGAAGCGCTCTCCGTCGTCCGGCTCGCCGTAGACCCGTGCGCGGCAGAAATAGTGCTCATTGTCGATAAAATAAATTTTCAGCTTCTTTTTCCGGGATTTGAGCCGGAAAACGCCGACATATTCGCGCCGCCACGCCAGCGGCACATCGAAATACCCCAGGAATTCCTTCTCGAAGCGGTCGTCGTATTTGATCGCGCCGTAAAACGGCAGAAATACGCTCACCTCGTTCTTGGGAATCTGGGCCAGCGCCTGCGGCAGCGCCTCCATCACGTCGCCAAGGCCGCCGGTTTTGAGAAACGGCGCGGCCTCGGAGGCGGCCATTGCTATTTTCATATGACAGCTCCTTTGTTGATGACCAGCGGATGATCCGGGGAGCCGAGCAGCTGCGTGCCCGGCTTGATCGTCACGTTCTTATCCAGAATGACGTAGCGCAGCTTCGCATGGGCGCCGATATGGCTGCCCTGCATGATGATGCTGTCACGCACGTCCGCGCCCTCCTCGATGTCCACCTCGCGGAAGATCACGCAGCTGTCTGCGCAGCCATACAGATGGCAGCCGTCAGCCAGCACACAGTTCGGAGCCTGCCCGTTCTCGCCGAACAGCGTCGGCACCGCGTCGCGGACCTTCGTGTAGATCGGCACCTCGCTGCGGAAAAGGCTCCGGCGGACATCCTCCTTCAGAAGCGCCATGGAGTTGTTGTAATACTCCAAAACGCTCTCGTTGAACAGCGCCACGTTGTGGAACGGGTAAACGTTGACCTTCAAACGGCCCTCCAGATAGTGCTGGAGAATGAAGTCCCGCTCAAAATGATACTTTCCGTGCGGCACCATGTCGCGGATCACAGAGATGAGCTTTTTGCGCTCCATGATGAACATGCTCATGCCGACCAGATACTCCTCCGGCGCACTGTAGCCCGCGGCCAGATCGACCAGATTTCCGTTCTCGTCGAGCTTCATCGCCAGCTGCTGCGGCTTGACGCCGTCACACTTTCCGGCCTTGGAGACGACCGTGATGTCGCAGCCGGACTCGACATGCTTTTCCAGCACCTCGAGGAAATTGATCGTGCAGAGCACCGTCGTGTCTGCCAGCACCACATAATCGCTGTCGTTGCGCTCGAGCACCGGCAGCGCCGTCTGGAGCGCCTCGAGCTTTCCGCGGTACGCTCCGGTGTGGCCGGTGGCGTAGGGCGGCAGAAAGCGCACGCCGTCGCCGAGCTTGAGATCCCATTCGTCGCAGTTTCCGAGATGATCCATCAGGGACTGATAGTTGTATTTCGTGATAATGCCGATGTCGCGGATGCCGGAGTTCGCCATGTTGGAAAGGATGAAGTCGATCTGACGGTAGCGTCCGCCGAAGGGGATGGAGGCGGAGGTGCGCTCGCGGGTCAGCTCGCCCATGTTGTTGTCATAGATGTTGGAGAAAATAATGCCCATCATATCCATCGTCGTATCCTCCCTTTCTCTGCGCTCAGACGATCGAGCCGGCCTCAATGACCGCGCCCTCCGAGACGACATGATCCTTTCCGATCACGCTGATCTTCCGCTCCTCGCCGGGGGTATAGTCGCCGACGCGCGCGCCGGCCTTGATGCGGCAGCCCTCCGCCACGATGGCGCTGCGCACGACCGCGCCGTTTTCGATCACGACGTTCGGCATGATGACGCTGTCGGTGATCTCCGCGCCGCGTCCGATGGTGCAGCCGGTGGACAGGATGGAATGGTTGACCGTTCCCTCCACCTCGCAGCCCTCGGCGACGAAGCTCTCATGGATCTCCGCGCTGCGGGCGATGTAGCTTGCGGGCATGGCCGTATTTCTTGCGTAGATCTTGTTGCCGTTTCCGCCGTAAATGTCGAAGGCCGGATCCTTGCCGAGCAGATCCATGTTGGCCTCCCAGAGGCTCCGGATCGTGCCGACATCCTTCCAGTAGCCAGCGAAGTCATAGGCGACCAGCTTGTGTTCGTCGCGCAGAAGCGAGGGAATGATGTTCTTGCCGAAATCATTCTCGCTCTTCGGGTCGGCCTCGTCCATTTCGAGATACTTTTTCAGCACGCTCCACTTGAATACATAAATGCCCATGGAGGCCTTGGTGCTCTTCGGCTTTTTCGGCTTCTCTTCAAACTCATAGATCGTCCCGTCCGGACGGGTGTTCATGATACCGAAGCGGGACGCCTCCGCCATCGGCACATCGCGCACGGCGATGGTGCAGTCGGCCTCGTTCTGCTCGTGGAAGCGGAGCATCCGCGCGTAGTCCATCTTGTAGATATGGTCGCCGGAGAGGATCAGGACATTGTCCGGATTGTATCTCTGGATAAAGCCGATGTTCTGATAAATGGCGTTGGCCGTGCCCTTATACCACTCGGAGTTTTTGCTCTTGGCATACGGCGGCAGGACCTGCACGCCGCCATGGGACGAGTTCAGGCCCCACGGCTGGCCGTTGCCGATGTACTCGTTCAGCTCCAGCGGCTGATACTGCGTCAGGATACCGACCGTATCGATCTTGGAGTTGACGCAGTTGGAAAGCGGGAAATCAATGATGCGGTACTTGCCTCCGAACGGGACGGCAGGCTTGGCCGTGTTCTCCGTCAATACCATCAGGCGGCTGCCCTGTCCGCCGGCGAGGAGCATTGCGACACAGCGTTTCTTCTGAAATTGCATAACGGTTCCTCCTGTCTGATTTCTCTGTTTGATCCGATCCTTCTGCGCGGGCCTTCTGCGCCCGGCGGATCATTCCGCCGCTTCCGGCTTTGCGCGCTGGAAGCGGTAATAGGTAACGCTCATCGGCGGCAGATAGAATTCCGCCGAATACGGGAGCTTCTGATACGGCTCCTTTTCCGCTTTCTGAGGCCGGGCCATAAAGCCGTAGCCGCCGAAGCGTGCCTCGTCGGTGTTGAGTACCGGCACATACCAGCCTGCCTTCGGCAGGCCGACCCGGTAACGCTCCCGCACCACCGGGCAGAAATTGCAGATCACGACCAGCTCCTTGCCGCTGCGGCTGATGCGGCGGAAGGTGACGATGCTGCGGTCGCGGTCGTCGCAGTCGATCCACTGGAAGCCGTCCCAGTCGCTGTCGTTTTCCCACAGCTGCGGATGCTCCAGATAGAAATGATTCAGCTCCCGGACAAACGCCTGCATCTGACGGTGCCGGTCATAGTCAAGCAGCACCCAGTCAAGCCCCTGTGTGTAGTTCCATTCGATGAACTGCGCCAGCTCGTTTCCCATAAAGTTGAGCTTTTTGCCGGGATGCGCCATCTGATACGCATAAAATACGCGCAGATTTGCGAATTTATCGTCGTAGTTGCCCGGCATCTTCCCGATCAGCGAGCATTTGCCGTGGACGACCTCGTCATGGCTCAGCGGCAGAACGAAGTTCTCGGAGAACGCATAGGTCATCGAGAACGTCAGCGCGTTGTGGTCGCCCTTGCGGTACAGCGGGTCCAGCGACATATACCGCAGCATATCGTTCATCCAGCCCATGTTCCACTTGAACAGGAAGCCGAGGCCGCCCACGTAGTCGGGCTTCGTGACCAGCGGGAAGGCCGTCGATTCCTCGGCGATCATCATGACGGCAGGGTTGACCCGGAAGGCCGCGTTGTTCAGCTCCCGCAGGAACTCAATGGCCTCCAGATTTTCCTTGCCGCCGAAGCGGTTCGGCTTGTACACCTGCCGGTTATAATCGAGATAGAGCATCGACGCGACCGCATCCACCCGAATGCCGTCCACATGGAAGCGTTCGAGCCAGTAGCAGGCGTTCGACACGAGGAAGGAGCGCACCTCTGGCTTTCCGTAGTCAAAAATGCGCGTCGTCCAGTCGGGATGCTCGTTCATCATCGGGTCGGAAAGCTCGTAGCAGCACGCGCCGTCAAACTCGTAAAGACCGTTCTCGTCCTTCGGGAAATGCGCCGGGACCCAGTCGAGGATCACGCCGAGGCTCTGCCGGTGGCATTCATCCACGAAGCGCATCAGCTGCTCCGGCGTGCCGTAGCGGTGCGTCGGCGCGTAATAGCACGTCACCTGATAGCCCCACGACGGGTCGTAGGGATATTCCATGATCGGCAGCAGCTCGATATGCGTATAGCCCATGTCCTTGACATAGGGGATCAGCTCCGCCGTCAGATCGTCCCAGCTGTAGGCGCTCCCGTCGGTATGGCGCTTCCAGGAGCCGGCGTGAACCTCATAGATGTTGAGCGGCCGGTTCAGCGCGTTCTGCTTCTTCCTGCGCGCGCGGTACGCGCCGTCGTGCCAGACGAAGCTGTCCGGCGGCTCCAGCACGCTGGAGGTGTCCGGCAGCGCCTTGCAGCGCGTGCCGTAGGGGTCGGTCTTATAGACCTTCCGCCCGTTTTGGCCGGTCACGCAGTATTTATAGGCTCCGCCGGGCTGCGCATAAACAGAAAAAGCCTCCCAGACGCCGTCCGAGATCTTCTGCATGGGCAGATCCTGCTCATTCCAGAAGTTGAAATCCCCGACCACGCTGACAGACTCGGCCTTCGGCGCCCAGACGCGGAACACCGCGCCGCCGTCTGCGAAATGGCAGCCCATATACCGGAACGCATCCGCGCAGCCGGTGGTGTGAAATTGTTCGAGAAAATGCTGCAAGCTTTCCGTCATCCCACGCTGTCTCCTTTTGGTGGTTATATATCTGTTTTCATTATACAGTTTTCTTTGTAAATTCACAAGGTGTATTTTGTCATGCAAAGGAAAAAGCGTGGCAAAAAGCAGCCGCAGCGTCTCTCCATGCATTCATGAAAACGCCCCCGCTTCCGGGTACCGGAAACGGGGAACGCTTTTTCTGCTTTCAGACAGGCTGACGCGAAGGAGCGCCTGACGGTCTCCCTTTGCGCTTCTCCCTCCGGTCGGCTCTGCGTTTTTGTTCCTGCGGGGTACCGAGCGAAGGTATGATTCTCAAAACTCCGCTGGATTTTTTGCCGCTGCCTCCGCTGCGGCGGCAGCCGCCGCCTTGGCCTTGCGGGAGGCGTCGCGGATGAAGAAAAAGGCTTCCATAATGCTGAATACAAGGGCGAAGCCGAGATCCTTCAGAACGCCGCTACGGACATCGGGGTCCTCCAGAAAGGCCGGTGTGGCGGCAAGCGCATCGCGGAACGTGATTTCATATTCTTCCTTGAACACGTCAAAGATCTCCTTTGCCAGCGCGAAATACTCGGCGGCAACGATCATCAGCATGGTGAATACAACGGCAAGGATCGCGCCGTGTACGGTGTTCTTCCGGCCGGAAAACAGGCCGTAGCCGAAGTAGCTGGCGGCCATACCGGCCAACGCGCCGATCGCCGCGATATAGCCGAGCTGCATCAGGCCGAAATGGGCCAGACCGCCGGCAACGGAGAAGAGCAGCGCTCCGAGTACGCCAAGCGCGACATTTTCGTTCCGCTTTACCGGGATCTCCGCCGGGTTGACATAGGGTTCGGTCATGGGTGTGTACCTCTCTTTCTTTTCTCTGCGTTCATTCTACCATGCCAAATCTGGAAAAGCAAGGATACAATGGAGCAGCCTGACAAAAAGCGCATGGGCGCTTTTTGTCAGGCTGTCTATAAAATGCAATATACAAGGCCGTCCACGCGCAGCGCGCGTCCGCCGCTTATTTTGCCGGCTTGAAGCCGTCCTTGAGCAGGACGCTGCGGTTGAACACCAGATGCTCCGCCGAGCAGTCTCTGGAATCCATGCAGAAGTAGCCGACGCGCATGAACTGATACGGCTGCGCCGTCTGCTCGGTGCGCACTGCGCCGAGGGCGTCATACTTCTTCGCGTCCTCGACCAGCGCCGTCTCGACCTTGCAGCCGTTGAGAACGGTGAGCGAATCCGGCGCGAGGCAGTCGAGGAAGTTCTCGGCCGCATCGGGCTGCGGGTCGGAGAAGAGGTTGCTGTAGAGGCGCACCTCGGCGTCCACGCAGTTGGCCGCGTCCACCCAGTGGATGGTCGCACCCTTGACCTTGCGTCCGT
>FR887230.1:24064-29006 GCA_000436735.1 Firmicutes bacterium CAG:170
GGATCGCCGCCGCGGGAGTTCGGGTCATACTCGGCGTAGACCTCTGTGACCTTGCCGCTCTCGTCCTTCTTGCAGCCCGTGAAGGTGATGAGATATGCGCCCTTCAGGCGGCATTCGGGGCCGTTCGGGGTCAGGCGCTTATACTTCGGGACGGGCGTCTCCATGAAATCATCCTCTTCGATCCAGCACTCACGCGAGAACGTGATCTCATGCGTGCCCTGCTCGGGATGGACGGGGTTGTTTTCGACGGTGAAGGTCTCGGACTGCCCCTCCGGATAGTTGGTAATGACCAGCTTGACTGGATGCAGGACGGCCATCGTGCGCTCTGCGGTATCGTTCAGATCCTCACGCAGGCAGTGTTCCAGAAGCGCGTATTCGACGGTGTTCGCGGCCTTCGCCACGCCGATGCGCTCACAGAAATCCCGGATGGAGTGGCTGGTGTAGCCTCTTCTGCGCAGGCCGCAGAGCGTCGGCATCCGCGGGTCGTCCCAGCCGGAGACATAGCCCTGCTCGACGAGCTGGCGAAGCTTGCGCTTGGACATGACTGTGTGGTCGATGCCAAGTCTCGCAAACTCGATCTGCCGCGGCTTGGCGGGAACGGAGACATTGTTCACGACCCACTCATACAGCGGGCGGTGCGCCTCAAATTCCAGTGAACAGAGGCTGTGCGTGATGCCCTCGAGCGCGTCCTGAATGGGATGCGCAAAGTCGTACATCGGATAGATGCACCACTTGTCGCCCTGACGATGATGGTGCATATAGCGGATGCGGTAGATGACCGGGTCGCGCATGTTGAAGTTGCCGGAGGCAAGGTCGATCTTGGCGCGAAGCGTCTTGCTGCCCTCGGGGAATTCGCCGTTTTTCATGCGCTCGAACAGGTCGAGATTCTCCTCGACCGAACGGTCGCGGTAGGGCGAGACAGCGGGCTTGCCGATATCGCCGCGGTATTCCCTCGCCTGCTCCGGCGTCAGGTCGCAGACATACGCGAGGCCCTTTTTGATCAGCTCCACGGCGTATTCATAGTCCTTTTCAAAATAATCCGAGCCGTAGAAAAAGCGGTCGCCCCAGTCGAAGCCCAGCCAGTGGATATCCTGCTGGATGGCGTCCACATATTCGGTGTCCTCCTTGGTCGGATTGGTGTCGTCCATGCGGAGGTTGCACAGGCCGCCGAATTTTTCAGCCGTGCCGAAATCAATAGTCAGCGCCTTGCAGTGGCCGATGTGCAGATAGCCGTTCGGCTCCGGCGGAAAACGGGTGTGGACCTGCTTGCCCTCAAACTGTCCGCCCGGCGCGATATCCTCCAAAATAAATGCGTCAATGAAATTTTTCGCTTCCATGACCCTGCGTTCTTCTTCCATGAGAGCCGCCCCTTTTCTCTTTGATACGATTTCATCATTATATAGGATGAATGCCCGTTTCGCAATCCAAAAATTCAAAATATCCGCCCGTTTTGTAAAAAATGTGAAAACAATCCGCCGAATACAAAATTTCCTCTTTTCAAGACGACGAAAATATTATAGAATACAGGCAGAAAACTGAAAGAGGAGTGGACAGTTCGATGAGCGAACCGAAATATAAGCGCGTGTTGCTCAAGCTCAGCGGCGAGGCGCTGGCGGGCGACGCGCACAGAGGTCTGGATTTTGATGTGATCGGTGGCGTCTGCGACGTGGTCAAAAAGTGCGTGGAGCTTGGCGTTCAGGTCGGCATTGTGGTCGGCGGCGGCAACTTCTGGCGCGGCGTCAAGGACGGCGGCGGCAAGATGGAGCGCACCCGCGCCGACCATATGGGAATGCTGGCGACGGTCATCAACGCTCTGGCCGTGGCCGACTGCCTCGAGCAGCGCGGCGTCCCCGTCCGTGTGCAGACCGCGATCGAAATGAATAAGATCGCCGAGCCGTATATCCGCAGCAAGGCCATCCGGCATCTGGAAAAGGGCCGCGTTGTGATCTTTGGCTGCGGCACCGGCAACCCCTATTTCTCCACCGACACCGGCGCGGTCCTGCGCGCCGCGGAGATTGACGCGGACGTGATCCTGCTTGCCAAGAACATCGACGGCGTGTACTCCGCTGACCCGGCCAAGGACCCCACCGCCGTCAAATTCGACGAGATCACCTATGACGAGGTTCTGGCCCGCCATCTGGCGGTCATGGACACCACCGCAACGTCCCTTTCGATGGACAACCATATTCCCGTGCAGGTCTTTGCGCTCAAGGACCCGGAAAATATTTTGAGAGTCGTGATGGGCGAGCCCATCGGCACGATCGTTAAGGAGGAAGTATAACATGGCGGAACTCAAGGAATTCGAAAGAAAAATGGATAAAACTCTGGAGGTGCTCGCTTCCGACTTCGGCACCATCCGCGCCGGCCGCGCCAACGCACAGGTGCTCGACCGCATCACCGTGGAGTATTACGGCGTCCCCACGCCGCTCAATCAGGTCGGCACGATCTCCTCTCCCGACCCCAGAACGCTCGTCATCCAGCCGTGGGACACCACGCTGCTGCGCGCCATCGAGAAGGCCATTCAGGTCTCCGACCTCGGCATCAACCCGCAGAATGACGGCCGTGTGATCCGGCTGGCCTTCCCGCAGCTGACCGAGGAGCGCCGCAAGGAGCTTATCAAGCAGGTCAAGAAGTACGGCGAGGACGCCAAGGTCGCCGTCCGCAACGTCCGCCGCGACGCGGTCGATTATGTGAAGAAGGCACAGAAAAAGGGCGAGCTGACCGAGGACGATCAGAAGAAGTCCGAGAAGGACATTCAGGATCTGACCGACAAATTTACCAAGCGCATCGACGAGATGTGCAGCGTCAAGGAAAAGGAGCTCATGGAGATCTGAGCCAAAAAGCCTCGCAGAGTTTCGCCGCGCACGGCGAAAAAAATTGTCGATCTGTTTTGTCCGGGGGCGTGTACCTCGGACAAAATACACTACGCGCTGCAAGTGTGAGATCTGGGTGCCTGCGGCGCCCAGATCATGCGCGCAGCGGCGTGCAGTCGCTTCAAACGGAAAACCAGCGAAGCGTTTTCCGTTTGAGCGCGTGTCAAAAATCTGTTTTGACACGCCTGAAAGCCGCCGAACGGCGGCTTTTGTTGTGAAAGGAAACGCAATGGCAGCCATTTTCTCAAAGAAAAACGAAATCCTTCCGCCGCCGCGCCACATCGCCATCATTATGGACGGCAATGGCCGCTGGGCACAGAAGCGCGGCCTTCCGCGCACTGCCGGTCACGCGGCCGGCAGCGAGACCTTCCGCCGCATCGCGACCTACTGTAAGAACATCGGCGTGGAGTATCTGACGGTCTACGCCTTCTCCACGGAAAACTGGAAGCGCTCGGTGGACGAGGTGCAGGCCATCATGAGCCTGTTTGAAAAATATCTGCACGAGGCCATCGACGAGATGGAGGCCGACCATATCCGGCTGAAAATTCTCGGCGAGCTTGGCCCCATCAGCCCGGAGCTGCGGCGGCTCATCGAGCGCACCGATGAAATTTCCACACATTATCAGGGCTTTCAGGCGAACGTCTGCATCAATTACGGCGGACGCGACGAGATCATCCACGCCGCGCGGCGCTTTGCCGCCGACTGCGTTCAGGGTCTCAAAAAGCCGGAGGAGCTGACGGAGGCGGATTTCGCGCATTATCTCTACACCGACGGCATTCCAGATCCGGAGCTGATTATCCGCCCCTCCGGCGAAGAGCGCATTTCGAATTTTCTGCTCTGGCAGTCGGCCTATTCAGAGTATTATTTTACCAATGTGCTCTGGCCGGACTTTGACGAAAAAGAGCTTGATAAGGCGATCGCAGCCTATCGGAAGCGCGACCGCCGGTTTGGAGGCGTAAAGAAATGAAACAGAGACTTCTTGTGGCGGCGGTCGGCGTTCCGCTGCTGATCGTGGTGCTGGTGTTTCTGCCGCCCATCGCGGCGACGATCCTCGTCGCGGCCATCGCGGGCGCAGCCGCCTATGAGCTGCTGCACACCGCCGGAAAAAACGTCCCCCCCGCAGTCTACGTTCTGACCATCCTCGCGGCAGTGCTGACCGTGCTGTTCTGCGCGCGGAAGCCGTGGCCTGCGGAATACTCTGCGCCGGACTACCGGCCGTACCTCTACGCCGCATTCGCGTTTTTGTATGTGATGGCGCTCTTTTTCACCGCCGTCCATACGCACGGGACGGAAAAGGCCATGCCGTTCGCGTCCGTGGCCATCTGCATCGTCGCAGCGTTCCTTTTTCCGGCCATGTACAGCTTCATCGCGCTGCTTCGGAACATCGGCCCGTCGTTCGTGCTGATGCCGTTTGTCGTCGCCTTCATCGGCGACAGCTTCTCCATGCTCGGCGGTATGGCTTTCGGACATAAGAAATTCGCCCCGCGCGTCAGCCCCAACAAAACGTGGGCGGGCTTCCTCGCAGGCCCGGTCGGCAGCGCGCTCGGCATGATGCTTCTCTGCCTCGTCTGCAAATGGGCATGGTCCATGGAGCTTCCCATCTGGTATTTCGCGCTGACCGGCGTGCTTGCCAACCTCTTCGGCCAGCTCGGCGACCTCTCGACCAGCCTCATCAAGCGCGAGGCCGGGATCAAGGACTACAGCCACATCTTTCTGACCCACGGCGGCGTGCTTGACCGGTTCGACTCGATCCTGTTCATCGCGCCGGTCGTCTACGCGGCAGTGCTCTGCATGGAGGCCGCGCTGTGACGAAACGGATCTCCATTCTCGGCTCGACCGGCTCCATCGGCCGCCAGACACTCGATGTGGCGGAAAAGCTGCAGATCTCCGTCGCGGCGCTGGCAGCCTCGCGGAACGTGGAGCTGCTGGAGGCGCAGTGCCGCAAATTCCGTCCGGAACTGGCCGTTTTGTTTGACGAAGCGGCTGCGGAGGAATTAAAGCGCCGTCTTTCGGATATGAATATCAAGGTAGCAGGCGGAATGGATGGGCTGCTGGCCGCAGCCCTGCTC
>FR887230.1:29097-37302 GCA_000436735.1 Firmicutes bacterium CAG:170
CGAGCGCGGCAAGCGCATCGCGCTGGCGAACAAGGAGACGCTCGTCTGTGCGGGCGAGCTGGTCATGCGCGAGGCGCAGCGCCGCGGCGCGGAGATCATCCCCGTCGATTCGGAGCATTCGGCCATTTTCCAATGCCTGATGGGCTGCCGCGACCGAAGCGAGGTGCGGCGGCTGATCCTGACGTGCTCCGGCGGGCCGTTCTATGGCAAAACGGCGGCGGAGATTCAGAAGGTGACGCGCGCGGACGCGCTCCGGCACCCGAACTGGAAAATGGGTCCGAAGATCACCGTGGACTGTGCGACGCTGATGAACAAGGGTCTCGAGGTGATCGAGGCGATGCGGCTCTACGGTCTGCCGCTCGAGCAGGTGACGGCGGTCATCCACCCCCACCTCCCCCTCCCCCCGCTCCGGGCGCGCCAGTCCATCGTCCACTCGCTCGTGGAGTTCCGCGACGGAGCCGTGATGGCGCAGCTCGGAACGCCGGATATGCGCATCCCCATCGGGCTTGCGCTGACGTATCCGAAGCGGGAGGAAAATCCCGCTCCGCCGCTCGATCTGCTCTCCTGCCCGCCGCTGACCTTCGCCGCGCCGGATGAGGAGGCCTTCCGCTGCTTCCGTCTCGCAAGACAGGCAGCAAAGCAGGGCGGAACGGCCTGCGCCGTCCTCAACGGCGCGAATGAAGCCGCCGTCGGCCTGTTTTTGCAGGAGAAGCTGGGCTTCCCGGAAATCGCCGACGCGGTCGAAGCGGCGCTGGACGCCGTGCCGCAGTGCGCAGACGTGACGCTGGAGGCGGCACTGGACGCCGACCGGCAGGCAAGAGACATTGTTTTTGCAAGGTTTAGGTGATGCTATGTATATTCTGATCGCAATTCTGATCTTCGGCTTTCTGATCTTCATTCACGAGCTGGGCCATTTCCTGACGGCCAAGGCTCTGGACGTGCAGGTCAACGAATTTTCCATCTGCATGGGCCCCGCGCTTCTCAAAAAGCAGCGCGGCGAAACGCTCTATTCCCTGCGCTGCATCCCCATCGGCGGCTTCTGCGCCATGGAGGGCGAGGACGGCGATTCCGACAATCCCCGCGCCTTCACCAGCAAGTCCTGGTGGCGGCGGCTCATCATTCTTGCCGCAGGCTCGTTCATGAACTTCCTGACCGGCCTTCTGGTGCTGGTCATCGTCTATTCCTGTGCCGCCCCCTCCTCGACCGCGCGCATCGACAGCTTCTTTGAGGACTGCCCGTATCAGTCGGAGGAAGGGCTTCATCAGGGCGACGAATTCTATAAGATCGACGGTCGGCGTGTGTTTATCTATTCCGATGTCGCAATGCTGCTTGGCCGCAACGAGACGGGCGTGTTCGACCTGACCGTCCGGCGCGACGGAAAGCTCGTCGAACTGAAGGACTTCAAAATGGTGCCGGTCGAATACACCATCGACGGCGTCAAGCAGACCAAGTACGGCTTCTACTTCACTGCCGAAGAAAAAAACGTCGGCAGCGTCCTGAAAAACACATGGAACACGGCGCTGGACTTCTCGCGCATCGTCTGGATGGGCCTTGGCGACCTGATCTCGGGCATGGTCTCCGTCAAGGAGATGAACGGCCCGGTCGGCATCGTCTCCACCATCGTGCAGACCGGTGAAAGCGCCGCGACGGTCGCGGACGGCCTTCTGAACGTCGCCTATCTCGGCGCGTTCATCGCCATCAATCTGGCGGTCATGAACATGCTGCCGCTGCCCGCGCTGGACGGCGGGCGGGTGTTCCTGCTGCTGGTGAATACGGTCTTTACCGCCATCACAAAGAAGAAAATCCCCGCAAAATACGAGGGCTATGTCCACGCGGCAGGCATGGTGCTGCTGCTGGCGCTGATGGCCTTCGTGATGTTCAACGATATCTGGAGACTGTTCCAGTAGGAGCGCAGCATGACAAAACAAATTCTCGTGGGCGGCGTCCCCATCGGCGGCGGCGCGCCCGTTTCCATCCAATCAATGCTCAATACAAAAACGACCGACGTAGACAGCTCTCTGCGCCAGCTGCGGGAGCTTGCCGACGCAGGCTGCCAGATCGCACGGCTTGCCGTGCCAGACATGGACGCGGCAAGGGGCTTTACCGAAATCGCGTCCGCCTCTCCCCTGCCGCTGGTCGCCGATATCCACTTTGACTACCGCCTTGCCATTGCGGCAGCGGAGGGCGGCGCAGCCAAGATCCGCATCAATCCCGGCAACATTGGCGGCGAGGAGCGCGTCCGCGCGGTCGTGGACGTCTGCAAGGAAAAGAAGATCCCCATCCGCATCGGCGTCAACGGCGGGAGCCTCGATAAACGGCTGCTCGAAAAATACGGCCATCCGACGCCGGAGGCGCTGGTCGAAAGCGCGTTTTCGCACATCGAGCTGCTTGAAAAATACGGCTTTTACGACATCTGCGTGTCGATGAAGTCCAGCTCCGTACCGCTCATGATGAAGGCGTATACGCTCTTCCATGCGCAGTCGGACTATCCGCTGCACCTCGGCGTGACCGAGACCGGCACCGAATACATGGGCACGATCAAATCCGCAATGGGCATCGGCGGACTGCTGTGCATGGGCATCGGCGATACGATCCGCGTGTCGCTGACGGCGGACCCCGTGCGCGAGGTCTATGCCGCCAAGGCGATTCTGAAAGCCGCCGGTATCCGCCGCGACGGCGTCAATATCGTCGCCTGCCCGACCTGCGGCCGGACGCGCATCGACCTCATCGGCCTTGCAGGCCGCGTGGAGGAGGCGCTTCGCGGCTGCGAAAAGCCCATCACCGTCGCGGTCATGGGCTGCATCGTCAACGGCCCCGGCGAAGCGCGGGAGGCCGATATCGGCATTGCCGGCGGCGAGGACTGCGGCGTGCTTTTCGTCAAGGGCGAGCTGAAGGAGCGCCTGCCCTATGACGAGCTGCTTCCGGCGCTGCTGCGCTATGTCGAGGCAATGTAAAATGTCTTTCAACGGGATGCTTCCGTAAGAGCCTTTCGACCAGCTTTCTTTCCCACAGGGGGAGTGGCCTCCGGCGGCATACTTTTTTCTGGCAAGACAGAAAAGAATGGGCCACCGGAGGCATCCCGCGCCATTCCGACGCAGAAATGACCGCCCCGGCGGTCTTTTATACACACGTTCCCGCCCTTCCGGGCGGCAAAAGGAGTACACAATGTCTCAGGTACACTTTCTTGACCTGTTTCTTGGATATGAGCCGCCCGAGGCGATCCGCGCCGAGGTAGAGACGCTTGCCGTTGAGCACGCGGGAATTGACCGCGAGGCGCGCACGATCTCGCTGCGCCTATCCTCCGGCGTTTACATCACTGAGGCCCTGCTCGGCCAGATGGCCTCCGAGCTGGAGGCGCGCTACGGCCTCCGGCGGCTGGAGCTTTCCGTCCAGTACCCGCCCGAGGCGCTGGCAAGCTTTGACTACCGCGACCTCTACCGCGTCTTTGTCAAGGCCTACTCTCCGTCGGCTGCGATCCTCGCGGGCGCGGGCTACGCGCTGGAGGGCGACACGCTGACCATCCATCTGCGCGCAAACGGCAAAAACGAGCTTCTGCCCCACGTTCCGATGGCAGAACGCTTCCTGTTCGAGCGTTTCGGCGTACATAAGACCATCTCCGTCGAGGCGCACAGCAATCTGGTGGGCAAGGCGCTCTTTGAGGAGACCGAGCGCATCCGCCGGGAAGCCATGAAAAGTATGCCTGCGGTCACGGACGCTGCCTCACCCGCTCAGAAGAGCGGCAGCTCCCGCCCGCAGCAGCAGGCCCCGCAGCAGACCGGCGACCTCTTCTACGGCAAGCCCTTCCACGGCGAAAAGGTTCCCATCCGCGATCTCAATCTGGACATGTTCCGCGTCGTGGTCGAGGGCAAGGTCTTTGCCGTGCAGCACCGCGAGCTGAAAAAACGCAACGCATGGGTCATCTGCTTCGACGTGACCGACTACACTGGCTCCGTCCGCGTCAACCAGTTCATGGAGGCCGACAAGGCAAAGCCCATTCTGGAAAATGTACAGGTCGGCATGTGGGCGCGCATTCAGGGCAAAATGACCTTTGACCGCTACGACAACGAGATGGTCATGCAGCCGAATTCCATCCAGAAGCTCAAAGCGCCCAAGCGCGAGGACACCGCGCCGGAAAAGCGCGTCGAGCTGCACCTGCACACCACCATGTCCTCCATGGATGCCTTGACCGACACAGCCGCCGCCGTCAAGCAGGCGGCCGCGTGGGGCCACAAGGCCATCGCCATCACCGATCACGGCTGCGCGCAGTCCTTCCCGGACGCCATGAAGGCCGCTGGAAAGGCCAAGGTCGCAGGCACGGATGAAAACATCAAGATCCTCTATGGCTGTGAGGGATATTATGTCAACGACGTGGACGACCGCATCGTCGTTCACGGCGATCTCGACGCGGATTTCGACGCGGAATACGTCGCATTCGATCTGGAAACGACCGGCCTTTCCGCTCAGCACGATGTCATCATCGAGATTGGCGCCGTCGTCATGAAGCGCGGCGAGGTGCTCGATACCTTCCAGACGTTCGTTGCGCCCGGACGGAAGCTCACGCCGAAGATCATCGACCTGACCGGTATTACCGACGAAATGCTCGTCGGCGCGCCGCCGATCGACGAAATTCTGCCGAAGTTCCTGGAATTTGTGAACGGGCGGCCGCTCTGCGCCCACAACGCCGACTTTGACATCGGCTTTGTGACGGCGGCCTGTGAGCGGCTGAACATCCCGTTCCAGCCCACGTCGCTCGACACGCTCATTCTGGCGCAGAATCTTTTGCCCGACCTTGGAAAATACAAGCTCAACATCGTGGCGGACTTCCTGAGCCTGCCGGACTTCAACCATCACCGTGCATCCGACGACGCCATCACCTGCGGCTACCTGCTCGCGCGGTTCTATACGATGCTGGAGGAAAAAAACGTCCGCACCATTCAGGCGATCAATCCCGCGATGGTCGAGCTGCGCAGCGGCGGCAAGATCATGGACCGGCGCGCGCGCCACATCATTGTTTTTGCGAAAAACTCCATCGGTCTGCGCAATCTCTACCGTCTCATTTCCTACGGCAATCTGAAATATTTCAAGCGCTACCCCATCATGCCGAAGTCGGAAATGCTCCGCTGGCGCGAAGGTCTGCTCATCGGCTCCGCCTGCGAGGCAGGCGAGCTGTTTCAGGCGGTCATGGCACACAAGAGCCATGCCGAGCTCAAGCGCATCGCCTCGTTCTACGATTTCCTCGAGGTGCAGCCGCTCTGCAACAACTTCTTCATGCTGGAAAAGGGTCTGGCAGAAAGTGAAGAGGAGCTGCGCAGCTTCAACCGCACCATCGTCGAGCTGGGCGAGGAGCTTGGAAAGCCCGTCGTTGCCACCGGCGACGTGCATTTCCTGAATCCGGAGGATGAAATTTACCGCCACATTCTTCTGGCGACCAAGCAGATGCCGGACGCAGACCGTTCGCTTCCGCTCTATTTCAAGACCACCGACGAAATGCTCACGGAGTTCTCCTATCTCGGCGAGGAAAAGGCATATGAGATCGTCGTCAAGAATCCCAACATGATCGTCGATTGGTGCGATCAGGTGCGGCCCGTGCCGCACAACCTGTTTGCGCCGAAGATCGAAAACTCGGTGGAGGATCTGGAAGCGCTGGTTTACGGCAAAATGCACCGCCTCTACGGTGAAAATCCGCCGGAGCTGGTGCAGAAGCGCGTCGATACCGAGATGCACGACATCATTTCCTGTCACTACGACGTTATTTATATGTCCGCGCAGAAGCTCGTCCAGAACTCGTTGGAGCATGGCTATCTGGTCGGCTCGCGTGGCTCGGTCGGCTCGTCGATCGTGGCGTTCATGTCCGGCATCACAGAGGTCAACTCCTTCCCGCCGCACTACCGCTGCCCGAAGTGCCACTACACGACCTTTGACGTTCCGGACGACTGCCCCTGCGGTGCGGACCTTCCCGACGCGGTCTGCCCAGAGTGCGGCGCGAAGCTGGACAAGGACGGATTCAACATCCCGTTCGAGACGTTCCTGGGCTTCGGCGGCGACAAGGTGCCGGATATCGACCTGAACTTCTCGGGCGAATATCAGGCGCGCGCGCATGCCTATTGCGTCGAAATGTTCGGAAAAACGCATGTTTTCCGTGCAGGCACCATCGGCACGGTCGCGGAAAAGACCGCCTACGGCTACGCGAAAAAATACCTTTCCGAGCGCAACATGACCGTCAGCAAGGCGGAGGAAAACCGGCTGGCGGCAGGCTGCGTCGGCATCAAGCGCACGACCGGCCAGCACCCCGGCGGTCTGGTCGTCATTCCGCAGGAAAATGAGATCTGGGATTTCTGCCCGGTGCAGCATCCGGCGGACGACAAGGACTCCGAATGGATCACGACGCATTTTGAATACCACTCGATGGAGGAAAACCTCCTCAAGCTGGACATGCTGGGTCACGATGACCCGACCATGATCCGCATGCTGGAGGATCTCACCGGTGTGGACGCGCAGAAGATCCCGCTCGACGACAAGGACACCATGTCCATCTTCACCTCCAGCAAGGTGCTGGGCTTTGAGAACGATCCCGTTCTCGGCCCGGTCGGCTCCTGCGGCATCCCGGAATTCGGCACGAGCTTCACGCGCGGAATGCTTCAGGAGACACAGCCGACCAAGTTCGATACGCTCATCCGTCTGTCCGGCTTCTCGCACGGCACGGACGTCTGGCTCGGAAATGCGCGCGATCTGATCCTGTCCAAGACCGCCAGCGTCAACGACGCCATCGGGTGCCGCGACGACATCATGCTCTATCTCATCAAATGCGGTATGCCGGAAAAGCGCTCGTTCAAGATCATGGAGGCCGTCCGAAAGGGCCGCGGCCTGCCGGAGGGCGCGGAGGAGGAAATGATCGCCGCCGGCGTCCCGGACTGGTACATTGGCTCGTGCAAAAAGATCAAATACCTCTTCCCGAAAGCACACGCGACGGCTTACGTCATGATGGCCTTCCGCATCGCGTGGTTCAAGGTGCATGAGCCGCTGGCCTTCTATGCCGCGTATTTCTACCGCCGGAGCCAGAAGGACGGCTTCGACGCGGGCATGATGTGCCACGGCATCGAGACCGTCAAGGAAAATCTGACCGCCATCAAGGCCAAGGAGGACGTGACGGCAAAGGACGACGATCTGTTTACCACGCTGGAGCTTTGCTATGAGTTCTATCTTCGCGGCTTCTCGTTCGCGCCCATCGACCTCTACAAATCACACGCGACCAAATTCCTGATCGAGGACGGGAAGCTTCTGCCGCCGTTCGTGGCCATCTCCGGCCTTGGCGAGACCGCCGCATGGGACATTATGGAGGGCCGCGAGGGCAAGAGCTTCCTTTCGATCGAGGAATTCTCCTCCGCCTGTCCGAAGGTCTCCAAGACGCATATCGAGGAGCTGAAAGCGGCGGGCGCCTTCGGCAACATGCCGGAAACCAGCCAGATCACGCTTTTCTGAGCCTCTCCGCTTATAAAATGGACATGCTCCCTCCGGGAGCGGCAGTGAGGAGCTGCCGTTTCAGGAGGGAGCATTGTTTTCGCCGCCAAGGGGCGCAGACTGGATAAAAGGAGGCAGCCAGGCGGACACGAAGTCCCAGAGCATACGCTCTATCAAGGCTGCCGTTTTTAGCATACTGGACGTTTGGGGAATTGCCAATTTCAATTTGTTCTTTTTCCCGCTGGCACGGCGTTTTGGAGAAGTCTATTGACAGCTGCAGTCCGCACGGCTATCATAAAATCATCCAATACGATCATGCAAGGAGAGATCAGAACGCTATGGAAAATTACAGATTTTCAACGCTGGAATACAAACGCCCCGATCTGGAAGCGCACCGCGCACAGCTTGCCCAATGGAAGGACGCCGTTGCGCACGCGGAGAGCTACACCGCGCTGCGCACGCTGATGCTGGAGATCGACCGTGAGAGCTGCGAGCTGTCCACACAGTATTCTATCGCGCACATCCGGCATACGCTCGACACGCGCGACGAGTTTTATGAGGCGGAGATTGCATATCTGCAAGACACGCTGCCCACACTCAGCGGCGACGAGGTCGCGCTCAGCGAGGCCATCGCGTCCAGTCCCTTCCGCCCGGACATCGAGCAGGAGTTCGGCAAGCAGTATTTTGTCTCCATGGACTTGCAGAAAAAGCTGTTCTGTGAGGCCAACATCCCGCTGCGTCAGCAGG
>FR887230.1:37322-40629 GCA_000436735.1 Firmicutes bacterium CAG:170
GCGTCAGAAGGAAAGCCGCCTGACCAACGAATACCAGAAGATCATGGCCACGGCGGAGATCCCGTTTGACGGAAAGGCGCTGAATCTCTACGGCGTTCAGAAATATTTTGAGCATCCGGACCGCGCGATGCGTGCCGCCGCCGTCAAAGCATATTCCAAGTTCTACGAGAACAACGAGCCGCGTCTCGAGGAGATCTGGGACGAGCTGATCCGCATCCGCAACCAGATGGGCAAAAATCTCGGCTACGAGAACTACATCCCCGTCGGCTATCTCGAGCAGGGCCGCACAGATTACGGCGAAAAGGAGGTCGCCTCCTTCCGTGAGCAGGTGCGCACCTTCCTTGTCCCGCTGTGCCAGAAGCTCTACGACGCGCAGGCCAGGCGCCTCGGTCTCGACCACGTCATGTGCTACGACGAGAAGATGGTCTTCCCGGACGGCAACGCCGAGCCTGCGGGCGACGACGAATTCATGGTCAAGACCGCGCAGAAGATGTACCACGAGATCAGCCCGGAGACCGGTGAATTCATCGACTTCATGATCGATCATGAGCTGATGGATCTGCAGAACAAGCCGGGCAAGGCCTCCACGGGCTATATGACGAGCCTGCCCATCCTGAAGGCTCCGTTCGTGTTCTCCTGCTTCAACCACACGATCTTTGATATGCAGGTGCTGACGCACGAGCTGGGCCACGCCTTTGCCGGCTATATGGCCATGCGCAGCCAGCCCATTTCGGACTATTACAGCGAGTCCACCGACATCGCGGAGATCCACTCCATGTCCATGGAGCAGTTCGCGTATCCCTATGCCGAGTGGTTCTTCGGCGATCAGGCGGATAAGTTCCGCTTCGCGCATCTGCAGGAGGCGCTGACCTTCGTGCCCTTCGGCGTAGCCGTAGACGAATTCCAGCACATCTGCTACGCGCATCCCGAGCTGACGCCGAAGGAGCGGACATACCAATGGCATCTGCTGGAGGAAAAATATATGCCGTGGCGCCGCTACGAAAACGACCCGTTCTTTGAACGCGGCGGCTACTGGTATCACAAGCTGCACATCTACCTCTACCCCTTCTACTACATCAATTATACGCTCACGACCATGGGCGCGATGGAGTTCAAGAAGAAGTATGCCGAGGACAAGGCGGCGGCATGGCAGGACTATCTTAACCTCTGCAAGGTCGGCGGCAGCCGCAGCTATCTGGAAACGCTGCGTTATGCGAACCTGTCGGATCCCTTCGAGGCCGGCTCCGTCGAGCGTGCCTGCGGGTATGCGGAGGAAATTCTGCTTGCGCAGATGGCCGCGCAGGAGCAGAAGGCGTAAGCGAAAGCTTCCGATGGGCAAAAGCACTTTGGTGCAAGCACTTCGAAGGCAGCCTTGTCTGCCGCGGATCTGAGATCCCGGACGGCGCTGCGGCGCACCTGCGCCTGCCGTCGGGCCGTACAGCGGAGCTTACCGGCGGCCGCCGGCACTTTGTCGATTGCGCGAGCTTTTCATGCAGGATTCGCCGCAAGATCATAACGACTCAAAAGGGAGTATTCACCAGATGCAAAGCATTACAGAAATTCTCAAGGGATTTGACCAGCCGTGCCCGTGCGGCAAAAACCACACCTCCGCGCTGGATATGCTCGTCAGCGGGCCGGGCGCGCTTGCGCGGCTTCCGGAGCTGCTGGCGCGTTACGACGCGAAAAAGCCTTTCCTTCTGGCAGATCGGAATACCTTCGCCGCCGCGGGCGGGCGTGTATGCGAGATCCTGACGCAGGCAGGCTTCGGCTATGCGTCCTATGTTTTCCCGGACGAGCGCCTCGAGCCGGACGAGCATGCCGTCGGCGCGGCGGTCATGCACTTTGACGACAGCTGCGATCTGATCCTCGGCGTCGGCTCGGGCGTCATCAACGACATCGGAAAAATTCTCAGCCGTGTGAGCGGCCGGCACTATATCATTGTCGGGACTGCGCCGTCGATGGACGGCTATGCAAGCGCCACATCGTCCATGGCGATGGATGGGCTGAAGGTCTCACTCAACAGCCGCTGCCCGGACGCGATCGTCGGCGACACGGACATTCTCAAAAACGCACCGATGCATATGCTGCAAGCAGGACTCGGCGATATGCTTGCAAAATATATCAGCCTTGCCGAATGGCGCATCGCACACCTGATCACAGGCGAGTATTACTGTGAGCGCGTGGCGGCGCTGGTACGCAGCGCGCTGGATGCGTGCGTGAAAAATGCGGACGGGCTTCTGCGCCGCGATGAAGCGGCGGTGCAGGCCGTGTTCGACGGACTGATCATCGGCGGCGTGGCCATGGCCTACGCGGGCGTTTCACGCCCGGCCTCCGGCGTGGAGCACTATTTCTCGCATGTGTGGGATATGCGCGCGCTGGAATTCGGCACGCCCGCAGAGCTGCACGGCATCCAGTGCGCCATCGGAACGCTTGCGGCAGTGTGCCTGTATGAAAGGCTCCGGACCATGACGCCGGATGCGGAAAAGGCCCGCACATATGTCGAAGCCTTCGACTACGAGGCTTGGGCGGCACAACTGCGCGCATTCCTCGGCAGAAGCGGCGAAACCATGATCGCACTGGAGAAAAGGGAAGGCAAATACCGCAAGGACACGCATCCGGCGCGTTTTGCCCGCATCCAGGCGTGCTGGCCGGAAATTCTGCGCATTCTGGGCGAGGAGCTGCCCTCCGCCGAAGTGCTCTCGCAGCTGCTTTCGCGTCTTGGTATGCCGCAGGATGCCTCCGTGATCGGCGTGGACACGGAGACGATGCGCCTGAGCTTCCGCGCCACCAAGGACATCCGGGACAAGTATGTGCTTTCGCGCCTTGCGTGGGATCTGGGCGTTCTGGACGAGCTGTGTGCGCTGCTCTGAAAAGCGCCGTCCGTCCACAGAATGACCGGCCTGTCCCGGAGCACGCACCCTCTGGCTGCATTCATTGCGGTCTGCTGCTGTCCGCAGCGTTTTCAGTGCTGCGGTGCAAGGCACAATGGATATCCATCCGGGTCCAAGACAGCAGACAGGCTGCGAATCTGCCTCGCGTCCGTTTATACAAACAGGCCGCACCGTCCTCAAGTCGGACAGTGCGGCCTGTTTTCATCATTGTGTGTCAATCCCATGTTCTATCCCATGTCAGCATCCGCCCTCCGTCGACCAGAAAGCTGGCGCCTGTGGCAAACGAAGCATTGTCGGACGCGAGGAATATAAGCATGTTCACCATTTCCTGCGGCTGCGCCGTGCGCTTCAGCAGTGTTTTCATGCCGTTCATTCCCTGCCGGGTCAAGACCGGCCCCTGTAGATGTTAGAATTGC
>FR887231.1:0-1217 GCA_000436735.1 Firmicutes bacterium CAG:170
AAAAAAGTATGCCGCCGGAGGCATCCCGCGCCTTCGGCGCATACAAACGCTCCGTGCCGCACCGGCAAAAAAGCAGTGCCATTCTGGCGCAAAACCATGAAAGAGGGTAAGAAAATGGCTGAACTGACGCCCATGATGCAGCAGTACCGCGAGATCAAGTCGCGCAATCCCGACTGCCTGCTGTTTTTCCGTCTGGGCGATTTCTATGAAATGTTTGACGAGGACGCGAAGCTTGCGTCCAGAGAGCTGGATCTCACCCTCACGACGCGCGACCGCAGCAAGGAGAAGCAGGATCAGACGCCGATGTGCGGCGTTCCCTTCCATTCCTCCGACAGCTACATTGCCCGGCTGGTCGCCAAGGGCTACAAGGTCGCCATCTGCGAACAGATGGAGGATCCCGCGCTGGCGAAGGGCCTCGTAAAGCGGGACATCATCCGCATCGTGACGCCCGGCACCGTAACGGAAAGCTCAATGCTCGAGGAATCCAAGAACAACTACTACGCCTGCATCTACAAAAACGGCGAAAGCTGGGGCGTCTGCTTCTGCGACATTTCCACCGGCGCGTTCTACGCAACGAGCGCGAAGGGCGCGGACGCGGAGGAGGCCGTTTGCAGCGAGCTTGGCAGCTTCGCGCCGGTCGAGGTGCTGCTTGGCGGCGGCGCGGATGAGGGCGAGATGCTGAAGAGCGTTCTGAACGACCGCCTGCACTGCTGCATCAACCACGGCGCGGACGCGGCGTTTTCCTATGACGCCTGCGAACGGCTCGTGTGTGAGCAGTTCGGAAAAAGCACGGCCCAGCTCGGGCTGGAGGCGGAGCCTGCGGTCGTTTCGGCGGCGGGCGCGCTGCTGGCGACGCTGCGCGATTCCCAGAAAAACGCGCTCCCGCACATCCGGGAGCTGGAATTCTATCTGGCCGGGCGCTTTATGGGCCTCGGCCTCGCGGCCCGGCGCAATCTCGAGCTGACGGAGACGATGCGCTCAAAGGAGAAGAAGGGAAGCCTCCTGTGGGTGCTGGACAAGACCAGCACCGCCATGGGCGGACGCCTGCTCCGGTCGTGGATGGAACGGCCGCTGCTGTCTCCGGCGCTGATCGGAAAGCGGCTTTCTGCCGTGGACGAGCTGGTCAAAAAGAACATCGACCGCGAGGAGCTGATCCTTGCGCTCAAGGACGTGACCGATCTCGAGCGCGTCATCACGCGCATCGTCACCGGCACGGC
>FR887231.1:1269-3769 GCA_000436735.1 Firmicutes bacterium CAG:170
GTGGCCCCCGCCCCCGCCCGCCTGCCGGAGATCCGGCAGCGTCTGTCCTCGATGGATTCGGCCATGCTTAAGGTGCTCTGCGAGCAGCTCGACACACTCGATGATCTGCGCGATCTCGTCAACCGCGCCATCGTGGACGATCCCCCCTTTACCGTCCGCGAGGGCAAAATGATCCGCAAGGGCTACAGCGAGGAGGTCGATCACCTGCGCGACGTGCAGGAAAACGGCGCGTCGTGTATGCTCGAGATCGAAGCGAGGGAAAAAGAAAAAACCGGCATCCGGAACCTGCGCGTGCGGTATAACCGCGTGTTCGGCTACTCCATCGAGGTGGCCAAGGGGCAGGTCGATATGGTGCCCGACTATTATATCCGCAAGCAGACGCTTGCAAACGGTGAACGCTACATCACGCAGGAGCTGAAGGAGCTGGAAAACACGATCCTGACCGCAAAGGACCGCATTACCTCTCTGGAATTCGAGCTGTTCACGCAGGTACGCCAGACACTGGCCGACGCGGCTCCGCGCGTGCAGCAGACGGCGCGGGCTATCGCCGCGATCGACGTGCTGGCGGACTTTGCCGCCGTGGCCGTCCACAACCACTACTGCCGCCCGGAGATCGACCTCTCCGGTGAAATTTCCATCACGGAGGGCCGCCATCCGGTCGTCGAGCAGATGCTCAAAAACGCACTCTTCGTCCCGAACGACACCCGTCTCGGCGAGGAGGGCTGCCGCGTCGCCATCATCACCGGCCCCAACATGGCCGGTAAATCCACCTACATGCGGCAGGTCGCGCTCATCACGCTCATGGCGCAGATGGGCTGCTTCGTGCCCGCCAAGTTGGCCCGCATCGGCGTCGTCGATCAGATCTTCACGCGCATCGGCGCGTCGGACGATCTGGCCTCTGGTCAGTCCACGTTCATGGTCGAGATGTCGGAGGTCGCTGACATCCTGAAAAACGCGACCTCACGGTCGCTGCTCATCCTCGACGAGATCGGGCGCGGCACATCCACCTTCGACGGCATGGCCATTGCCCGCGCGGTGCTGGAATACGCCGCCGACCGCAAGCGTCTCGGCGCAAAAACGCTGTTTGCGACGCACTATCACGAGCTGACCGACATCTCGCAGGAGCTGTCCGGCGTGCAGAATTTCAACATTGCCGTCAAAAAGCGGCAGGGCGACATGATCTTCCTGCGCAAGATCGTTCCCGGCGCGGCCGACGACAGCTACGGCGTCGAGGTCGCAAAGCTCGCGGGCCTGCCGGACCGCGTTGTCTCCCGCGCGCGGGAGATCCTCAAGAAGCTTGAGACGCAGGCGCCGCAGGCCGCGCCGAGACCCGCTCCGGAGGACGACGCGCAGGTCTCAATGCTCGACATGGGCGCGGGCGAGCTTCGCCGCGCGCTCGAGGCCGTCACCGTTGAGACGCTCACACCCATCGAGGCGATGAACGTACTCTATAAGCTCAAGCAGATGCTCTGAGCGTCCACGCGGCATATTTTTTCGGAAAGGAGCGCCGGTCATGGCGAGAAACGCCAATACGCGCTATTTTAACGCGCGGCTGACAAAAGCGGAGATCATTGCGGGCTGGTGCTACCTGCCGTTTTATCTGGTCCTGCTGAGTGTGCTGCTCCAGCACCTCTTCCGGGCGCTTCAGATCCCGCTCGATTCGATCGTACTCAACATTGCATATTTTTCGGTCAATCTGGCCGCCGTCCTGCTGATCTTCCATAATTTCCTGCGCCAGCGGTTTTTCGGCGAAAGCTTCTGGGAGTTTTTGCAGGCGTGCATTCTCGGCTTTGTGTTCTATCAGGCGGGCACCTGGGCGGTGCAGTTCGCCGTGACGAAGCTCGGCGGCACGCTGGAGATCTACAACAACGACACCGTCGAGGGCATGGTGCTGCAAAACCGCTACGTCATGCTCGCCATCTCCGTTGTGCTGGCCCCGGTCATCGAAGAAACGCTGCTGCGCGGACTGGTGTTCGGCTCCATCCGCGCGGCCTCACGGCCCATGGCCTATATCACGTCCATCTTTATTTTCACCATGATGCACAACTGGCAGTATTTCGGACTGTATCCCTTCGGGTCGATGCTTCTGAGCTGCCTTGCCTATGTCCCGGCGTCGGCGGCGCTCTGCTGGACCTATGAAAAAGCGGGCACCATCTGGGCGCCCATCACCATTCACGCCATCATCAACGCGATCTCCTTCGGGATCGTCGTTCTGCCTTAAGCTCCGCTGAGCGGAGCCGTGGAAACGGAGGTGCTTCCATGCCGAAGATCCAACAGCTTGACGCGCATGTCGCCGACCTGATCGCCGCGGGCGAGGTCGTGGAGCGTCCGGCCTCCGCCGTCAAGGAGCTGGTCGAAAACTCGATCGACGCGGGCGCGTCGTCCATTACGGTCGAGATCCGCGACGGCGGCATGACCTTCATCCGCATCACCGACGACGGCTGCGGCATGGAGCCCGCCGACGCGCGCAACGCATTCCCGCGCCACGCGGCCAGCAAGC
>FR887231.1:3806-16877 GCA_000436735.1 Firmicutes bacterium CAG:170
GACGACCTCGCGGCCATCGGGACGCTGGGCTTCCGCGGCGAAGCGCTGGCGGCCATTTCGTCGGTCTCGAAGATCGATCTGCTGACCAAGACGCGCGAAAGCGCCGCCGGAACGGCGCTCTATCTGGAGGCGGGCGTCATCCGCTCCGAAGAGCCTGCCGGCTGCGCGGACGGAACGACCATTCTGGTGCGCGACCTGTTCTACAACACGCCCGCGCGCATGAAATTCATGAAGTCCGACATGGCGGAGGCCTCCGCCGTCTTTGCCGCCGTCCAGCGCGAGGCGCTGGCGCACCCGGAGATCTCCTTCCGCTTTCTCAAGGACGGCGCCGAGCAGCTGCACACCTCCGGCGACGGCGACCGCAGGGCCGCGATCTATCAGATCCTCGGGCGGCAGCTCGTGAACGACATGGTCCCGGTCGAGAGCCGGTGGGAGAAAATTTCCGTCAGCGGCTTCGTCACAAAGCCGACCGCGACGCGCGGTAACCGCAGCTTCCAGTATTTCTTCGTCAACGGCCGCTTCATCAAGTCGCGCACGCTGAGCGCCGCCGTGGAGGAGGCCTATAAAAACCAGATCATGGCCGGTCGGTTCCCGGCCTGCGTGCTGGAGATCGAGCTTCCCGTGCAGGCGGTGGACGTGAACGTCCATCCCGCCAAGACCGAGGTGCGCTTCCTGTCCGAGCGGAGCGTGTTCGACGCGGTACACTACGGCGTCCTCTCCGCGCTCAACAAGACGCCCGGCGCGCCGGAAATGCGGCTTCCCGAAAAGAAGGCGGCGCAGGCCGCCGTTCAGCCGCCTCAGAACGATTTCTTCAAGACCATGACGGCGGAGGCGTACCGCGCGTCCGCCGCAGCGCCCAAGGCGCCGTCCTTTGCCTCCGACGTGCAGCTTCCGAAGCGCCCGCAGCCGCCTGCGGAGCAGTCAGACATACCGGAGCGCAGCGCCGTACCGGAAAAGCCGGCCACCGCGTTCAGCGCGGCACCCGCCGCGCGTGCGGCACGGCCTGTCAGCGTGTTCCCGGACGATCTTGAGGCTGCGCTTTTCGGCGGCAGCGAGTCCCGGATCGAGACGAAGCCCGCTGCGCCGGAGCCTGCCTCCGAAGAGCCGGAGGAAGCTGCGCTTCCGCCGTTTGCTCCGGCGGAGCCGGAAAAACCTCGAGTGCCGATCGAAGCCGAGTTGAAAGAGGCAGCGCCCGCTGCATCGGAAAAGGCCGAGCCTTCTTTGCCCGACACGCCGCCGGAGCAGGATGCGATCCCGCTCCGGGAGGAGCCGTGGCACATCATCGGCGAGGCGCTGGACACCTATATTATTGTAGAAGAAAAGGACGCCGTGCTTTTCATCGACAAGCACGCCGCGCATGAGCGCATCCTTTTTGAAAAGCTCAAAAAGCAGAACGCCCCCGTCATGTCGCAGCTGCTGCTTGCGCCGATCCCAGCGCCCTTGAGCCGTGAGGAGGCCGCCGCCGTGCTGGAAAACGCCGTGCTTCTGGAGCAGTACGGCTTCGGCATCGAGGACTTCGGCGACGGCACGGTGCTTCTCCGCCGCGTTCCGGCCGACATTGCCCCCGAGGATGCCGGGGCCGGTCTTGCCGAGCTTGCCGGTCATCTTCTCGAGGGCCGGACGCTTGCGCCGGAGTCGCTCCGGGACGAGCTTCTGCACACGGTCGCCTGCAAGGCGGCCATTAAGGCGGGCTATCACACCCAGCCGCGTGAGCGCGAGGCGCTGGTGCGCGAGGTGCTGACGCGCGACGATCTCAAATACTGCCCGCACGGGCGGCCCATCTGCATCACGCTGACGCAGAAGCAGTTAGAGAAGCAATTCAAGCGCATCTGACCTCCCGGGCTTGTCTCTCACCGCATCCCTTCCGTTCGGAAGGCTCGGAATACCTCATGTATGCCGTCGCCCTCCAAACGTCGGCCTGCGGCGAGATCCCGCGCCCGGCGGGCGTGCCTTTTTCCGAATTTCTTCCGTTCGGAGGGCTCGGAAAATTCGAAAGGCCCAAAAGCTGAAACAGGCCGCGAAGCGGCAGAAAGGAGGCCCGAAGGGCATGAACACCTGTGACCGTATCGTCTGTGTCGTCGGCCCGACGGCCTCCGGCAAGACGAGGCTGGCCGTCGAGCTGGCCAAGCGGCTGGACGGCGAGGTCGTTTCCTGTGACTCCATGCAGCTCTACCGCAGTATGGATGTCGGCACGGCCAAGCCGACCGCCAGGGAAATGCAGGGCGTCCGGCACCACATGCTGGACGTCGCGGAGCCGGACGAGGATTTTTCCGTGGGGCGCTACGTCGAAATGGCGGACGCCTGCGTGCAGGACATTCTTTCGCGCGGAAAAACCGTCATTCTGGCAGGCGGCACGGGCCTGTACGCAGACAGCCTGATCGCCGGGCGGAGCTTCGCGCCGTTCCCGGCGACCGGAAAGCGCGAGGCGCTGGAAGCGCGCCTGCGGCAGGAGGGTGTGCAGGCGCTGCACACGGAGCTTGCCGCGGTCGATCCGGAGACGGCGGCGCGGCTGCCGTTGGGCGATGTGCGCCGCATCCTGCGCGCGCTCGAGGTCTATCAGGAGACCGGCAGGACCATCACACAGCACAACGAGGAGACGAAAAGGCTCCCGCCGCGCTACCATCCGGTCTGGCTCGGCATGACCTTCCGCGACCGCGCCGACCTCTACGCGCGCATTGACCTGCGCGTGGAGCAAATGCTCGAACAGGGGCTGGTCGCCGAGGTGGAACGGCTGCTGGCGCGCGGCGTCCCGGACACAGCCACCGCCATGCAGGCCATCGGCTACAAGGAGATCGTGCAGGCGCTGCGCGGCCAGACCACGATGGACGAGGCTGTCCGCCTCATTCAGCAGCGCTCGCGCAACTACGCCAAGCGCCAGCTGACGTGGTTCCGGCGCAACCCGGAGCTGCACTGGCTCGAGCAGACGCTGCCGCTGGATTTTTCCGCGACTTTTGCGCTGGCCCTCCTCCATATTCCTTTTTTCGCGCCGTAGGAATGCTACGATATGGGTATCACAAAAAGAAAAGGAGCCGATACCCATGTCACATTCCGAAAATTATCAGGACCAGCTTTTGAATCAGGCCCGCAAGGGCCGCACGCTCGTGACCGTTTTTCTGATGAACGGCTTTCAGATGCGCGGCGTTATCACGGGCTTTGATGCGTTCGTGATCCTGCTGCAATCCGAGGGAAAGCAGCAGATGATCTATAAACACGCGGTATCGACGATCATTCCGTCGGTGCCGGTCACCCTGACGCAGGAATGAGCCTTCTGGCTCCCTGCGCCGCAAAGGAGCCGCTATGAAACAGGGCAAGCATTACACAACCGTCATATTGTGGATCCTGCTGATCGCGATCGCAGCCTATTTCGGCTACAATGTCGTAAGCTCCATCCACCAGCCGCTGACCACCGCGACGGTGATGGAATATGAGGCAGGCTCCGGCTATTATGCGGCGGGCTTCGTCGTGCGCGACGAAACGGTGATCGAGTCGGAATACGGCATCACCGTTCTGACCGCGAAGGAGGGCGCGCGCGTGGCCGCCGGAGAGCCGGTCGCCACCGGCTACCTCACCGGCGACGCGCAGGACCGCCAGTCCCGCATCACCGAGCTGACCAGTCAGCTCGAGCAGCTGAATTACGCCTACCGTTCCTCGTCCAGCATCGCCGATCAGGCCGCGCTGGATTTGGAGATCGTCAGCGACCTGACCGCGTTTTCCCGCTATGTCAGCCGCCGGGACATGAACTCCATCGCCGACCTTTCGCCGGAGCTGAAGGGCCTTGTCCTGCGCCGAAGCTCCGACGAGAGCGCGACCACCGTCATCGCCGCGCAGATCACCGCGACCCAGAACGAGCTGGAATCCCTCCGCAGCGAGGCTGAGCAGGACACCCGCACGGTCGCTGCACCGTCGGCCGGCTACTTCTCCGGCACGGTGGACGGCTATGAGTCCGTGCTCACGCCGAAGCGGCTGGACAGCCTGAGCGTGCAGGACTACAACACGCTGGAGCCGGAGACGATCCCGGAGCATACGGCGGGCAAGCTCATTTCCGGCAACACCTGGTACTATGTGACCGCTGTCCCGTCGGGCGAGCTTGGCGAGCTTGCGAAGGGCGACCGCGTCAAGGTCACGTTCGCGCGCGACTTTTACGACGAGATCGAAATGACCGTCTCCCGCATCAGCGAAAATCAGGCCGGCTTCCGGCTGCTGGTACTCTCCTGCGACCGGTATATGCAGAATGTCACGCTCCTGCGGCAGCAGTCGGCAGACATCGTCTTTGTCTCCCACGCAGGACTGCGCGTGCCGAAATCCGCTGTCCATGTGGATAAAAACAGCCAGCCGGGCGTCTATGTGCTCGAGGGCGCGACCGCCGTCTGGAAGCCCATCCAGATCCTGCACGACAACGGAGAGAGCTATGTGGTCGAGCTGGACCGGACGTCCACCTCGAACCTCTGGCCGGGCGACGAGGTGATCGTCGGAGCAAAAAATCTTTATGACGGAAAGGTGGTCGGATAAGTATGCCGAACATTGCAGAAAATATCAGAGCGATCCGCGAAAACATGGCACAGGCCGCGAAGAGCGCGGGCCGTGCGCCGGAGGATATCCTTCTTTGCGCCGCGACAAAAATGAACGACGCCGGGGCCGTGCGCGAGGCGGTGGCGGCGGGCGTGGACTGCTGCGGTGAAAACCGCGTGCAGGAGCTGGTGCAGAAGCTGGCCGAGGGCGCCTATACCGGAAAGCCCGTCCATTTCATCGGGCATCTGCAAACCAACAAGGTCAGACAGGTCGTCGGGAAGGTCGATCTGATCGAATCGGTCGATCGGACGGAGCTTCTGGAGTGCATCGAGAAAACGGCGGAAAAAATGGACGTGATCCAGCCCATCCTGCTGGAGGTCAACATCGGCGCGGAGGAGAGCAAATCCGGCTTCACTCCGGCGCAGGCGATGGAGATCGCCGCCAAAATGGCCGAATTTCCCCACTGCCGCCTCCGCGGACTGATGGCAATTCCGCCCGTCAGCACCTACCCGGGCGAAAATCGAAGATATTTTGCCGAAATGCGCAACCTTTTTGTTGACATAAGCAAGAAAAAATACGATAATGTAGCCATGGAATGCCTGTCGATGGGGATGAGCGGCGATTACGCCGACGCCATCGCAGAGGGTGCGACGATGATCCGCGTCGGCACCGCAATTTTCGGCCCGAGAAATTATAATGTCTGACAGACACAGATATTGGAGGATACAAGATTATGGGATTTATGGATGAACTCAAGAAGCTGGCAAAGCCCTACAGCGAGGATGCGGACGACGATTTCGACGAATTCGACGACGACAACAGAAAGCCGAATTACAGAGCCGACCGCGCGAACAGAACCTCTTCCGCTCCGGCGCCCGCCGCTTCCAGTTCTCTTTTCGACGATATGGACGATAGCCTCTCCGGCACCTCCTCCCGCCGCAGCTCCGGCGGAAGTAAGGTCGTCAACATCCACGCGACCACGCAGATGCAGGTCGTTCTGGTCAAGCCCGACCGCTTCGACAACGTTTCGGACATCGCCGAGCATCTGCGCAGCAAGCATGCCGTCGTTCTGAACCTTGAGGCGACCAACAAGGATGTCGCCCGCCGTCTGGTCGATTTCCTTTCCGGCTGCGCCTACGCGCTCGACGGAAAGATCAAGAAGATCGCCATCAGCACCTACCTCATCACGCCGTACAACGTGGATATCCTCGGCGACGTGGTGGACGAGCTGGAAAACAACGGCCTTTATCTGTAACGCCGCCAGGAGGAAGAATACGTCATGTTTACACCGCAGGAAATTCAGGAGCAAACCTTCTCGAAGGCCGTTTTCGGCGGCTACGATATGCAGCAGGTCGATGATTTTCTCGAGCCGCTGACCGAGGATTATATCACGCTCTATAAGGAAAACGCCGTTCTCAAGTCCAAGATGAAGATTCTTGTCGAAAAGCTTGAGGAATACCGCACGCAGGAGGAGGGCATGAAGCGCGCCATGGCCAATGCCCAGCAGACCTGCGATAAAATGATCGCCGAGGCACAGGCCAAGTGCGCCAGCATGATGAACGACGCGCAGGGCTCCGTCCGCAGCCAGACCGCCGGCCTCCAGCAGACGCTGGCCGAGGAGGAGGAGCGCGTGAACCGCGCCAAGCAGACCGCGCAGAACTTCATCAGCGTCGTCGAGCAGGACATCCGCGGCCATCTGGAGCTGTTGGAAAAGCTCAAGGCGATGGACCTTCACGTCGAGGAAAAGCCGAAGCAGCCCGTGCGGGAGAAGCCCTACGACTGGAGCAAGCAGGAGCAGCCGCCCATGGTCGTTCCGTCCGCTCCGGCGCCCACGCCCTCTGCCTCGGACATCGCTTCGGAAATTTCGGAGAATCTGGAAAAGCTGGTCGGCTCCGAGCCTGCGCCCACACCGCGCACCGCTCCGGCCCAGAGTGCGCCGTCCCATCCCGACAGCGCGACCATCAAGTTCACCGATCTGAAGTTCGGCAAGAATTACGACCCCACCTCTGTCTGAGTCCGGCCTGCGCCGGAACGGCAGAGAAACGCGCCGCCCTATAAGAGTGCGGCGCTGTCATAGAAAATATGCGCTGATAAGGACGAGTAGGACGCTCCAACGCGCGCAGAGAGCTGCCGGACGGTGTAAGGCAGCGGCGTGAGCGGCTGAATATCCCCTTGGAGCATCCGACCGAACGGAAACCAGTAGGCTCGGACGGGACCTCCCGTTACAGAGGCAGAGTGTCCGCGCACCGCGCGGGAATTCAGGTGGTACCACGGCATCCCGCCGCCCTGAGCATTGCTCAGGGCGGCTTTGCATTTTTGCTTGGAAATAACGATTTTCGGAGGAAAACGGTAATGGAATACAAAAAGACACTGAACATGAACAAGTCCGGCTTTCCGATGCGCGCAAGCCTGCCGCAGCGGGAGCCTGCGATGCTCGAGCACTGGTACGAGATGGATCTGTACCACGAGCTGCTGAAAAAGAACGACGGAAAGCCGCTCTTCGCCCTGCACGACGGCCCTCCGTTCTCCAACGGCGGCCTGCACATGGGCCACGCGCTCAACAAGTCCCTCAAGGACTTCATGATCCGCTCCGCGGCCATGCGCGGCTATTACACGCCGTATATCCCCGGCTGGGATAACCACGGTATGCCCATCGAGTCGGCGATCATCAAAAAGAACAAGCTCAACCACAAGGCCATGCCCATCCCGGAGTTCCGCTCCGCCTGCCATGACTTTGCCCAGCATTACATCGACGTGCAGCGCGAGGGCTTCAAACGCCTCGGCGTCGTGGGTGACTGGGACCATCCCTATATGACCATGGACAAGGGCTTTGAGGCCGAAGAGGTCAAGGTTTTCGGCGAGATGTTCAAGAAGGGCTACATCTACAAGGGACTCAAGCCCGTCTACTGGTGCCCGAAGGACGAGACCGCGCTGGCCGAGGCGGAGATCGAATATCAGGACGATCCCTGCACGACCGTCTACGTCAAGTTCAAAATGCATGACGACCTCGGCAAGCTTCCAAATCTTGACCACGATAAGCTGTTCTTCGTGATCTGGACGACCACGATCTGGACGCTGCCCGGCAACCTCGCCATCTGCCTCAACCCGAAGGAGACCTACGTCGTCGTCAAGGCTCCGAACGGCGAATGCTACGTCATGGCGGAGGCGCTGACGCAGAAGGTCATGCACATCGGCGGCTTCGACAGCTATGAGATCGTGGAACGGCACGAGGGCGCGTTCTTTGAGAATATGCTGGCCGACCATCCGTTCCTGCCCAAGACCTCGCGTCTGGTGCTGGCGGACTACGTCACGATGGATTCCGGCACCGGCTGCGTCCACACCGCGCCCGGCTTCGGCGCGGATGACTACCAGACCTGCCGCCGCTACGGCATGGAGCTGATCGTTCCGGTGGACGATCAGGGCCGCCACACCGCCTACGCCGGCAAGTATGCCGGTATGAAGACCGACGAATCCAACCCCGTGATCCTTGCGGACATGAAGCAGTCCGGCGCGCTGTTTGCCTCGGAGGAGATCGTTCACTCCTATCCGCACTGCTGGCGCTGCAAGAGTCCGATCATCTTCCGCGCGACGCCGCAGTGGTTCTGCTCGGTCGAGTCGTTCAAGGATGCCGCCTGCGACGCCTGTGACGACGTGCGCTGGGTCCCCGGCTGGGGCATTGACCGCATGAAGGCCATGATCCGTGAGCGCGCAGACTGGTGCATCTCCCGTCAGCGCCGCTGGGGCCTTCCCATCCCGGTGTTCTACTGCAAGGACTGCGGCAGGCCCATCTGCAATGACGAGACCATCGCCCGCATTTCCGCGCTCTTCGGCGAATTCGGCTCGAACGTCTGGTTCGAGAAGGAGGCCGACGAGCTGGTCCCCGAGGGCTTCACCTGCCCGCACTGCGGCGGCAGGCACTTCGAGAAGGAGACCAACACCCTCGACGGCTGGTTTGACTCCGGCTCGACCCACTTTGCCTCCATGCAGAAAACGGAGGGCTTCTGGCCTGCAACGGTCTATCTGGAGGGCCTCGATCAGTACCGCGGCTGGTTCCAGTCGAGCCTGCTGACGGCCGTCGGCGCGCTGGGCAAGGGCGCTCCGTTCAAGGAGTGCGTCACCCACGGCTGGACGGTGGACGGCGAGGGCAAGGCCATGCACAAGTCCCTCGGCAACGGCGTCGATCCGGCGGACGTGCTCAAGAAGTACGGCGCGGATATCATCCGCCTGTGGGCCGGCTCTGCCGACTATCACGTCGATGTGCGCTGCTCCGACTCCATCTTCCAGCAGCTGAGCCAGAATTACCTCAAGTTCCGCAACACGGCGAAGTTCTGCCTGGACAATCTGGTTGATTTCGACCCGAATCAGCTCGTCGCGCCGGAGGATATGCCGGAGCTGGACCGCTGGGCCATCACCCGCCTGAATGCGCTGCTCGAGCGCTGCGAAGCGGCCTATCAGAACTATGAGTTCTTCACCGTCTCCCACGCCATCAACGAGTTCTGCGTCGTCACGCTGTCGAGCCTCTATCTCGACATCATCAAGGATCACCTCTACTGCGACGGCAAGGACAGCCTCCAGAGAAGAAGCGCCCAGACTGCGCTCTGGCTGATCCTCGACGCCATGACCCGCGAATTTGCGCCGATCCTCGCCTTCACCTGCGACGAGATCTGGCAGCAGATGCCGCACCGCGACGGCGACGATCCGCGGAACGTCCTGCTGAATCTCATGGTGAAGCCGTATGAAGGCTACGCGCTGAGCGCGGAGCAGATGGCCGTCTGGGATACCGCCATCCGCGTCCGCAGCGACGTCAACGGCATTCTCGAGCTGGCCCGCGGGGACAAGCGCATCGGCAAGAGCCTCGAAGCGCACGTCACGCTCTCGGCGCTGGACGCGCCGGCGGCGGAAGCGCTCAAGGCTGTCCGCGGGATGAATCTGGCGGAGCTGTTCATCGTCTCCAACGTCTCCGTCGCGGACGAGAAGTCGAAGGAAAACGCCGTGACCGGCAGCGGCACGAACTTCCCCGGCCTCGTGATTGAGGTCACGGAAGCGCCCGGCACGAAGTGCCCGCGCTGCTGGATGCACTCTGAGCAGGCGGACGCAGAGGGCCTCTGCCCGCGCTGCGCCGAGGTCATGAAGTCGCTCGTCGATGTTGAGCTTTGATCGGATATCAGGCTATAAGTAAAACGAAGGCGCTGCCCGAAAGAGCAGCGCCTTTTGCGCGCGTAAAAAATATCAGGGGCCGCGTCCGTAAGAACGCGGCCTCTGCTTTTTGTCTTATTCCGGCTTCTCCAGAAGGTTGGTCATGCTCTTGAGGCTGATCGCCAGCGTCGAGGCGTTGTGCAGCAGCGCGGATGTCGCCGGCGGCAGAATGCCGATCACGCCCAGAACGATCAGCATGAGGTTGAAGCTGACGATGAAGCGGTAGTTGCCGTGGATACGGCGCATCAGCGCCTCGCTCAGCCGCCGCAGCGTGACCAGCTCGAACAGATCCTCCGACGCGATGGTGATGTCCGCCACCTCGCGTGCGATGGCCGCGCCGGTTGAAATGGCGATCCCGGCGTCCGCCTCCGAAAGAGCGGGGGAGTCATTCACGCCGTCGCCGATCATGACGACTGTGCGCCCGGCCTCCTTTTCGCGGCGGATGAACGCCGCCTTGTCCTCCGGGAGGACTTCGGCGTAGAAGTCGTCCACGCCGACCTCCGCCGCGACTGCCGCGGCGGTCTTTTTATTGTCGCCGGTCATCATGACGACCTTCCCGATGCCGCATTCATGCAGCGCGCGGACGGCGTCCCGCGCCTCGGCACGCAGCGGATCGTAAATGCAGATGACCGCCGCGAGCCTTCCGGCGATGCAGAGATACAGATGCGAATACTGCGCGGGCAGAGCCGCGAATTTTTCCGCGTCCTCCTCCGGGACCGTGCAGCCCTCGTCCTCAAAGACGAAGTGCGCGCTGCCGATCAGGACGGTCTTTCCGTCCACCATGCTGGAAATGCCGTGCGCCACAACGTACTGCACCTGAGAATGGTATTCCTCGTGGGACAGGCCGCGCTTTTTCGCTTCCTCGACCACAGCGTTCGCCATGGAGTGCGGGTAATGCTCCTCCAGACACGCGGCAAGGCGCAGCATCTCGCACTCGTCCTCGCCGCCGAAGGTCACGATCTGCGCGACCGACGGCTCCGCGTAGGTCAGCGTGCCGGTCTTGTCAAAGACGACCGTGTTGGCCTTGGAAACGGCCTCCAGGAAGCGCCCGCCCTTGACGGAAATATGATAGCCGCTGCTCTCGCGCATGGCCGAAAGCACCGCGATCGGCATGGCCAGCTTGAGCGCGCAGGAGAAATCGACCATCAGAACGGCCAGCATCTTCGTGACGTTCCGCGTCAGAAGATATGTCAGCGCCGTTCCGCCCAGCGTATACGGCACCAGCCGGTCGGCAAGACGGGAGGCCTTGTCCTCCGCGGTGGATTTCAGCTTCTCGGATTCCTCGATCATTTTGACGATCCGGTCGTAGCGGCCGCCGCCCATCGCCTTCTCCACGCGGACGACGCATTCGCCCTCCTCCGCGACCGTCCCGGCGTAGACATAGCTGCCCGGCCGCTTGGCCACCGGCATGGACTCGCCGGTGATGGACGCCTGATTGACCATCGCCTCGCCCTCGGAGACCTTTCCGTCCAGCGGGATCAGGCAGCCGGTGCGCACGACGATCTCGTCGCCCGCCTGCACGTCGCCGATGGGAACAAGCAGCTCCGTATCGCCGGTCTTGCGCCAGACCTTGTCCACGTTCAGCGCCATGGCTCCGGCGAGATCGGCGACGGACTTCTTGTGCGTCCACTCCTCCAGAATTTCGCCCAGCCGCAGCATGAACATGACGGAGCCTGCCGTGGCGAAGTCGCCGCGCACCATCGAGACCGTGACTGCCGTCGCATCGAGCACGGCGACCGTCAGCTTCCCATGCCAGAGCGCGGACAGGCCCTCCTTTATGTAGCGAACGGAGCGGTATAGCGCGATCGCCGTCGTGACCGGCGCGGGCAGAAAGAGCTTGGAAAAAACGCGGCGCATCACCGTCATGGCGAGCTTGTCCTCAAACTCGCGGTTGAGCGCGCGCGGCGTGCGCTCCGGCACACGGCCGTTGGCCTCTGCCGCGGCAAAGGAGAACGCCGCCAGCGCATGGATCACCGCCTGACGGCTGCTTTCGTAGACGATCACGGCGTCCTGTGTCCGGTCAAAGACCTTGGCCGACGACACGCCCTCGACCGCCAGCAGCTCGTATTCCAGCACGTCCGCCTCATGCAGCGACATGCGTCCGCACAGCAGATGCACCCGCAGCCGCCCGCGCGTTTCATGCAGAATTTTACATTTCATGCTTCTACCTCCAAAGGAAAGGAGAGCCGCGCATCGCAGCTCTCCACAGCCGGATCATTCTGCGGCTGCCTCTTCGCAGGAGGCGTCGTCGATGACCTGCGCGGCTTCATCCTCCGCACGGCGGTCATTGATCTCCTTCGCGCCCGCGTAGACATCCTCCGCGTTCTCGCGGATGTTGGTGACGGCCTGCATGACGCAGTCCTTTGCGCGGAGCACCGCAGCGGTGCAGTGCGTGTAGACCTTCTTGGCGTCCTTGCTGCCGAGCAGCTTGATCCCGGCAGTTCCGAACAGAACGCCGGCTGCAAACAATCCGATATGCTTCATAATGAAACCTCCATTTATATTTTGTGTTTGCGCCGGATGGCGCGGATACGAAAAGTTAGATGCACTTAACTTTGGCACGCATCAAAAGCTTTCCTTTTTTGTACACCAATTATAGCATGAAGCTTGCAAAATGCAACCCGTTTCGGCAAAAAAACTTGCGCAAAAATACAAAAGCCGCAGCCCATCGGGCTGCGGCTTGGCAGATTGTTTATTTGTTCAGCAGTGCGTTTCCGGCCTTGTAGATATCGCCTGCGCCGACAGTCAGGATCAGATCGCCCTCCCGCGCATTTTCGCGCAGCCACTGCGTCAGCTCCGGCAGCGAGGGGCAGTAGACGCTGCCCGGAATGGCGTTCACCAGATCCTGCGAGGTCACGCCGACGGTGTTCTGCTCACGGGCGGCGTAAATGTCGGTCAGAATGGCCACATCCACACCGCGCAGCTCCTGCACGAAGTCGCTGAAGAGCGCCTTGGTGCGCGTGTAGGTATGCGGCTGGAACGCGCACAGGACGCGCCGGTAGCCCATCGTCTTGACGGTCTCCAGCAGCGCGTGCAGCTCACGCGGATGGTGCGCGTAGTCGTCGTAGATATCCGCGCCGTTGTAACGGCCCTTGTATTCCAGACGCCGTCCGGCGCCGGTGAACGCATGCAGCGCCCTTTCGACCGGCGCGGCCTCCACGCCGTAGAGCCACGCGACGGCCGCCGCGGCCAGCGCGTTCATGGCATTGTGCCGCCCGCGCACGCCGAGAGACACATGGCAGTAGGGCTTTCCGTCGCAGATCACGTCGAACGTCCGAAAATCCTCCGAGGCATTCGCCCAATGGACGCGGTTTTCCTCGCGGAAGCCGAAGCTCACATAGTCCACACCCCTGAGCGTTTCGAACG
>FR887231.1:16887-19383 GCA_000436735.1 Firmicutes bacterium CAG:170
ACACCCCTGAGCGTTTCGACCGTGTTCGCGTCGTCGCCGTTTGCCACGACCAGACCGCCCTGCGGCACCAGCTCCGCAAATTCACGGAACGAATGCTCCACGTCGGACAGGTCCTTGAAAAAGTCCAGATGGTCGGCGTCCACGTCCAGAATGACCGCCGTCGTCGGGTAGAAATTCAGGAAGGAGTTGCAGTATTCGCAGCTTTCCAGAATGATCGTATCGCCCTTGCCGACCCGGTGGCAGGCGTGGAGCAGCGGCAGATAGCCGCCGATCATGACGGTCGGGTCGCGCTGCGCCTCGATGAAAATATGCGTCAGCATGGAGGTCGTGGTGGTTTTTCCGTGCGTACCGGCCACGCAGATCGCGTTTTTGTAGGCGCGCATGATGTAGCCCCATGCCTGCGCCCGTTCGAAGATCGGGATACCGGCGGCACGCGCCGCCGCGATCTCCGGATTGTCATTGTGGGCCGCCGCCGTGCGGATCACGCAGTCTGCGCCGGTGATGTTGTCGGCGCTGTGTCCGATGTGGACGGTGATGCCGTTTGCGGTCAGCTCCTCCGCAGCCACGGAGGCGTTCATGTCCGAGCCGGAGATCTCCATCCCCATGCTGCGCAGCACCAGACCCAGCGGGCGCATGGAAACGCCGCCGATCCCCACCAGATGCGCCCGTTTTCCGGGCTGAAGATACTGTCCTATATTTTTACCGCTGTATGCAGCCGTCATGAAAAGCCCTCCTGTCGGGAGATTCCTGTTGCAGTTCCGAATGGAACGGTCTATAATCCAATATAAACACCGAGGTATCATTATATACTCTTTCGGGCGTAAACTCAAGCGATTTTTGGGAAAAATCCATCTGGGGGGAGGTTTGCATCCATGGAGGCGGTCAGACCGGAGAAAATCGTGAAAGGGCTGTGTGCGGCGGGCTTTCCGGCGTACTATGTCGGCGGCTGCGTGCGCGACCGGCTGCTCGGGCGGCCTGTCCATGACTGGGATGTCACGACCGCCGCCCTTCCGGAGGAGGTCATGGCGCTCTTTGAGCACTGCGTCCCGACTGGTATCCGCCACGGGACGGTGACGGTTTTTCTGGACGGCGCACAGGCTGAGGTCACGACCTTTCGCACGGAGGGCGTTTATCTGGACGGGCGGCACCCGTCTGAGGTGCGCTTTGTCCGCACGCTTGCCGAGGATCTCTCCCGGCGGGATTTTACGATCAACGCCATGGCGATGGACGCGGACGGGAACGTCACCGATCTGTTCGGCGGACGGGACGATCTGGCGCGGCGCTGCATCCGCTGCGTCGGCGACCCGGAGAAGCGCTTCCGCGAGGATGCGCTTCGAATGCTCCGCGCCTATCGATTCTCCGCGCAGCTCGGCTTTGCGCTGGACGCAGCGACCGCCGGCGCCGTGGAGCGATGTGCGCCGCTGGCCGCGGCGCTCTCCATGGAGCGCATCCGCGACGAGATGGAAAAAACGCTTTTGTCTCCGCGACCGCAGGTCCTGCGGACGATGGCGGAGGCAGGCCTCCTGAAAGCAGCCGGGATCGACGCGCTGCCGGAGCTGGACTGGCTGGCGGAGCTTCCGACGGAGCCGTCCGTCCGCTGGGCCGGACTAAAGGTGCTGTTTCCGGAGCTGGAGCCGTCGCAGCTCCGGCTCCCGTCGCGGCTTTGCAGCCTGATCGGGTACGCAGCGTCGGCCTATTGCCCGCAGCTGGACCGGATCACGCTCAAGCGCGCGGTCGCCGAAAACGGCACGGAGGCTGCGGAGATCGCCGCCGCGCTCGCCGGGGAAGGGGCGCTGCTTTCTGAGATACTCGCCTCCGGCGAGTGCGTTACGCTCGGCCAGTTGGCCGTATCCGGCAGCGATCTTTCGTGGCTGCGCGGTCGGGAGGTTGGACAGATGCTCCATGCGCTGCTGGCGCATGTCCTCCGCCACCCAGAGGAAAATACCCGCGAGACGCTTCTAAATCTGGCGCAAAGCCCCGCGTTTTCGGCAGATGCGCTTTCAAACGCAGGATTTTCTTCGAAGCGCGGAATTTCCGGTTGATTTTTTCGGCGGACGGTGCTATAATAGCTGAGCAATGGAGGCTTAGCTCAGCTGGTTAGAGCGCCTGCTTCACACGCAGGAGGTCGACGGTTCGAGTCCGCCAGTCTCCACCATCAAGCTGCACCCAAATAGATGCCGCTGCGAAAAGCCCAGAAGTTTCAACGACTTCCGGGCTTTTTTGCGCCCATTTTTAGAGGCGTGACAAAAAGATGCCAAAATGGACTTTGCCAAATTCGATGGACCTGTACCTTTACCCACGGCGTTTTGAGCCGCTTTTCCGAGAATTTTTCGGGAGAGCGGCTCTTTTTTACTCTCGGCAAAACGTAGAATTTTGACTGACGTTTTTGTTGGTCTTGCCGAATACACACTCCAAGCACAGATGCCAGCGCGTTAGCCGACTGTGCGGCATTTCATGCTAAAGTCTAATTAAAACAATTGATTATCCAACTACGCC
>FR887232.1 GCA_000436735.1 Firmicutes bacterium CAG:170
GAATTCCCCCATATTCAGTTCGCTGTTTGCTGAAAGGATTGGAGCTGGTAGACGGACTCGAACCCCCGACCTGCTGATTACAAAGATGCGTTTGTACGTCTATCACGCACATTTTGTTCCCGTTTTGCCTGATACGTCTAATCTCAGAATCTCATTCAGAGCAATAAACCCGTACAGTATCAGGGCGCTTTTCGCCCGTTGGCGTCAGGGTTGGCGTCAAACGGACTTCCAACTTGTAGAAAAGTCCGCGTGTCGTGGACGCCACGTTTTCCTTGCTTGCTAAGATAACACGCTTATTTCCAGTCGCATTATACTGCTTGTTATGCTATAAATCAACTTAAAATTTCGCTATGACGCTCGTTTTCCAGCAAGTGAAAACGAGCGTCGATTTTATTCTCTTCAAAAAAACAAGACAAGGAGGTCACGAAAATGTCTGTATTCCGTGTCGAGAAAAACAAGGGTTACACGGTCATGTCCAACCACCATCTCCGCAACCATACGTTGTCGCTCAAGGCCAAGGGGCTGCTCTCACAGATGTTGTCGCTTCCGGAGGACTGGGACTATACGCTGCAGGGGCTTGCGCAGATCAACAAGGAGAGTATCGACGCCATCCGGGAAGCTGTGCGCGAGTTGGAACGTGCCGGTTACATCGAGCGCAGCCGAGAGCGTGACGAGCGTGGCTGTTTGCGTGGAACCGTGTACACGATCTATGAGCAGCCACACATGGAACCAACACCGAAAGACCCTGCACAGGCTTTGCCTACATTGGATCATCCAGCATTGGAAAAGCCTATGTTGGATAAACCTACGTTGGAAAATCCAATGCAATTAAATACTAAAGGAAGAAATAAAGAAAAACGAAATACAGATCAATCAATTACCGATTCGATTCCTTTCCCTTCCGGTTTTCCGGAAAGCCCTACGCAGAAGCGAACGGAAACGATGGGATCGTTTGAAAGCTATCGGGACTTGATTCTGGAGAATATCGACTATGACGTTCTGGCAAGCGATCCGCAGATTGACCGAGAGCAGCTTGACGAGATCGCCCAACTGGTGCAGGAGACGGTTTGCAGCACCCGCAGCCGAATCCGCATTGCAGGCAATGACTGTCCAGCCGGGGTCGTGCGGGCGAAGCTGCTGAAGCTGAACAGCGAGCATATCCGTTTCGTTATGGACTGCCTGAAGCAGAACACAACGCGGATTCGGAATATCCGGCAATATCTGCTGACTGCGCTGTTCAATGCACCAAGTACGATGAACAGCTATTACACGGCGTTGGTGGCGCA
>FR887233.1 GCA_000436735.1 Firmicutes bacterium CAG:170
TACACGCCGTACACTTCTGATAAGACTGGCGGCGACGGCTTTGATCTGGAGTGGGCGGTTGATATTTCGACCGGTCTGCCTGTTGATGTGACCGGCAAGACGTTCCACTATGTGCGTGTTTACAGCGCAGTTCTGGATTTTGGCAGATTTGGCGAGACCTCGGCTGAAATTACTGGCATTTTCACAACCGCAAATAAAGCTGACAGCTCTGTCCTGAGAACAGGTAAGCCGACTAAGTTGACATTCCAAGCGGAAGGAAAAGGCGCCAGCACCATTTTCGCCGGTCAGGTTCCCACAACAGGTAGCACCGTCACAAAGATTTCTGATATTCGCAATAGAGCTGGCGATGCAGAAGCAGTGAATGTTACTATAAATGCTCCGAGCGGTTCTACGGTCTATATTAACAATACTTGCTTAACTGAAAGCAGTACCGGCGTATTCACTGGAGCTATTTCCACACCTGCCGCTGGTCAGTACCTTCGTGTAATCGTTCAGAATGGCGAAATGAGTCCGTATATGTTTGTCATTGTTTAAATCCTTGTAGTGTTGTAAATCATTTATAGAAAATGCAGGAGACGGGAGATTCCTCCCGTCTCCTGCATTTTAGGAGGAACATGAATGTCAAAAGTCGCTCGATATTATTTCGGGTAGTTGCCTTTATAGTTTGTTTCAGCATCTTTATAGGATGTTGTCCCACCATTTTTGCAGAAAATGGTGATAATGCTTCTGTCGTAAAATATAAGATAAACGGTGAAATAGTTGAAGCTACGCTTACAGAAATCGGTACGTTTTCTGATTCGGCAGATACTATGATTGCGATGGGCGATGGAACATCCGGCAAAGTTTATTTAGCAGCACTCCCCGAAGGGGCAGCACCATATCAGATCATCGCTTATTACACCACCTCCATGGATGATAATGGCCTGAAAATCCCGTATTACTACACCAAAACGTATGATAGCTCAATGCCTGCTTCGACTATCATTGAAAATGATACTACCATTATTGGAGATATGCTGACAGGTGAAGGATTCTTGTCTGTCGGCGGCGGCGTTTTTTCTAAAGCCGTCCATTTCAATGATGGCTTCGTATTGCCTACTGAAAATGTCACGGGTTTTGTTGTATATGATTTCGATGATTCCGGTGCCTCACAACAAGGAAATATCATATATGTTCAGATTCCGGTATCAGATGAACCAGAAGAACCTGTAACAAAAACAGAACTTGAAGAAGCTATTAACTCGGCATTGCCTACAAGTGGTTATTATACAGAAAATGACCGTTGGAACGGCAAAATTACAAGTAAAAGTGCAAAAGGGTTCTGGCAAGACCTTAAAGACATTGTAGATGCCGCAGACAAGGTCTATAAGGACGAAAATGCCACACAGGAGCAGGTCAATGATGCTCTGGCTACGCTGACCGCAGCACTTCCGGGAGCAACAGCAAATTTGATCTCGCTTGAAAATGTCAATGCTACATTCTTATATGAGGCAATTCATTCTGAGTGGCGCTGGCAACAGGGCGAGTTGAGCGATACGACCGGTACACCAGTCAGTGCAGACAACTGTACCGCTATCACATGGGATGCCTATGAGCAGGCCAAAGCTGATGGTCAGACATTGCTGGACAGCTTGTACGATGATGATGGCAACCCCGTTGAGGGTGTCAACACAGCAGCAGACAAGCAGGATGCAGTAAATGCCGCAGCGGAGGCCGCAGACGCGCACAAGCTGGTCAACGCTGATCTTTACAACACTGCCTACGAAAACTATCAAAGCCGTAAGGCAGAAGCCGAAGCCCTGATCGAGCAGTATGACCCGGCCAAGCTGAACGAAAGCGATTACAGCGCGGAGACGTGGGCGGCGTATGTCAGCGCCTACAATGTGCTCAAGGCCGATATGGAGTACCGTATCGTCCGCGGCACAACGGAAGATTACGCCATGCTGAAAGCGTTCAACGGCTACTACGCCTACAATGAAAGCGGTCAGTGGACGCATTACCCGGCACACATCGACGCGCTGAAGGATGCCCGCAAGCAGCTTGCCAGCACCAAGGATGTCACTGTTTCCTTTACCTACATCAACAATTTCTCGGCACTGTATGAAGGATTCCGAGGGAGCTGCACCGATCTGTATGTCAACACCAGTCTTGGCTTGGCAAGCGGAAACGCCACACTCGGCGCAGCATTTGATGCGGCAGAAATCACTGTTGATAGGCACAATGACACGACGCTCCCC
>FR887234.1 GCA_000436735.1 Firmicutes bacterium CAG:170
AAGCGGAGACGCAGCCCGCCGATCCGGAGCTGCCGGAGCCTGCCGCCGAGGAAGCGGGCGCTTCCAACGAAGCGCCCTCCGCATCGAACGGTCTCGTCGTGGTCATCGACCCCGGCCACCAGCTGACGGCAGATCTCACACAAGAGCCGATCGGCCCCGGTGCTGCCGAAACAAAATATAAGGTTTCCGGCGGCACCGCCAGCTGCAACACCGGCTCTCCGGAAAGCGAGCTGACGCTGGCCGTCTCGAAGCTTCTCGAAGCGGAGCTGATTCAGCGCGGCTATACCGTCCTCATGACGCGCACCGAGCAGGACGTGAACATCTCCAATTCCGAACGCGCCGCCGTCGCCAACGACGCGAACGCCGACGCCTTTGTCCGCATCCACGCCAACGGCTCGGAGAATTCCGGCGCAAACGGTGCGCTGACCATCTGCCAGACCGCCGCGAATCCCTATAACAGCGACCTTTACGCAAAAAGCCGCGCCCTGTCGGACGCCGTCCTTGACGAGCTGACCGCCAACGCGGGCTGCCGGAAGGAGTACGTCTGGGAGACGGATACCATGAGCGGCATCAACTGGTGCCGTGTGCCGGTCACGATCGTGGAGATCGGCTATATGACCAACGCCGCAGAGGACGCGCTGCTGGCCACGGACGATTATCGCAGCCTGATTGCCGTCGGGATCGCAAACGGCATCGACCGTTATTTCCGTGAGCTTTCTGAAAACTGAGAAACCGGAAAGGGGAGACCCCTTTCCGGTTTTTTGCGCCATCCGGTGCAAAATCGCGCCGCAGGCCCATTTCGGATGCGCCGAAGGCGCGGGATGCCTCCGGCGGCCCATTTTTCTGCATCAATTGGTGCGGCATCGCTTCGCGGACATACTTTTTTCTGGCTTGTCAGAAAAAAGTA
>FR887235.1 GCA_000436735.1 Firmicutes bacterium CAG:170
TACAAGGGCAGCGAGAACATCATTTCCAACGGCTCCGTCGTCGCGGTGGCCGACGGCCAGTGCATGATCATCGTCGATCAGGGCAAGGTCACGGAGCTGTGCGCCGAACCGGGCGAGTTTGTCTACAATTCCTCGACCGAGCCGTCGATCTTCTCCGGTGAGTTGGGAACCAGTATCCTCGACACGTTCAAGAACATCGGAAAGCGCTTCACTTTCGGCGGCGAGCCGCCCAAGGATCAGCGCGTGTACTATTTTAATACCAAGGAGCTCATCGGCAATAAGTATGGCACGCCGTCGCCGGTCCCGTTCCGCGTCGTTGACCAGCGGGCAGGCATTGACATCGACATTGCCATTCGCTGCTTCGGTGAATACAGCTACCGCATCTGCGACCCGATTCTGTTCTACACGAACGTCTGCGGCAACGTTGGCGAGAATTATACCCGTGACCGGCTGGACGGACAGCTCAAGACCGAGTTACTGACCGCCCTCCAGCCCGCGTTTGCCAAGATTTCAGACATGGGCATCCGCTATTCCGCGCTTCCCGGTCATACAATGGAGCTGGCCGAGGCGTTGAATGAAGTCCTCTCCGGAAAATGGCGCAACCTGCGCGGGCTTGAGATCGTTTCCTTCGGCGTTTCGTCGGTCAAGGCGAGCGAAGAAGATGAGCAGATGATCAAGGAGCTGCAGCGCAACGCGGCGTTCATGGACCCGACGAGAGCGGCGGCGCATCTCGTTGGCGCACAGGCATCCGCGATGCAGGCTGCGGCGGCCAATCAGGGTGCAGGCCCCGCGATGGCGTTCATGGGCATGAATATGGCGGGCCAGATGGGCGGTATGAACGCACAAAACCTCTATCAGATGGGTGCGCAGCAGCAAGCACAGCAGCCCGCTCCCGCAGCACCGGCAGCGCCCGCGAACGGTTGGACGTGCAGCTGCGGACAAAGCGGTATCACCGGCAATTTCTGCCCGAACTGCGGCAGCAAAAAGCCGGAGCCGAAGCCAGCGGCAGGAAGCTGGAAATGCCCGCAGTGCGGCGCGACGGCAACCGGAAAGTTCTGCCCCGAATGCGGCACGAAAAAGCCGGAATCGCAGGCAGACGGCTGGACGTGCAGCTGCGGCGCGGTGAACAAGGGCAAATTCTGCGCCGAATGCGGCAAACCGAAGCCGGCCGGTGTTCCGCAGTACAAGTGCGACAAATGCGGCTGGGAGCCGACTGATCCCGCGCATCCGCCGAAGTTCTGCCCCGAATGCGGAGACCCGTTTGACGACGGGGATCTGACGTGAAATCGGCAGTGAAAGCTGCGCTGATTACCGTTTCGGTAATTGCCCTGCTTGCGCTGACAGGATGCTCACTGTATCGGCTTGTTGCAACGTCACAGATCAAAGACGGAGGCAGGATGGAAAACCCGGATGCATACAGAGCAGGCAAGGAACTGGCGGAATTTGAGTGGCGGCAGAACCACAGGAATTACTACAGCTGCTTTTCACTGAAATTTTATCAGGAGAACGATATGCCGCTGCTGACCGGCTGGTTTCCAAGCCAATCCGGCGACGACGAGGTAAGAGAAAGCAGGACAGATGCGTTTTCCAACCCGATTCCCTGGCAGCTTACATGGGTACAGTGGTTTGAGCTTCAGAATATGCTGGCAGAGACGGATCTGCCCGAGTACCGAAAGCCGTCTTCCGATGCCGTGGATGAGACTGACAGCGAGATCCGGGTCGTTTGGCGCACCGATGACGGGGATGAGACCCAAACGCTCAGCGGCAGCCATGCGGAGGCACTGGAGGCCCTGGTGCTGGGTATTGCCGAGGAAGCTTATGCTGCATCCAAGCTTGAAACAGAGCAGCGTGCGGTGCGCGAAACGGCGGAACTGATCGGAATTTACTGGAATCAGAGCGCCCCGTCTGCGCGTGACTGCTTCAGCTTCCTTCTCACGGAGCGGACGATGCCATCCCGATCGGAGAAGCAGATGCTTTTTTCCTACCGGTATCAGGATGGCGGTGGCAAGACTGTTTCCAGAAAGGGCACCGCCGTCGAGCCAGAGAAGGCGCAGGCGTATTTCAGCAGCATCGGACAAGAGCTTCGCGTGCTGGAGCTTCCGGTTTACCCCGGTGTCTGCCCGGACGGCGTTGCGGACAGCTACATTGCCGCAACATGGCAAGACGGCGGCGAGGTTTTCACAAACGACTACTGTGGCGATAGCGCACAGAGCATCTTTAACCTCCTGGCAGCGTTTGCCGAGGAAACAGAGGCCTTGATTTTTTCAAGGCCTGCACCGGAAGACGGCTGGAAGTGCCCGTCGTGCGGAATGCCGAACGGCCGCAGCGTCTTTTGTATGAAATGTGGAGCTATGCGCTCTGCGAAATAAAAAACAAACAACAAGAAAACGAGGAGGATTTATTATGAATGGACACAAGTTTTTGAAGGTCACCGGGATTTTGATGATCATTGCCGCTGCATTTTCCATCATTGCGGGTGTGCTTGTCGGTGGACTGGGTGCGCTGGCGGCGGGGCTCGGCGCGGCCTCCGGCCTGACATTTCCCTACTGGGCGGCACTGTTCCTGACGCTGGTTGGAGGAATTTTTCAGCTGATCGCCGGAATTAAGGGCGTCAAGCACAGCAAGCGCACTGAAAAAGCAGGCGGGCTTATCGCATGGGGCGCAATCGTGGCCGTGTTCAGCATTTTGGGCATCGTGATGAATCTGGTCAACGGCGGCGAGTTTAATGTCGTAAGCGTCCTGACAGGTGTGGCCGTTCCGGCCTTGTACATCTACGGCGCGGTACTCAATTCCAAGGCGGACGCACAGAACAATGCATAGTTCGAGAAGCGAACATAAAGGAGCTTAATACATTATGGGACTGTTCGATAAGAAATATTGCGATATTTGCGGAGAAAAGATCGGCTTGCTTGGAAACCGCAAGCTTGAAAACGGAAATCTCTGCAAAAACTGTGCAAAAAAACTCTCGCCGTGGTTCTCCGACCGGCGCAGCAGCACCGTTGAGGAAATCAAGTCACAGCTGGCCTACCGGGAGGAAAATCAGGAAAAGGTCGCGGCATTTCACACGACCAGAACGCTCGGCACGGACACCAAGGTGCTTCTTGACGAGGATGCAGGAAAATTCATGGTGACACGGGCCAGAAATCTCGTGGAAGCCAACCCAGATGTTCTGGACTTTGCAGACGTGACCGGCTGTAATCTTGACATTGACGAGAGCCGCTCGGAGCTAAAGCGCGAGGATAAGGACGGCAATGAGGTCAGCTACAATCCGCCGCGTTATGAGTATTCCTACGATTTTTATATCACCATCTTTGTCAACAACCCGTATTTCAACGAGATGCGCTTCAAGGTCAACTCCAGCTCGGTAGACATCACGCCGCCGCCCGCCGTGCGTCCGGGTATGCCGAGCCGATTCAGCCCAGAAATGAATGTCGAGTACCGCAATTGCAAAAAACTCGGCGAGGAGATCCGTCAGGCGCTCACGCAGGTCAGAAAAGATGTGCGTGAGAAGATTGAGCAGGCGGCAGCCCCAAAGACGGCGGTCACCTGCCCCTACTGCGGCGCGACGACTACGCCGGACGCAAACGGCTGCTGCGAATACTGCGGCGGTGCAGTAAACGGATAACCATCTATCAAACGATTTCAAAGAAAGAAGGACATTGGGAAATGAAAAAGTATGTTGCGTTGCTTCTGATTGCGGCTGCGCTTTTGACACTTGCCGCATGCGGAAGCAAGGACGCGCTGGCCGGGACGTGGTCAGCCGAGCTTGGTGCAGATGGCGTGATCACTTGGACATTCAACGGAAAAGGCAAATGCACCATGGAGAATGCGTACATGAAGCAGAACGGCACCTATACCATTGACGGTGACCAGCTCACGGTAACGCTGGAGGCATGGAGTGAGCCGTCTACTTACACGTTCTCTGTGGACGGCAGCAGTCTTACCATGAATGAGAACTCCGGCTACGGTATCAGCGGCACTTTTGCAAAAAAATAAGCCGCACAGAAACACAATATGTATCAGCCACCCACTGGACTTTAGGAAGGAGAAAACGTTATGGATAACCTTACCGGCACCATGAAAGATGTCGCATTCGCGACCAGCCCCCGTGAATTTGATCTTTCCTATTCCACCACACTGGAAGAGATCATGGAGAAGCTCAATGCCCGCAGGGCTGCGTTCCAGATGCCGTTCCAGATCAAGGGCGGCGTTCCCGGCCAACGCATCTCGTTCGAGAAAGAGCCGAATGTGGACGTTGGTCTCTGGCTTTACCTCAAGGACGGCACGCACATCCGGATTCAGCCGGTCATTACGGAGGCCAAGATGTCGGTTGGTGGTATGCGCGTCGATAAGAATAGTGTGTTGCGCAAGGGCCTCAAGGGTGCGACAGTCGGCCTTGCAACGGAGCGCGGCGGCTACATCGACACCGTGACCGAAACCGTGAAGAAGATTTTGAACGGCGAAGAGGTAGAGGATTATGTCGCGCCGGAGACTCCTGCCGGCGCGGAAGGCTCCAAGGACTGGCTGACAACGTTCCTGCTCTGCCTCTTCTGTGGCGGTCTCGGCGTCCACCGCTACTATGTCGGCAAGATCGGTACGGGCATTCTCTACACGCTGACGCTTGGACTGTTCGGCATCGGGTACCTTGTTGACTTTATC
>FR887236.1:0-11674 GCA_000436735.1 Firmicutes bacterium CAG:170
GGCCTTGATATTGCTGGATTTTTAGTTTTTATTATAATTATTGCGGAAAGGAGATGGTTTTGTGCCATATATCGCATATCTGCCGAACAGCAGAGTTACGCTTCTGGATCTCGACGAAGTGGCAGAGGTTTTGAATGTCTCCCGGAAAACCGCATACCGATACTGCAAGAGTGGAAAACTCCCGTCCAACAGCGTCAGCGGGCAGGTCATGGTTTCCGAAGAAACGCTGCTTGCCTTCCTGCATGGTGCAAAGCCGCAGAAATCTGCGACCCGTACCGGCCGGTATGCCGCGCGTGGTCAAAGGCTGGAGCCGCCTGAATTTGTCGAGTTCCCTCCGGATGATTTGGACGGAGTGCGCCGGATCGAAGGATATTGAAGTTTTTACGCGGAAAATCGTGCTTTTTCTGCATTTGCACCGGACAACAGAATGCTATTTTTTACCATATTCGCGGATGACAAGGCATTTTGACACCGAAAACGGGGCACGAATGTGGGTGTGGGGGAAGTGTTCCACGCCCGCCCATGTTCTGTAAATGCTTCCGTGACGGCGCACACGCCGTTCTGTGCGGCTTTTGCGTGCTCGGCGTGAGTGTCCCATGCACATGGCGCATCGCCTCACAGAAGGGCATAGGCGAGCTTAGAACAAATGTCCGAAATTCGGACGGTTGTATGCGTCTGCGGTAAAACGCAGTAGACCGAAGTGGGGTGGTAAAATGCCGCTCCATGGTCCGACCGAAAAACGGACGGACCGCCGTGCGTCATTCCCCCAAAAGCGGGGGAAACGATACCTGCTCTTTTTTGAGAGGGTTCTCAATGTTCCGGGAAAGACTTTCGCGGACTTTTTCGCGTTTTACTCATTTTTGAGTAATGGACAATTTTGCCCATTAGCCTCTTTACAGTAAAGCACAGTGCGGAGGGCATATTTGTGACACCTCCTGCATTGAACGACTTCCGACCCGTACATTTTTGAACGGGTTGCTATCTCACAAAATCCAGATTTGGATTCAGCAGCAGTTACTCAGCGCAAAATTGCGCGCAATGAGATCGGCGAACGGATTTTTCCGTTGGCTGCTGCGCCTATAACCAAGCAGACGAATTTCGTCGTGTTGGTCTGCACGTCCGAAATCCGGCCAACGAAACCAAAGTTGGGCGCGTCAGCAAGCTGCCGATGGGTGAACGAGCGCACCGACATTTTCTGTGATGAATTTTCAAAGGCTGCATTTCCTAACTATTGGCTGTTGATTCCGTTACAGTCAGACGGGGGAACGGTTCGTTACACCGCCCAAGAGTCGCTATTAAAAGAAAGGGAACGTTCCGAAAAGAACGTTCCTTTCTGATTCTTTTACAAGCGAAGTGCTTCCCACAGGGCGGCTTCTTCTGCGGCATCCAGCTTTATCCTCTTTAACTGTAAAACTCTCGTACGTCTGCATCTGCATCTGCATCTGTATTTGTATCTGCACGTGACCCTATAAGCCTTCCATAGAGACGGTATAGGCAGGGTATAGGGGGGCTACCCATTAGACCCATACCGAGCATTCGCTCCGTCACGCCCATGTTTCTGTGAATTGGAATAATCTTCAAACGCCTCATCGATGTATGGCCTCATGGCGCAAAAAACGACGTTCGATAGGGGATCTAGCACAGGAACAGATTTGTTTTGAAAATAGGCAAATGCGGCCTTTAACCCTTTGCCAACGTTTTCATCTGGGACTGCGTCAATGGTGGCCTTCGACGACAGGAAGCACTTAAACCAAGTTGCACGTTTTTCACGTTTCTTCAAGTGCGGCTCCCCCTCTCCAGAACCGCAGCCTCCGAATTTCGCGCTGCACCTGCTTGCAGCGAAACCCAACGCTCCAGTCCAGCCCGATCAACCAGCGTCCGCCGGCCGATGCGGAAGGCCGGAAAGTCTGCCCGGCGCGTCAGCTCATAGGCCGTCGGAACACTCACACCCAGAACTTTTGCAGTTTCCGGAACGGAAATCGCTAATTTCTCCGAATTTTCAATCATTTTCCAAATCCTCCATTGCTAATTGGTCGATGGCCTCGAAAAGCTTCGCTTTGAAGTCGGGCGAAAGCTCTCGACGCATGAGCGGGACAGCCTGTAGTCGCTGAGACCGACTCGCTCCGCTACGCGCCAAAGCCAAATTCCGTGCACAGAAGCGTAAGTGCGAATGTCCTTGCTGGATTTTCTCATTTTTTACCAATCCTCCTTAATTGTAGTCAAAGCAGTGGTTGCAGTCCGAGGCAAACTCATCGCTCCCACAATTCCATCATACTCAGTGCCACAAATGTTTTTTGTACATCGTTATGTAAACGAGAAGCGCGCCATTTTAAGCCTATAGCGGCCGGGCGATATACGGCTTATCAGGAATGGGTTCCATATCGTTCACCGTTTTCCATGATGCCTTCACCGAGTACGGAAACTAGTTTTTCCGCAGTCTGGCGAGAACAGCTTTTTCCGTTCTTTACGGCTGTGACGGTGCAGCGTGAAAGTCCAGACCGTTCCGCATTTTCTGTAACTGAAAGTCCTTTACGCACTTGCTCAACCTTAAACATGATTCTGTCGATTCTCATTTTCAAATTCCTCCGATCTTTAGCGTTTGCTAATTTTATTATAGATAAAGCAAAAGCTAAAGCCAAATAAGAAATATTATCATTTGCTAAAACGGATGTTGATTTTCAAACTAGCTGGTTTAATATAAAAAAGTGATGAATATGTGTGATAATTCAAGCATGACAGAAATCACGTCTGCATTAGCGGAGGAAATCTCTAAAAAAATAGCAGAGAATATTAGATTTTAACGAAAAAAGGCTGGGTTGACCCAGGCTGAACTTGGCGCAAGAATTGGCGTTTCCGGTTCGATGATCGCGCAATATGAAAGCAGCGCTCCATATGCAAGGAAACCAAAATGGGGGACGCTGGAAAAACTCGCAAACGCCATGGAAATACCACTTGCCAGACTTCTGGATCTATCTTCATTTTGCAGTCAAACATTCTGGACAGATGCTTTCCGCGAAGGGCTGCAGAACGAACTGGAGCACGTCGATTCTTCTGATGCTTCTGGTATTGATGCCGCATATATGAGAAAAGTTGCCGCTGGCGAATCAGGCTTCAGTTTTGAAGATGCGTGCCAAATATGCGATGATCTGGGCATTTCGCCAAATGAAATTCTGCGTTGGGACGAACGAAAGAGAACGACGACAGACCATTTGACGGATATCGTAATTCGGAAGGAGGGGATGCAAGATGGCTAAACGAAACGCTGCGGGAGCGGGCAGCATACGAAAAAAGACCGTCCTTCGGGACGGCCGGGAATATGTGTATTGGGAAGCACGGCTGACGGTCGGAGTTGATCCAGGGACGGGCAAGCAGATCCGCCGCAGCTTCTCCGGCAAGACGCAGAAAGAAGTCCGTGAGAAGATGCAGGCCGCGGCTGTGACGGTCAATGATTCGACCTATCAGGAGCCGTCCAAGCTGACTGTGTCCGACTGGCTCGACGTCTGGCTTGCCGAATACACGGGCGATGTGAAGCCGTTGACCCGCTCGACCTACAAAAACAAGGTGGAAAGCACGATCAAACCCGCATTCGGCGCTGTCAAGCTGCAGGCGCTCAAAGCCCCGCAGATCCAGAAGATGCTTAATGACCTCCAGCGCGGCACGAGCGGGCGCAAGCCGCTTTCTGCAAAAACGGTTCGGGATATCTACGGCATTCTGCACCGGGCGCTGGAGCAGGCCGTCGAGATCGGCTATCTGCGGATCAATCCTTCCGATGCCTGCAAGCTACCGCGTGTGGAGCACCCAGAAATCAAGCTGCTGGACGAAGCTCAGACTGCTGCCTTCCTGAACGCGATCCGCGGCCAGCCGTTCGAGCGACTGTTTATCGTCGATCTGCTGACGGGACTGCGGCAAGGGGAGCTTCTCGGCCTGCGCTGGAAAGACGTGGACTTCGACGCCGGGACAGTGACCGTCGCGCAGCAGCTTCTCAAATCCAAGGAAAAGGGCGGAGCGTATTTCTTCGGCTCTCTGAAAAACGACAAAACCCGCCTGCTGACCCCGGCGCCTTCGGTGATGAAGGCGCTCAAAGAGCAGCGGCGGGAACAAATGGAATGGAGATTGAAGGCTGGGACGCTTTGGGAAGATCCGGCCTGGTATTTACGGATGAGCTGGGACACCATCTGTCCCATGTGACCGTGCGCAAGCATTTCAAGAAGGCCGTGGAAAGCATCGGCATACCGGAAGCGCGTTTTCATGATCTTCGTCATTCGTTCGCTGTCAATTCCCTGCAGGCGGGCGACAGCCCGAAGATCGTGCAGGAAAACCTTGGACACGCGACGGCGGCGTTCACGCTGGATGTTTACGCCCATGCAACGGAGCGCATGAAACGGGATTCTGCGAACCGCATGGAAGCCCTGTTTCAGAGCACAAAAAAGGCCGATTCCAGCCTGTAAGGGGAAAACATAGGGGAAAACTGCGCTTTTGAGCAAAGAAAAGACCTCGAAAACGTAGTGTTTTCAAGGCCTTTTTCCTGGCGCGGAAGGAGAGATTCGAACTCTCGCTCGCTTTTTAGACGACTACTCCCTTAGCAGGGGAGCCCCTTCGGCCTCTTGGGTACTTCCGCAGGTCGAATCAAAACATATGAGGGAAAGAATGGCGGAGAGAGTGGGATTCGAACCCACGGCACATCGCTGTGTCACTGGTTTTCAAGACCAGCTCCTTAAACCGCTCGGACATCTCTCCGAATCACTGTCTCAAAGACGGTGATAATTTTACCATACAAAATCCGGTTTGTCAATCTGTTTTCGGTGCTTCCTCCGGAAAAATCGCGTGAGGGTGACAAAGCGCTTGACAAACGTGCTATAATATTCAAAGAAAGAAATTCACATAGAGGGTGTTTTTATGACGAAAATTGATATTTATTCCGGCTTTCTCGGCGCGGGCAAAACGACTCTGATCAAAAAGATGATCAAGGAGGCCTATCACGGCCAGAAGCTCGTCCTGATCGAGAATGAGTTCGGCGAGATCGGTATTGACGGTGGCTTTTTACAGGAGGCCGGCATCCAGATCACGGAGATGAACTCCGGCTGCATCTGCTGCTCGCTGGTGGGCGATTTCGGCCGCGCGCTGCACAAGGTCATTGACGAGTACCATCCGGATCGCATCCTGATCGAGCCGTCCGGTGTGGGCAAGCTCTCCGACGTGATCGGCGCGGTGCGCAAGGTCACGAGCGACGACGTGCAGCTCGGTAATTTTGTGACGGTGGCGGACGCGACGAAGTGCAAAATGTATATGAAGAACTTCGGCGAGTTCTACAACAACCAGATCGAGACCGCCAATACCATTATCCTCAGCCGTACCGACGGCATGAAGGAAGAGAAGCTCGACCAGTGCGTGACCATGATCCGCGAACACAACAAGGACGCGGTCATTGTCACGACACCGTGGGACGAGCTGACCGGCGAACAGCTGATGGAGGCCATGGAGCAGCGCAGCACCATCGCCATTGAGCTTGCAAAGCTCGAGGAGGAGGCGCATCACCACCATCATGACCATGACGACGAGGACGATGACGAGTGCGATGACCCGGAGTGCAGCTGCCATCACCATCATGACGATGATGACGAGGATGAGCATGAGCACCATCACCACGATGACGACGAGGAGCATGACTGCTGCTGCGGACATCACCATGACGAGGATGACGACGAGGACGAGCATGAGCATCATCACCATCACCATCACGACGATGACGAAGAGTGTGACGATCCCGAGTGCAGCTGCCACCATCACCATGACGAGGACGAGGAGGGCCACGAGCACCATCATCATCACCACCACCACGGCCACGACGCCGACGAGGTGTTCATCAGCTGGGGCGAGGAGACGCATAAGAAGTACACCAAGGCGGAGATCGAAGGTTGCCTGAAGGCGCTGGAGAATGCGGAGAAATATGGCATCGTCCTGCGTGCGAAGGGCTATGTCGCCAATGCCGAGGGCGAAAAGTGGATCCACTTCGACTATGTTCCCGGCGAGCCGGACGTCCGCGACGGCTGCGCGATGGTCACGGGCCGCATCTGCGTGATCGGCTCGAAGCTGAATGAAAAGGCTGTCGCCGAGCTGTTCGGCACAGCGGAATGAGAGGAAAAACCATGACGGCTGTTCCGATGTACGTTTTCACCGGCTTTCTGGAGTCCGGTAAGACCCGCTTTATCCAGCAGACGCTGGAGGATCCTCGCTTCAACTCCGGGGAACGGACGCTGCTGCTGGTGCTGGAGGAGGGCGAGGAGGAATACGACCTCTCCACCTATCCCTCCAAGAATGTCTATATCGAGACGCTCGACTATGACGAGCTGAGTCAGGAAAAGCTTGAGGAGCTGCTCAAAAAGCATCGCGCCGAGCGCGTGGTGGCGGAGCTGAACGGAATGCACCTTGCGGCGGATTTCTACCTGAAAACGCCGGATTCGTGGCAGATCGCGCAGGAGGTCATGTTTGCCGACGCGCAGACCTTTATGAGCTACAACGCGAATATGCGCCAGCTCGTCGTGGACAAGCTGGCCGGAGCGGAGCTGGTCGTGTTCAACCGCATGACGCCGGGCGCCGACATCATGCCGTTCCATAAGATCGCCCGTGCGGTCAACCGCAAGATCGACATTATCTATGAGTTCTCCGACGGCACGACGCAGTACGATGAGATCGAGGACCCGCTGCCGTTCGATCTCAGCGCGCCGGTCGTGGAGATCGCCGACGAGGATTACGCGCTTTTCTACCGCGATATCACGGAGGAGCCGAAGAAATATGCCGGAAAGACCGTACGCTTCAAGGGTCAGGTAGCCCGCCTGCGCAAGGAGAAAAACGGCATGTTCGCGCCGGGACGATTCGTCATGACCTGCTGTGAGGCGGATATCACCTTCATGGGCATCCCGTGCAAATTCGTCGGAAGCGCCGGGCTGATGGTCAAGTCGTGGGTGACGGTGACGGCGACGGTGGAGGTCAAGTACCACAGCCTCTACAAGGGCGTCGGCCCGATCCTGACGGCGCTCACCGTCGAACCGGCGGAGCCTGCCGCGCAGCAGGTAGCGACCTTCTGAGCGTAAAACGAAGCATAAAAACTCCCGGAGCACATGTTTGAAGTGCCCCGGGAGTTTTTTGTGATAGGAGGAGCCTCCTGCGCGGAGCGCCTATTCCGAATCCCGATAGGCGCGAAGGCCCTCGCGGCCCTCGTCCGTGACGGGCTTGAGCCACTTCATGCTCTTGAAGTGGATAAGGCAGGCGATGGACTTCGGGATATCCTCCGCGAGGTAGGCGACCATGACCACGCCGACGAACGGAAGCTTCAGAACGTTTGCGGCCAGATACGTCAGCGGGATGGAGACCAGCCAGAGGCTGCCCATGTCATAAAGCATACCGCACAGCGTATCGCCGCCGGAGCGGAATACGCCGACGACCTGCACATAGGAGATGTTGCGGAACCAGACCTCCAGCGAACAGAATACCGTCACGGCCAGCGCCGTATCGAGCGTCAGCTGCGAAAGATTGCTGCCGGAGGAGAAGATCGAAATGAGGGGATAGCGGAAAAGAATGACCAGCCCGCCGATGACCATGCCCAGAAGCGGGATGAGCACCGAGAAGCGCCGCGCGTCCTCCACACCGCGCCGGATCTTTCCGCTGCCGATCGATTTGCCGACCATGATGACGCAGGAATTTCCGAGGCCAACGTAAAACGCAAAGGCCAGATCGGCAAAGGTCTTGAAAATGGTCATACCGGCGTAGTATTCATAGCCGATGTTAGAATAGATCATGTTGACGATCAGAATACCGAGCGCCCACATACCCTCGTTGAACACGACGGGCATAGCCCGGCGGTAAAAGGCGCCGAGGTTTTTCAGCCCGAAGGCTGTCAGCTCACGGATGGGGCCGATCAGCAGGTTTTTCTCGAAAAGCGAGAACAGCAGGATCAGCACCGGACCGAGCCATGAGGAAATGCAAGTGGCGAGGGCCGCGCCGGCAATGCCCATCTCCGGGAAGCCGAACGCGCCGAAGATCAGACCGTAGTCCACAAAGGCGTTGGCGATGGTCGTGAAGATGGAAACATAGAGCGGCAGACGCACGCGCTCCGTGTTGCGCAGGACGGTGCAGAGCACATTCGTCAGCGTGACGGCGGGGTAGGAAAAGCAGACGATCGAAAGATACTCGCTGCCTGCGGCGATCACGTCCGGGTCCTCGTTGAAAAGCCCGAGCACCCATGTGGGCGCAAGCCTCGCCACGATCAGGAACAGAACGGTCAGCACCAGGCTCGTCAGGACACCCATGCCCAGCACCCGCCGGATGCCCTTGTAGTCCTTGATGCCCCAATACTGCGAGATGAATACGCTCATGCCCGAGCAAAGCCCGAAGCCGAGCAGTGCGCACAGCCAGCCCCACTGGGCGGCCATGCCGACGGAGGACAGCGCGATGCTGCCCAGACGCGAGACCATCATGGTATCGACGAGCTGGAACGAGCTGGTCAGCACGTTTTGCAGCGCGACCGGGATGGCCAGCGCAAGTGTGACGCGCCAGAACGGCTTGTCACCGAGATATTTGCTCCATTTCATAAAAAACACTCCATGAGGGAAGCTCCGAACCGCCAGGTTCGGCCGTTTTGTCAGAGCTTCCGCAGAAAACGGTGAAAAAGTGGGGATGCTGCTCAAAAGCAGTATCCCCACGAAGTTTTTCGGATGGTCGCGTGAGTGACCTATTATGCCATGCCAGCAGTGATGATGGCCATCTTATAGACCTCGTCTGCGTTGCAGCCGCGTGAGAGGTCGTTGATGGGGGCGTTCAGACCCTGAAGAATGGGGCCGTAGGCCTCGAAGCCGCCGAGGCGCTGTGCGATCTTGTAGCCGATGTTGCCGGCCTCGATGCACGGGAAGATGAAGGTGTTGGCGTAGCCCGCGACCTTGGAGCCGGGGAACTTCAGCTGACCGACGACAGGGGAGACCGCCGCGTCAAACTGCATTTCGCCGTCGATGGCAAGCTCGGGCGCGAGCTTCTGGGCCTCGATGGTGGCGTCGTGGCTCAGCTTCACCGTGCCGCCCTTGCCGGAGCCCTTGGTGGAGAAGGAGAGCAGCGCGACCTTCGGGTCGATGCCGAAGAAGGCAGCCGTGCGCGCGGACTCGACCGCGACCTCCGCCAGCTTCTGTGCGCCGGAGAACACGACCTCGCCGGTCGTCTTGTCGAGGGTGTCGGGATAGTCGATGTTGATGGCACAGTCGCCCATGCAGTACTTTTCATCGTTGCCGTCCTTGTCCTTGCGGAACAGGATGAAGGAGGAGGAGACCAGATGCGCGCCCTTCTTCGTCTTGACCAGCTGGAGTGCCGGACGGACGGTATCGGCCGTGGAATAGGTAGCGCCGCCGAGCAGAGCGTCGGCCTTGCCCATCTTGACGAGCATGGTGCCGAAGTAGTTGCCCTTTGCAAGCGCCGCGCGGCACTCTTCCTCGGTCATTTTGCCCTTGCGAAGCTCGACCATCTTTGCGACCATCTCGTCCATGCCCTCATAGGTGGCCGGGTCGATGATGGTGGCCTTGCAGATGCAGAAGCCGCCCTTTTCCGCAGCAGCCTTGACCTCGTCCGTGTTGCCGATCAGGATCACGTCCATCAGATCCTCCTTGAGCAGGCGGTCGGTGGCTTCCAGAATACGGGCGTCGGGTCCTTCGGTAAAGACGATGGTGCGGCGCGTGGCCTTCAGAGCGTCAAGCAGTTTCGTAAACATAGTATATACCTCCAATTTTGCGGATATCCGCACATTTCTGCGTCTAGTATACAACGATTTTCCCCGGGACTCAACCATTTGTGAGAAATTTTTTCAATGCTTCCGGTAAAGAGAAAAGCCACCCCGCTGGAGACGATGTCTCCAACGGGGCAGAATGGTGGGCAAATAATTGGTACGGCTCAGTTCTCGTCGTCCGTCACGCAGACAAACGTGTCCTCGCCTCCGTCGTCCTCGTCCTTGCCGGAGGCGGAGGAATCGAAAGCGCTGCTGAACTGCTCGCCAAGCTCCTTGCCGAGACGGCCCAGCTTCTGGCCAAGCTCGTTCATCGAGCGCTCGAACTGCTTGCTGTCGAAGCCGCCGCCGAACTGGAAGCTGGCGGACTTGCCGCGCTTTTTGCCGCTGCCGGTCTGGAAGGAGAAGCCGTTGGGTGCGGAGGACGCGCCGCCGTGTACCTTCTCGCAGCTCAGCGAGCCGCCCGCCGTGACGTTTCCGCCCACGTCGCCGCAGGTGACGCTGCCGGTGGCCGTGACGCTTCCCGTCACATTGTCGCAGTTGACGCTTCCGCCGGAGGCTACGTTGCCTTCGACCGCGTCACAGGTGACACTGCCGCTGGTTTTGATGTCGCCGGAAACATCGTCGCAGTTGACGATGCCGCCCGCCGTAACGCTGCCGCCGACACTGTCGCAGTTGACGCTGCCGCCTGCCTGAACATTGCCGGTGATATCGCCGCAGGAGACGGAAAAGACGGAATCAATGTTCAGCGCGGGGCCTTCATATTCAAAGGTGATCCGGCTGGCCTCGGGGCAGTCCGTGACGCCCTGCGCGCCGATGAGCCTATGTCCGGCAAAGAGCACGGCGTGGATCGTATGGGGATCGTCGTCCCACGGAAGGTCGAGCGGAGCGCTGGCGGAGTCTTCGGAGGCGTCCTCCTCCGCTTCCTCGTCCTGCTGCTGTGCGACGCCCAGCAGTTCGTCCACACGGACGTGGAACACCTCGGCCAGCTTCGGCAGCAGCGTGATGTCCGGATAGCTCTGGCCGGTCTCCCATTTGCTGACGGCCTGCGCGGTGATGCCAAGCTCCTGCGCCAGCTGCTCCTGTGTCATGGAAAGCTCCTTGCGGAGCGTGATGATCCTCTGTGCAAAATCGTTCATAGTATATTTCCTCCATAATCTGATCGATGGCTTTTGATTTTCTCGTTTGCGGGCCTGCAACTTATGGCTCCATTATGTCCGCGAAATCCGAAAAAATCAATAGATTATCGGTTGAATTGCAGAAAAAACAGACAACCGCCGGTTGAAAAGCACACCTTCTGCACGATTCAACCGACGGTTGTATGCGATTTTGGGGTCAGGCGGCGGCTTCGGCGCGTTCGCAGCGCACGGCAAGGCGGGACTGGCCGCCGACGGTGCAGGTGAAGAGCGTCAGATCCCAGTCGCCGCTTGTCATTTCCTCGACGGCATAGGGCGGGAGCGTTTCCAGCTCCACGACCGTATAGGAGAACACGTTCCCGTCGATATCGGTGAAGGAGAGCGCGTCGCCCGGCGTAAGATTTTTGAGCGTGCCAAAGTGCCCGGAATAATTGTGCCCGGCGATCACCATGGTGTCGAGGTAAGCGGAGCCGGAGTAGCGGCAGGGCGCGGCCCGGGAGCCGGAATCGCTCCATTCGCCGAGCACCGGCAGCTCCAGCCCCAGCGACGGCAGACGCAGAACGCCGATATAGCTTCTGCCGTCGATCTCCTCCGACGGCATTTCCATCTCCGGATCCAGAAGATAGTCCGGGAGGAAGGTCTCCTCTGCTGCGGCGGGAGCTTCGTCCGGTGCGGACGGTGCGGAAGTGTCTGCTTCCGCCGCAGCCACGCGTTTCTCCAGCTCCGGCGCGAGCTGCGCCAGTACGGCGTCTGCCGAACGGCGGGCGGCGGTGTCGCT
>FR887236.1:11686-20872 GCA_000436735.1 Firmicutes bacterium CAG:170
GGCGGTGCCGCTGCGCAAATTATAGACGGTCAGACAGAGGGCTGCTGCCAAAAGCAGCAGCCCGATCGCAGTAAGAATTTTACCGGTTTTCGTCATGGTGTTTCCTCTTTCCGAAGCTGACTCCGGCGATCACGAACGCCAGCCCGCAGAGCGCCAGCAGCGGCACCGGCCACCAGAGCAGGCCCGTCTGCGGGAGCGAGGGCTTTCCGGGTGTGGACGGCTCCGACGGTTTGCCGGGCGTGCGGCTGTTTGTAATGACGAAGGTGGGACCCTCGCGGCTGACCAGAACGGTATAGCCGGAAACGTCGCGCTCCACAACGCTCCATTCGATGCGCCGTCCGCTGGCGTCGTACTTCGGGAGCTTGTCCCAGGTATGGCGCCAGTTATTCCGGGCGCTCAGCGTCACGGTGTCGTAGACGGCACCGTTTTTGAGAAGCTGGACGGTGACCTCCTGCGGACGCGAGGACGTGTCGCCGCCGTCGTCCCAGACCTTGAGCACCTTCCGCTCCGTCGTGTCGTCGGAGGGCGGCGTGACCTCGTCCGCCGTATGCTTCGGCGAGACGGTCAGGTCATAGACCCATGTGTTGCTGGTTTCGTCCGTGACCGGAAGCACAGTCAAAAACGGCTCGGTCGTGTAAACGTATGCGCCGTCCGAATATTGCTGCCCGACGGCCAGATACAGGCCGGGCTTCATCGAGCTGCGCCGGTTCGGGAAGGTGAGCAGGCCCTGTGCATTCGTCACGCCGCTGTCCAGCGGCGTCAGACGGTCGGCGGCGGCATACGCGGCCAGCGTCTCGGCCAGCATCCGCCAGCCGTCACTGTCCAGGCCCGTCAGGCGGACGGGATAGCCTGCAAAATCGCCGGTCAGGGTGAATTCGCCGTAGGCGTCCACAGAGGCGACATAGAACAGGTCGAACGGAACGCCGGAGACGGGCTGCCTGTCGTGCTGATAGTGGATCGTCAGGCAGACCTCCTGCGTGGGATCGATCGGTCCGGCGGCCCGTACCGGCGCCGGAAGCAGGGCCAGCAGACAGAGCAGGCATAAGAAAACAGGTATGATGCGAGAATTATGTGTTCGCATTCCCTTTTCCTCCCTTGGGTTTCTTTTTGCCGCCGGAGGCAAGCAAAACAATGAGCAAAATCAGAAGAATGGGCAGCGCCACGGCCGGAGCAACGAGCAGCGGCTCGATCTGGATGGCATCGGAGGTCACGCGGATAGCCTCGGACTGGTTTTCCAAGCGGTGGCCGCGAACGAGCAGCCGGTGGGAATTGATGCCGTAGGGCGTGCAGGTCACGAGTGTACAGAGATCCTTTCCCGGCTCGATCTGGAGCGCGGAAACGTCGTCCGGCTCAACGATCAGAATGCGGTCTACCTCATAGGTCAGCACCTCGTCGAGCACGCGGATCACAAACGTATCGCCCTCGACGAGCTGGTCGAGGTTGGTGAAGAGCTTCGCGCTGGGCAGGCCGCGATGGCCGGAGAGCACGCAGTGGGTGCTTTCTCCGCCGGTCGGGAGCGAGGTCCAGTCGAGATGGCCGACGGCGATCTGGAGAACGGAATCCTCCGTCCCGTGGTAGATCGGAAGCGAGAGCTTGATGGTCGGGATCTCGATGTAGCCCATGATGCCGGTGCCGGTGATGTCCAGCAGGCTGTCATACTGCGCACGCTGCTCGTCGGTCAGGAAATAGCCGTTTTCGCGTTCCAGCAGAGACTGGTTGTAGTCTCTGGCCGCCGACCACAGTTCGTCATACCGCGTCTGATCGAGGCTCTGCACGTCGGAGGAATAGCTGGCGACGGCCTGCGAGGCGTGGAAGGAGTTCCAGTAGTCGCTTACAGTCGGGTACAGAAGCAAGGACACGCCTGCAAGCAAGATCAGGACCAGAAAAAGCGTAGATAATTTGTGTTTCATCTTGCAGGATTCTCCTTGCGGCTGTAGGAGGGGCGGAGTGCGGATGCGCTCCGCCCCTCGGACTTTGATTCAGCGGATGGTTACAGGATTAGGGAAGTTCTGATTAAATCAGCGGCTGTGGACGGCGAGAGATTTTTCGTCAAGACAAGGTTTGAAAAACGAGGGAATACTGTATGTATTTCTCGTTTTTCAAACCGCAGGATTGGCGGAAAAGATCCGTCGTCCGCGGTCGGGGATTTATTCAGAGGTTCCTTAGTTCTCAGAAGCGTTCATGCGCTTTCTGGTGACGAGCACAACGCCCGCGACGACGACCAGCAGACTGCCGAGAATGTAGAAGATCGTGGTGCCGGTGCCGCCGGTGGAGGGAAGCTCGGTGCCGGAGTTGTTTTCAACATTGAATGCGAAGAGGTGATCTGCTCCTGCGGTCAGGCCCGTTTCACCGTTCTTGACCGTCCAGGTGCAGCCTTCGAGCGTTGCGTTTGCGGTGATCGTGATGGTGATCGGATCCTTCAGCAGGTTGTAGCCGTTCGGAGCGACCAGCTCGGTGATGGTGTAGGTGCCTTCGCCGAGGCCCTCAAAGGTCAGAACGCCATTTTCATCGACATAGCCGGTGGCGTTGATCTGCGTGGGAACGGTGGTCTTGTCAACAACGGTCACCTTTTCATACTTCTTGTTGACATCGTCATACAGATCGGCGTTGTAGCCGTCCGCATTTTTGTCCGTGACAGGAGCGGTTTCCGTATATGTGCCGTCCTTGAGCATGTAGTAGGTGCCGGTTTCAGAGGCCTTGTAGATCGTCTTGTTGATCAGAACGACCTTCATTCCAGTACCCTTGATCTCGAACTTGGCACCGGTCAGTGGTTTCTTGGTAGAGCCATCGATTTTGGTGAGCTTGAGGCCGGTGACATAGGTCTTGGTCTCGACGGTCGGAGTCTCGCTGACAGGGGTGCCAGGCACGGGCTTGTCGGGATTTTCGGGAGTGCCTTCGCCCTCCTGATTGGGGTTGTTGGAGTAGATCAGCTTAACGGTGTTGGGGTTGCCAGTTGTGGGATCAAGCACCGCATCCTGATTGAGCGTTGCGGAGTAGGTGAGCGTGATGGCTGCGTCGGTCTGACCCTTGTACTGGATGAAGTTCTTGAACACGATCTCAAGGCTGGTGGTGCCGTCAGCATTCTTGGTAACCGTCAGCGGGTAATCCGTGTCCTTAACGAGCGTTTTGGCACCAATGGTGATGACCATATCTTCATTGTAGGTCAGGCCCTTGGACAGCGTATCCTCCATCACAAAGAAATACTTGGTGTAGCCCTTCATGTTGGGAACCCTGGAGGTGATCTTGTAGTTTACAGAATCGCCGATGGAGGCGTCGTTGGCATCGACATCGCGACCATTATCCACGATCTTCTTATCCACAGACGGGGCGTCGGCCTTGACGTTGACCTCAGCGTTGGGATTGGCCGTGGTCAGGGAGCAGGCGGCGGTGACGGTCTGGTCAGTAGGCGCGGTAGCCGTACCGGAAACCAGATAGTAGCCGGGAGCCGGGACGGAGATCGTGGCGGTCTCGCCTTCGGCAGTGGCCGTACCGGCAGGCTGAATGCTGTTCGTAGTCGCATATGTGAGCGCGGCCTTTGCAAAAGCGTCCAGTGCATCGCTGTCGTTTGTAAGCGTACCCAGATATGCGATCAGAGCTTCACCCTGATAGTTGTTTCCGCCAACGGTATAGGTGAAATTGGCGAATTCCGTACTCACCGTGTAGGAGACATGCCCCTCCTTGTCATAGGTCGCGTCAAGAATTTTGTAGGCATTGTAGGTGTTGCCGTTGATGGAAATTGCGGAATTTGTGTTGTTGACAGTGATGCTGTAGGTCTCCGGTGCAGCAAACGCTGCGGTGCTCATAGCCAGCACGAGAACCAGTGCCAGCGCGAGCGCAAGAATGGATCTTACCCGTTTCATGTTTTGTGTACTCCTTTTTATCTCTCTTATATATATCCTTTTCGGATGCAGACATCGGCGTTCAGCAGCTTCGCCGGTTGGGTGGAGGCTAAAAATACCTCCTTTCACGCCTGCGCCTCAGAGTGCATCTATACAACAGACCGCCTGCTGTGAGAAGAAGTCCGCCTATCGTAAACCAGATCGTACCGGCTCCGCCGGTCTCGGGCAGGGCATAGCCCGCCTCGTTTGTGGCGACGATGGTCACATCCTGCGTCATTTTTTCGATGGTGCAGGAGCTGCCGCCGCTGGCCAGGGTGGTATTCTCCTGTGTGAAGGTCAGCGTGTAGCCGTCATGCTTCGGCTCGGTGATCGTCACCTCGACGCCGTAGGGAATGTCGAGCGTTCCTTCGCCGCCATTCGCAAGAGAGAGCTTCTGTTCGACCGTCTTGCCGTCCAGCTCATAGGAGATGGTAAAGTCGAATTTCTGCGTCGTCTTGCTGTTCGTAACGAGCTTTCTCAGCGTCAGCTTCCGATCCGACGGAAGATTTGTGACATTGAGGATGACGCCGCCTTCATTCACAGCGGCAAGGGAGCTGCTGTCAGAGGCCAGCCTGATTTTGCCGCTCGCATCCACATGGAATTTGACCGGCTTGTCAAGCGCCTTGAAGCCCTCGGGGGTCGTGACCTCCGTCAGCGTATAATCGCCGGGCATCAGGCCATCGAGGCGGACGCTGCCGTCTGTAAGCTCGAGCTGATCGGTCGTATCGGCGCACTTGCCGGATCGACCGGGACGAGAATCCATTTCTGAGCGGCAGAGCTATTGTCCTCGTAGACCTGAATCCGTCCACCCTCAGCAAAATTGGCGCCATTGAGATCCAGAACAGCCTTGGATTTGTTCAGGACAGCTGCTCGCGGCTTGAATTTGAAGGAGCCGTCGCTATTCACGATCAGATACCATTCCTGCGTCGAGTTTGTCGTCGGTATGCTGGGATTGTCCCAGAAATGGACAAGCGTAGAGTTGGCAGTCTGATTTTCATCCAAGTCAAGCCATTCGCCGTTGGAGCTGCTCTGGAAGCTGTAGGAGCCGTCTGCCTGCTGGTAGACATAATACTTCTGCGTATCCTGACCGTTTTTTTTCTGGAGCTTTGCATCCTGATGCGAGCCGGCCGATGCCTGACCGATCACATACTCCGGATCCGCTGCCGAGGCAATGTAATACAAGCTGCTGCTTCTGGGATTCGCTGCCGTGCTCAGGTCAATATAATCCGCATTGCCAGTCGGCACGACGTATGTTTTGTCGTCCTTTCGGACGAAATTCATCACATCGTCATTGGCGTTTTTCGGCTGGAACACCGCGCCGGTCAGCGGCTTGCCGTCCTGATCGAGCTTCTGGAGCGTCAGGCCGACACGGCCGATCGTGTTGGTGAACACGACCGCGCTTTGAACGTCCTTAATGACGGTGCCGGAGGCCGTACCGCCGGAGGAAACCACGCCGTTGACCGTATTCGTGACGGTATAGCCCGTGGAGTCCAATTCCTTGACGGTGTAGCGCAGGCCGATGGGGAGATATTTGATGTGGATGGACTCGCCGTCCTTCAGCGTGAATTCGTTGCCCTCATGGAGGATCAGATCGTCGGTGGTGCTGCCGCTGCGGTCGGTCTTGGTGTAGGAGTAGTCGTCGAGGATCTCGTTTCCGTCTTTGTCGGTGAAGTGGATCTCAAAGCGGAACTCCTTCGTCGGGTCAGATTCGCCGACGCCCGCCTTTGCTATCTTCAGGTCGGCGGTTTTCTGCTCGATGTTGATGCCGGAGACGGACGGAAGCGTGAAGCTCATGTAGCAGGTGGAGCCGGAAGCGCCGCGCTCGGTGTAGAAGAAGGAGAGCGTGTGCTCGCCGGCATCCCCCTTCTTCAGATAGTCCCACAGGTTGACATACTCGCCGATGGAGGAGTGAACGCCGCCGATGTCGCAGACGAGCGTGTTGTCCAAGAACACCCACATGTCATCGTCACCGAAGAAGTAATACTCCAGCGGGCCGACATAATCCTCCGTCAGCGTGAATTTCACAGCGTACTGCATACCGAAGAAGGAGTTGTGCGCAACGCCGTCATCGCTGTCTGGGAAACTGCCAATTAAAGCAGTTCGGTTCGTATCGTTGTTGCCGTCCTTATTCTCAAAACCTGTGTATTGAACGGTAGAACCGTATCCGCCAGTATGAGGATCTGCGTTGTAAATGGTATCCAACGGCCAGAAATCGTTTGTATAGATAGTCTTATGCGCTTTCCCTTTATAAGGAGATGGGTTGAAGAACTCCTGCAAGCCGTTAATGGTATTTCCACCGACAGTGGCCGAGGAAAGCGTGTACCGCTTGTAATGTCATAATCGTAGAATGTGGCAGGCAGGGGCTGTGAAGTGTTTGCACAGTCATAGATCAGACGGATGACGGTGCTGTCGTGAATATAAACGACCTGCTTGTTGGCAGCTGCCACATCCGAACGGTTCGTGAAGTGAACGTCCGTGTTGTATTGTTCCCAATCATCAGAGTTGGTGCTTTCCGGATTTTTGCCGTCTTTCAGCACCCAGACCGCCTTGAGCGTATAGCTGGAGTTTTCGGTCAGCTTGTCGATGTAGGACGGATTCGGAGCCTTGATGTATTCGAATTTATTGTCCGTATACATGCGCGTTAACTCGTCCTTGGTTGCGACGGTGTAAAGTGTGGTCGGGTCGCCTGCATTTTTATTGGTGGTTTGACCGATGCTTTTCAGATAGATATTCAGCGTGGAATTGTTTGCGCTGTTTGTCGGCAATTTTCCGCCGCTGGTATCAAAGACCTTAAGCGGCGTCAGACCACTTGCCTCCTGCTCGCCATCCTTGACGAAGCGCGGGAGATTCGCGTAATACTGGACGGTATAGGTCGGGTTTGCCGTTGCGGCGTTTACGGCCAGAAGGCCGCTCTGCACAGCGGCGTGCAGCACCGGCGAGGCCTCGCCCGGCGCGATGGATGCGCTGTCCAGCTCGCGCAGGCTCTGCGTCTCGTCCTCCTGCATGACGGAGACGGAAATGGCAGGCTCCGCCTCCGGGGCCGCGTCCGCAAACACGGAAAGCTCCGCCTCGACCGGCGCAAGCGCGCTCCGCGTGAGCGTGATGTCCGCCGTCATGGTAAAGGCGGAGGTATCCAGCGTCGCGCCGTCCTGTGTCAGCGCAAGATGGCGCAGGATCCATTCGCCGGAGGCGTCCGGCGCCTCGTCGTCTGCGGCGTTCGCCGTGCGCAGCATTTCCGTCAGCTGCGCTTCGCTCTGGGAGACGGGCGTGACCTGAAGCTCCGCGCTTTCCAGAGAGATCGGGCTTTCAACGTACAGGCGAAGCGAAAGCTGGCTGTCCGCGTAGAAGAATTCGTATGTATCCAGACCGACGGCCTGATAGCAGGCGTCCGTGTGCGTGTGTTCGGGAAGCGCGCAGATCAAAGCGCCGCTCTCGTCGTAGCAGCTTTCGTCGTGCGTGTGCTCTTCGAGGCCGCAGAGCGGCTTCTTCGCCGCTTCGTAGCAGCTTTCGGTGTGCGTGTGCTCGGGAAGCGTGCAGGTCAGAGCGCCGCTCTTGTCGTAGCAGTTCTCGTCGTGCGTGTGCTCCTCAAGGCCGCAGAGCGGCTGCTTCGCCGCTTCATAGCAGCTTTCGGTGTGGGTGTGCTCGGGAAGCGTGCAGGTCAGAGCGCCGCTCTCGTCGTAGCAGTTCTCGTCGTGGATATGCTCTTCGAGGCCGCAGAGCGGCTGCTTCGCCGCTTCGTAGCAGCTTTCGGCGTGGGTGTGCTCGGAAAGCGTGCAGGTCAGAGCGCCGCTTTCGTCGTAGCAGCTCTTGTCATGGACGTGCTCCTCGAGGCAGCAGAGCGGCTGCTTTTCGGTATCCTCCGGCGTTTCCGGCTCCTCCGAAGCGTTCAGAAGCAGGCCGTAGCCGAGGACTTCGCCGTCCGCATAGCTGTGCGTCTGCGAGACGACGGCCTTGCCGAGATTGCCCTCGATGGTCTGGAAGCCATCATCCGAAACAGCGGTCACGATGCCGACGTGGTCGGCCAGACCGTCCGCATTCTTGTCGAAGAAGGCCAGAGCGCCGCGCTCCGGCGCGCCGGTCGTGTAAAGCCCGGCCTGCGTCAGAAGCTCGACCCAGCGGGTGCAGCCCGCCTCATACGGGAAGGTGCTTTCCGGGATCCCGGCGTAGTGCAGGCAGAAGGAGGCGAACATGGCGCACCAGTCGCCGTAGGGCGAGCCGTACCATGCGCCGTAGCGGGTATAGCCGTGTATGTAGCCGCCCTCGTCAAGAATGTAATTGTTTGTGCTTTCGTGATAACCAAGCTGGCTCTCCGCAACGGCGATCAGATCATCCGCCCAATTGCCGGAAAGCGCGGCGGGAAGGGTGCGCTCCCAGATGTCCGCCGTTTCCAGATCGGCTTCTGGGTTGGAATAGCAGAGCAGCGTATGCTGGTGCTCTTCCATGCCGCAGATCAGCGTTTCCTTATAGCAGGTGTCGCGGTGCTGATGCGTTCCGGCACCGGAAGCGCCCTCGCCCTCGGTGCAGACCAGAACGGATTCCATGCGGTAGCAGTCGGTGGTGTGTGTATGCTCCGGGCCTTCCTCATGACCGCAGGCCAGCACGAGCCGGGGCTCGTAGCAGGCGTCCGTGTGCTCGTGAATATCTTCGTCAGAGCCGAGCGTGCAGATCAGCTCGCGCTCATAGCATTCCTCGGTGTGCGTATGCGCTTCTTTGCCGCAGTAGGTCTCGCTCGTCATGGTGACGGCGGGCAGGATCAGCGCATACGTCGTGCAGAACACGACGACGCAGGCCAGAATGGTCACGAGCTTGCTCCAGCGCCGGACGCGGGAGTGCTCCTCCCTATAGCTTTGTATCTTTTTCGGCAAGCTGTTTTGCATGATGAAGATACCTCCTGAGATCACCGCACCGGGCCGAAATCACTGAGCGGCCAGATCCGGAAAACGACCTTTCCGACGATCTGGTCCTTGGCGATGCAGCCGACGGTCGTGCTGCGGGAATCAATGGACACGTCCCGGTTGTCGCCCATCACGAAATAGCGCTCGTCCGGGACCTGATACGGCAGCTCAATGTTCGTTTCGCCGTAGGCTTTTTCCACCAGATACGGTTCGTCGAGCGGCGTTCCGTTGACGGAAACGTTTCCATTTTGATCGATGTTGACCCAGTCCGAGGGGCCTGCGATATACCGCTTGATGAGAAGCTTGTTGCCGTGGTAGAACGCGGCGATGTCGCCCGGCTCAAAGCTGGCAGTCTTGACGGAGACGACGATCTGCCCGTCGGCGAGCGTGGGGACCATGGAGCTGCCGTAGAT
>FR887237.1:0-262 GCA_000436735.1 Firmicutes bacterium CAG:170
GTCGAGGCGTTCTCCGAAACCGGCCTCCCGCAGGCAGGACACAGCCCTCTCCCGGTCATATTCCGCGCCCGCGGCCACATTCTGCCCGAGCGAGAAGGAAAACAGGCGGAAATCCTGAAAAACGACTGAGAAAATGGACAGATATTCGTCGTAGTTGTACTTCCGGATATCCACGCCGTTGAGCAGGATGACGCCCTCCGTCGGGTCGTAAAGCCTGCAAAGGAGCTTGATAAAGGTCGTCTTGCCGCTGCCGTTCATGCCG
>FR887237.1:295-20712 GCA_000436735.1 Firmicutes bacterium CAG:170
CCCCCGCCACCCGTTCGCCGATCCTGAAGCGGAGGCTCACATGGCGCAGCGCGTAGGTCTCCGTATTGGGATAGCGGAAGGAAACGTCGCGGAACTCGATGCAGTAGTCGTTGTCGTCGCGCTTTTCCACCGACAGGGTGCCCTGATACATGGGATTCGGGATGTCAAAATAGGAGAAAAAGCGCTTGAGGTACTGGTCGTTGGTCATGGCGACCTGCCACGCACGCACAAAGCCGTTGGCCGCCGCAAGCAGCAGCATGACGCTCGTAACGTACTGCGCGATGGAACCGACGCTGACCCCGCCGCGCAGCGCGCCGGAGATCAGCAGCAGATAGACGCCGAAGCGCAGCACATGATCCATCAGCACTTCCGCCAGCCGCAGCAGTGCGCGGCGGAAATAGGCGCGCGCCTCCCGGCCGCAAAGCGTTTTATAGAAGCCGTCGGCGTATTTGGCAAGCGGGCCGGCCATGGCATAGAGCCGGATATCCTTGCCGCTGGTGTAGTTGCGAATGTAGGTGCTGTACTTATCCAGCGTGATATTCACCGTCACGCTGTCCTTGAAAAATTCCATGTTGATCGCGGAGGATCGCGCGCTCGTCAGCACGGCCACCACGATGGAAACGAGAATGCCGCCGACAAAGGCGAGCTTGGCTGCGGGAGCAATTGCGTGCAGCGTAAAGAACGAGGCGGTCAGCGCGATGGAGGCGAAGATCTGCACGCCGAAACGCACGAACTGCTCGATGCAGGAGTCCAAATAGAATACGTTCCATCCCATCCGCGTTTCGGTCTGGATGCGCTCGCGCAGCAGCGAGACCTTGCGGTCCTCGATCGAGGCATACGCAAGCGCCATCGCCTTTTCCGCGTGCATCCACTCGTAGCTGCAATTGGCCTCCTGAAAGCCGATCTCCTTCTGCGCGTTCAGCACTGCGCTGAGAAGCGTTCCGAGCGCGGTCAGACCGACGGTCAGCGCGGCATAGCGGATCAGCACCTGCACCCCGGCGCCCGCGGCCAGCGCATCGATCAGCCGCGCGGAAAACCAGACCGGGATGTAGGGCAGCAGCGCCGTCACGACGCTGTATGCCAGAATTGCGGCAAAAAACCGGCGGCTCATGGAATACAGCAGCCGCCACGAGCGGCGTGCGATCGAAATATGTTCCCGCAGCGTCATGCCTCCGCACCTCCCGTGTAATCGTCACGATACCAGCAGCTTTGAATTTCATAGAGCCTCGCATATTCGCCGTTCTGCGCAAGAAGCGCCTCATGCGTACCCTCCTCGGCAATGCGGCCGTCCCGCAGGAACAGGATCCGGTCGCAGAAGCGCGTGGAGGCCAGCCGGTGCGAGATGAAGAGCGAGGTCTTGTCCCCGGTCATGTCGCGGTACTGGAGGTAGACCTCGTTTTCCGCGATGGGATCAAGCGCGGCGGTCGGCTCGTCGAGCACCAGCACCGGCGCGTCCTTATAGAGCGCCCGCGCCATCATCAGCTTCTGCGCCTCGCCGCCGGAAAGCTCGACGCCGTCCTTGTTGACCTGCTTGTCGAGCCGCGTGTCTATGCCGTGCGGAAGCGCGTCGAGCTTCTTCCCAAGCCCGGCCTTGCGCATACACGCCTCGGCCCGCGCCCTGTCCACCTTTTCTCCGAAATCGCCCGCGACCGTCTCGGCCAGCGAGAAGAACGCGGTCTGCACATCCTGAAAAACGGGCGAAAACAGGCGGTAATACTCGTCCCGCCGAAATTCGGCCGCCGGGACGCCGTCGATGCGGATCTCGCCGGAGGTCGGGCGGTACAGTCCGCACAGGAGCTTGACGAGCGTCGTCTTGCCCGCGCCGTTCATACCGACCAGCGCCATTCGCTCACCGGCGCGGAGCGTGAAGGAGATATCGTGCAGCGTATCCTGCTCCGCGCCGTCATAGCGGAAGGAGACGTGCTCGAACACGATCTCCGGCGCATGACGCAGCGCGTCCGCCGAAAGTGCCCTGCCGCCGCTGTCCTCGTCCGGAAGATCCAGGAATTCGCGGAAGTCGCAGACCTTGAGGCTTGCCGTCTGCATGGCGTTCCACGCGGTGAGGATGCTGCCGACATAGGAGGCAAAGCCGGAGATGGCGGCAAAATAGAGCACGAATTGGTCGGCGGTGATCTCGCCGCGCAGCGACATGGCGATCAGCACCGCGTAGGCCGTGCCGTCGCGGACGAGGATCACGCCGAGATCGGCCAGCCGGGTCAGCAGCTGCCGCGCGCTCAGGCGCTTCTGCCACAATACGCTCTGCGCGGCAAGATCGTCATAGACCGTGCGCAGCCATCCGGCCATGCCGTAGATGCGGATATCCTTCGCGCACGCAAAATCGGCCGCGCGTTCGCTCACATAATCGGTCTTTTGCTCGATGTCCGTGCGTTCGGGCCGCGTGCGGTATTCGTAGCGGTTATATGCCCGGACGCAGAACCAGTTCGCCGCCGGAGCGGCGGTCAGAAGCAGCAGGAGCCACGGGCTGACAGCGGAAATGATCGTGCCGAAGAGCAGGTAGCAAAGCAGATTTTGCAGCAGCTCCATGGTCTGCTGCGGCATTTCCAGCAGCGGTACCTTGCCGAAGGACATCCATGTCGCCGCCTCCGCGCGGCTGTGCAGATCACGCACTGATTTTTTCTCATATTGCTGATAATAGCAGCGCATGGCCTTTTTATCCAGAAGCACGCCCTCGCCGAAACGATAGCGGTCAAAGTAGGGCTTTTGAATCGTTTCCATGAATTCCTTCAGCGCCTTTGCCAGAAAGACCGCGCCGATCAAAAGCCCGACGGCCAGCGCGGCGTGCGCAAAGCTCCGCCCGGAGACGACCTCCGACACGACGAGCGCCGGAAGCCGGACCTCCGCCCACGCCAGAAATACTGCCAGTGGAACGCCCGCCGCCGTCAGCCAGAAGGACTGCGGCGCGCCGCGAAGCATCTCCCGGAAGCTCCAGAGGGCGTTGCTCCATGCGGAACGATAGGGCTTTTCCTTTTTGGGTCTGTTCTTTTTCAAAACACATCGCTCCCTTCGTGGCTTCACTCTAGCATAAAAGATGCCGAAAAGCGCAATTCGTGCACCAACTGCATCTGTCGGTACACGAATTGCAATTACGAGACGGCGGGAACCAGAAATTCCGAGGTAAACGCGCCGTCCTCACTGTTGTATTTGACCCAGCCGCCATGCTGCTCCAAAATGGCCTCCGCGCGGTGCAGGCCGAAGCCGTGCGCGCCGGATTTTCCCGTCCGGAACAGGGAGCCGATCTTCGTTTTTCGGCTTCCGGCGGCGTTCAGAAGGTAAAAATAAAGCATTTTGCCTTTGATCCGCATGGAAAGTCGGATGAATTTTTCGCCCTACGCCTCGCGGCAGGCCTCGATGGCGTTGTCGAGCAGGTTGCCGATCACGATGCTCAGCTCCAGATCGGAGAACGTCAGCCGGTCAGGCAGATTCACATCGACGGTCACGGCAATGCCGTCGGCTCTGGCCTGCGCGAGTTTGGCGGAGAGAATGGCATCCACCGTCACGTTTCCGGTTTTGAGCAGCGTGTCCACGCTTTGCAGGCTTCGATCCAGCTCCGTGATATAGGCGATGGCCCGCTCCACCTCTCCGGCCTCGAGCTGGCCCTTGAGGGCCTGCAAATGGTGATGGAAGTCGTGCTTGTAGCCGCGCATTTCGCTGTGGATGCTGCGCACCTCGTCCAGATGCCGCCGCGCCTGCTCCTCCTGCATCTCGACAAGCTTCAGATATGTCCGCTTGAGCATCGCGTCACCTCAATTCCGTTCGATAAAGGCCCTGTGGATCTCGTCGTATTTTCCGCGGGCCAGCGGAAGCTCCGCGCCGCCCTCCAGCGTGACGGAGCTTCGGCCGATGCGCAGCACCGCCTTCAGATTGACCAGATAAGAGCGGTGGACGCGGAAAAAATCGGCGCTGAGCCGCCCGGCAAAGGCGGAAATGTTCTCCTTGATGCGGTATTCCTGCGTCTTTGTGTGGATCACAAGGTCGTGCAGGAAGGATTCCGCATACAGGATCTCGGATTCATAGAGCTTCCTCGACGCGCCCTCGCAGGAAATGACGACAGACGGCGGCTCGACAGCCAGCCGCTCCGCCGCGCGGGTCAGCACCTCGCAGAGCTTCTCCGCCGCCACGGGCTTGACCAGATAGTGCAGCGCGTCCACCTCGTAGCCCTCGGTCACGAACTCAAAGTGCGAGGTGATGAACGCGATCTCCGCCCTGCAGCCGTCCGCGCGCAGGCGCTTTGCAAGCCGGATGCCGCTCATTTCCTTCATTTCCACATCCAGCAGCAGAATATCAAAGCCCGCGTCGTCCGCGTAGGCAAACAGGAGCGCCTCCGCGCTCGGGAAGCAGTCCGTGCGGCATGTGACGCCGCACTTTTCCGCCCATGCTTCCGCAATTGACCGAAGCCGCTCTGCCTGCTCCGCTTCGTCGTCGCAGACGGCAATATGATATGTCACAGCCCGCACCTCCGTTTCCTGTGTGCTTTGTTCTGATTATATCCGAAATCACAAGTACTTTCAAGGAATTCTGCGTGTTTGCTCTGCTTTCTCCTTCCGGCGTGGAATGGATGATGCAGGGATAGATCGGCGCGCAGCCGAAGCCGATGATGAGGAACGCCGCAAACGCGGCGGCGTAGGAATCCGTGGGAATCAGCAGCGCCGCGATCCCGCAGGCGAGGACGCCGGAGCCGATGCGGATCCTATTCCGGTCGCCCATAGTGTATTCCTCCAACTGCCAATGCAGTCGGACAGCAGGCCTATTCACGCTGCGTCATTTTTCCTTGAAATACGTCAGTATTTCTGCGAAAAGATCTTGCTCGGCGCGATAATTTCTCACCGCCGGTCATACTGCCAGTCTTCAGATACACCCTGTGCGGTTTTTCTACAGCTCTCTCTGCGCGGCGGCGCATTCATACGCCTGCTTATACTGCTGCGTCTCGCTGTAGCAGCGCTCCAGCGCCAGCAGCAGCTCCCGTCTCAGCAGCCGCGAAAGGCCCTCTACCTCCCGCGCCTGCTGCAAATAGAGGATCGCGTTTTCATACTGCTCCTTTTTCGCGGCGATGCGCCCCCGCAGGATCAGATATTCCGCGCGGCTCTCCTCCGGGAGGTCTGCGATCGACCAGATCTCCCGCTCTGCGGCCTGAATATGCTCCTGCTCCAGATCGTAGCGCGCCATTGTCAGATGATACTGCACGCCGGTCTGCTGCTGAAGGAAGATCTGCCGGTAAGCCTCAAATGCCTCTCTGGTGTCTCTTTTCTCTGCTGCCGCGCATCGCGCGGAAATGCCCGCCGCCGCGATCTGGAGCGAAGGCTCCGGATAGAGACAGCGCGCATTGCATTCCAGCGCCTGCTCCGCATACGCGCCTGCCTCGGAGAAGCGCTCGTCGCCAAGCGCCTGCTCCGCGAGACGGCGCGCGCAGATCGAGCGCATCAAAAGCGCCTCCTCGCCGGTCAGCGTCCCGGTGCGCTCCATGCATTCGGCCCAGCGCCCCTCCCGGAAGAGGTCACGCGCCTCCGTCAGCCGCGTCTGCGCGGCGTCGCCGTCCTCCTGCGTCATCAGCCAGCCCGCATCGACGCCGAGGCCCGCCGCCAGATATTCCAGCGTCCGCATCGAGGGCTGCGCCAGATCGTTTTCGATCTGCGAGAGCTGATTTCTCGTGATGCGGTCGCCCGCAAGCTGCTTCTGCGTCAGGCCGCGTTCCAGCCGTACCTGCCGTATTTTCTCGCCGAGCGTCATGGCCGTCCCTCCGAATGTAAATGAAATTTACTTCATTTTACCATCCGCCGGCGCGCTTTGCAAGCGTCTGCTTAGTTGCTCCACCGGACGCGCAGCTCCGTTTCCAGCGCATAGCTGACCGGCACACGGCCCTCCAGATCCTCGCGGAAGAGCAACACAGCGGTCAGCGCGCTATCCGGGCGGAAGAGCGACACAGCGGTCAGCGCGCTATTCTCATAGGTTTTGTAATAGTAGATGCCCTGATCGGCGTTGCAGCAGCTGGAATAGAGCGTGATCTCAAATTTTCCGTCCTCCAGCGCGCAGCAGCCGCGCTGCTGCGCGACGGCGTCGAGAATGTGGTAAAATTGGCTGACGCTTGCCTGCTCGCTGTCCTCCGACTGCGCGTGCATCCGCACGAACGCCGCGCGCACAAACCGCGACTGCGACGAAAGGTCGCCCGGCAGGCCGATGGCGCCCATGCCCCGGCTGTAGCGCTCCAACGGAAGCTCTGGAGCAAACCGATTTTCCGGCGCCCCAGGCGAGAGCTGCGCAAAATTGTTGAGCGCAAAAAGCTGCATCGGGAACGGCGGATTGTTCGTCAGAACGCCCACAGGATCGTCGTAGACGTGCAGGCCGTCCGCCGTCTGCTCGATCACAAGGCAGCGCTCCCGGTCGGCCAGCAGCCAGTGCAGCTGCGCCGGAGGCATTCCCTCACAGAACGGCGTATCCGTCAGATTGACCCGCTCAAGCAGCGTCTGCGCCTCCTGCGCCGTCGCGCAGCCTCCGAGCAGCCACGGGATCAGTTCAAACTGCGCCACGTTGACACGCCCCGGCTCCGGGCTGCGGTAGACGGCGTTTCCGACGAAATTCAGCCCCGCGATGCACAGGCCCTTTTCGTTCACCGCATCATAATAGAGCGGATAGCCGCCCTGCATATGCGCCATGCCGATCATGGCGTAATGCCGCTCCAACGCGGCAGTGTGGCGCATGGGCAGCGGCGCATTCCGCGGAAAGATCGTCACGCTCTCGCCGTAAGAGCGCTCATAGTCGAGATTTCTTCCGAAATAAAAATCCTTTGTCCGATAGGTCGCAGCCGTACACATGGATATCCCAGCTTTCTTTTTGTTGATGTAATTGCGCGGTGCTACTTTAGGATACCACACAGCGCAGCCGTCATGCATGAACAGCCTGTTAAATAGCAAACGCCCGCCGTCCGTAAGGGACAGCGGGCAGTTTTTTCGATCTCAGACCATCCGGCAGGACTCGCAGCTCTCGCAGTCGGGGAACTTGCTCTTGTCGTAGGCAATGCCGTTCTTGTCGTAGTAGTCCTTGACGGCGGACTTGATGGCCTCCTCGGCCAGGACGGAGCAGTGCAGCTTGTGCGCGGGCAGTCCGCCGAGCGCTTCCACGACCTGCTTGTTCGTGACGGCCGTAGCCTCCTCCAGCGTCTTGCCCTTGATCATCTCCGTGGCCATGGAGCTGGAGGCGATGGCGCTGCCGCAGCCGAAGGTCTCAAATTTTACGTCCTCGATCTTATCGTCCTTGATCTTGAGGTACATCTTCATGATGTCGCCGCATTTTGCGTTGCCGACCTCGCCGATGCCGTCCGCGTCGGGGATCTCGCCGACATTGCGCGGGTTCATGAAGTGATCCATTACGGTTTCCGTATAAAGTGCCATGATCGTTTCCTCCTTACAGTACGAACTGACGCGCTCCGCTGAGAAGCTCCTTCCAGACCGGAGACATGTTGCGCAGATAAGTCACAACCTCGGGGATGGCCCGCAGCATATAATCGACCTCTTCCTCGGTGTTCCACTCGCAGAGGCTCAGCCGCAGCGAGCCGTGCGCGACCTCGTGCGGACGCCCGATGGCGAGCAGCACATGGCTCGGGTCAAGGGAGCCGGAGGTGCAGGCGGAGCCGGACGAGGCGCAGATGCCCTTCGCGTCCAGCAGGAGAAGCAGGCTCTCGCCCTCGATGCCCTCGAAGCAGAAGCTGACGTTGCCGGGCAGACGGTTGACCGGGTCGCCGTTGAGGGCGCTGTGCGGGATCTTCGACAGGCCCGCAATGAGCTTGTCCCGCAGCGCGGAGACCTTCTGCGCGTTCTCGTCGATGTGTGCGCAGGCTTCCTCCAGCGCGGCGGCCATGCCCATGATCGCCGGGATGTTTTCCGTACCGGCGCGCTTGCCGCGCTCCTGGGCGCCGCCCTCAATCAGCGGCGTCAGGATCACGCCCTGACGGGCGTAGAGCACGCCGATGCCCTTCGGGCCGTGGAACTTATGTGCTGACAGGGACAGCATATCGATGTTCTGTTCCCGGACGTTGATGTGGACGTGTCCCGCCGCCTGAACGGCGTCGGTGTGGAACAAGACGCCCTTTTCCTTGCAGACCGCGCCGATCTCTGCGATGGGCAGGATCGAGCCGATCTCGTTGTTGGCATACATGATCGTCACGAGGCAGGTGTCGTCGCGGATCGCGTCGCGCACCTGCTGGGCGGTGATCGTTCCGGTCTCGCCGACCGGCAGAAGCTCCACCTCGAAGCCCTCCTTTTCGAGCCTCTTCAGCGAATGGAGAATGGCATGGTGCTCAAACGCAGTGGAGATGATGTGCTTTTTTCCTTTGCGCGCGCCGAGCTTCGCCGCCGAAAGCAGCGCCTGATTGTCCGCCTCGCTTCCGCCGGAGGTGAATGTGATCTCCCGCGGCTGACAGCCGAGACACGCGGCGATGCGTTCCCGCGCGCTCTGGAGCGCCTCCGCGGCCTTCTGGCCGACGGAGTGCAGGCTTGAGGGATTGCCATAGTAGGTTTCCATATACGGCAGCATCGCGTCGATGGCCGTCCGGCTCATTTTCGTGGTCGCCGCATTATCTGCATAAATCGTCATGATCGCACTTCCTTTGCTCCGCAATCCTCGAAATTGCGGGTTTCTTTTGTTCTGAAATCATTATAGCATATATTCCTACCGTGTCAATAGGTTTTATGTTCACGCCGCGTTTTCGGCGCGGCGTCCCCGTCTCAGCGGTTCGGAAGGATCAGCGCGAGGAAGCTCGCGGGCGCGTCCGTGTGATTGCGGATGGAATGCGTGTGTCCGTCGGCGCAGAATTCGGCGTCGCCGACGTTCAGGACGCGGCTTGCCGCGTCGTCCGTGACCGTGACGCTGCCGGACAGGACCAAGTACGCCTCGCCGTTCGTCACATGGTCATGCACGCCGACCGACTCGCCAGGCTGAAGGGTCATGATGTTGAACATTTCGGCGCGGCCGCCCAACTCCTCCGGAGAGAAGATCTGCCGCGTCACCGGGTCGCCCTCACCGCCGCGCAGGTGGTGCTTTACCTCAACGTGCATTTCGTCATACATTTTATACATTTCCAAAACGCTCCTTATTTATGATATTTCGTTCCCGCCTGAATGCTTTCGGCGCGATAGAGCTGCTCGAGCACCATCACCCGCGCCAGATGGTGCGGGAACGTCATTTTCGACATGGAAAGCTTCCTGTCCGCCAGCTGCTTGAGGCTCGGATCCATTCCGAACGACGAGCCGATCAGAAAGCACGCAGCGCTCCGGCCGCTTCCCTTCACGGAGGCCAGCGCCGCCGCCAGCTCCTCCGAGGACAGCTGCGTCCCCTCGGGCGTGAGCACGCAGAACCACGCGCCCTTCGGGATCCTCGCGCGGATCAGCTCCGCTTCCTTCGCCAGCCCCTGCGCGATCTGCGCGGGCGAAGGATCGTCCGGCAGGCGCGTTTCCGGCAGCTCGATCAGCGTGAAGTCCACATAGCCGCGCAGGCGCTTTGCGTACTCCTCCGACGCCGCCAGATAGAATTTTTCCTTCAGCTTTCCCACGCAGATCAGCGTTACGGCAAACATGGCGCGCCCTCCTGTTTTTTCGGGTGTATCTGAAAGTTAGTGTACCCCAAGCGCGGGCATTTTGCAACCCCGCCGTCACAGTGCTGCCGGATCAAAGCAAGACCGGACAGTATTTCCTGAAATTTTTCTTGGTTTAGCGTTGATTTGTGTTGATTTCCGCGTGCAAATCCGTTATGATAGTGTGGAAAGCTGATCCCGCCTCCGGTGCGGGACATTGGAGGGTAACGTTTCATGATCATCACACAAAAAAAGCCTATTGAGGAGCTTATGGCTCTGGTCGGCGACGCGAAGACCGTCGCCATCGTCGGCTGCAACAGCTGCGCGACCGCCTGCCATACCGGCGGCGAGCCTGAGGTCGCAGCCCTGAAGCAGACTCTGGAGGCCGCCGGCAAGACCGTCGTCGGCACGACCGTGGCAGATTACTGCTGCATGAATCTTGGCGTCAAGGGCAAGATGAAGCCCCTTGTCGCGGCAAAGCCGGACTGCGTGATCTGCATGTCCTGCGGCGACGGAGTGCAGTGCGTCGCCAAGAACGCCCCCGGCATCCCCACCTATCCGTCCAACAACACCATGTACCTCGGCGAAGCCGTCCGCTTCGGCGTCTGGGAAGAGGCGTGCCACTTCTGCGGCGACTGCGTCCTCGGCCAGACCGGCGGCATCTGCCCCATCACCCAGTGTGCCAAGAGCCTTGTCAACGGCCCCTGCGGCGGCCAGAAGAACGGCAAGTGCGAGGTCAATCCGGAAAACGATTGTGCATGGATCAAGATCTACAAACGCCTTGAGGAGATCGGCCAGCTCGATAAGCTCGGCAAGACCCGCGAGGACAAGGGATATGCGAAGTTCAGCTATCCGAGAACGATCAGCTTAAAGGGGAAGAAATAATATGAGTATGTTGAAAGAGGCTTTTGAAGCCGGTAAATTCGGCGTTACCGCCGAGATGGCCCCCCCGAAGGGTTATGATTTTTCCGAGCAGCTGGAAGCGGCAAAGCTTCTCAATGGCAAGGTCCACGGCGTGAACGTGACCGATATGCAGTCCGCCAGCCTCAAGGCATCCAGTCTCGGCCTGTGCGTCGCGCTCAAAAACGCGGGCATCGAGCCGATCCTCCAGATGACCGGCCGCGACCGCAACCGCATGGCCATCATGGGCGATATTCTGTCCGCAGCGGCCTTCGGCATCGACACGATGCTGGCCCTCACGGGCGACCATCCCGTCGTCGGCGACTGCCCGGAATCCAAGCCCGTCTATGACCTGGACTCCGTCGGCATTCTGAAAATGCTCACAAAGATGGAGGAGACGAACTGCGACTGCGGCGGCAACGAGATTGCCGGCGGCGCACCGAAGTTCTACAAGGGCGCTTCCGTCACTCCGGTCTATGATCCGATCGAATTGCAGATCAACAAGCTGCGTCAGAAGGTCGAGGCCGGCGCCATGTACATCCAGACGCAGGGCATTTTCGATCTCGATACCTTCAAGCGTTTCCTGGAAAAGGTTGACGCCGCGGGCATCAAGACCCACATCATGGCCGGTATCATCCCGCTGAAGGCCGCCGGCATGGCCCGTTACATGAACGAGAACGTCCCCGGCATCGCGGTGCCGCAGGACATGATCGACAAGCTGGCCGCAGCGGCAGCCGAGGGCAAGGAGAAGGGCGTCAAGGGCCTTCCCATGCAGCTCGGCATCGAGATGGCGGCGGAAATGATCGCAAAGATCAAGGACGAGCATCTGTGCGACGGCGTACATATCATGGCCATCGGTGCGGAAAAGAACGTCCCGGCCATCCTCGAAAAGGCAGGCGTTACGATCTGACGCCGCATCGGACGCGCCGCGTCCTCCCTATGGCTATATTCGCACCTTTGTGAATGATTATATAGCAACGCTCAGTGAAAGCGGCCCGGTGGCTCGGGCCGCTTTTGCTGTCATTTCCCAGCCCGCTTCCGCCTGCGTTCGTCTTGACATCCCGGTACGCCTGTGCTAGAATGTGGCTGCCGGTATGAGTGGTGGAGTCTGTCATAGAAGCCGCTGCGGTTTCTATTCATATCGGGGATCGATCATCGATTTTGCATGCCGCTTGGCATACAGACAGAACCGTCCGGTTCTGTCTTTTTTATTTCGACCGACAGGCTCCGTTTGCGCCTTGCAGATATGCAGGCGCAGGCGGAGTTTTTCATCCATCCTGATATCCGGGAGGAGGGAAGCCCATGCCTGTCATTCTGCTTATCTTGGACACGCTCCGGCGGCTGTTCCGCCTGCAGGGGTCAGAAAACCGGGAAGAATCGTAATCAGCGCACACAGGAGAAAACACTATGAGAAAAACAAAGATCGTATGTACCATCGGCCCGGTCAGCAGCGACCCCGCCGTATTTGCCGACATGTGCCGCGCGGGCCTGAACGTCGCGCGGCTGAACTTCTCGCACGGCACGCACGAGGAGCACCAGCAGAAGCTTGACATGATCAAGCAGGTGCGGGAGGCGCTCGGCCTGCCGATCGCCATCATGCTCGACACCAAAGGCCCCGAATACCGCATCGGCACCTTTCAAAACGGAGAAATCCAGCTTGCCGACGGCGCGGAATTCACCTTCACGACCCGAAAGGACGTAGAGGGCGACGAGTCCATCGTCTCCGTCAGCTATGCCGGTCTGGCCGGCGAGCTGGCCCCCGGCGACACCGTACTCGTCAGCAACGGGCTTGTCATATTCGAGGTGCTGTCCATCGAGGGCACCGAGATCCACTGCCGTGTCGTCGCCGGAGGCAGGCTCTCCAACCGCAAGAGCATGAGCTTCCCCGGCAAGGTGCTCAAGCAGGTCTATCTGAGCGAGCAGGACAAGAGCGATCTGCTCTTTGGCATTCAGAACGGCGTGGACTACGTCGCCGCCTCCTTTGTCTCCTGCCGTCAGGACGTGGCCGACCTCAAGCGCTTTTTGCAGGAAAACGGCGGCGGCGGGATCGACATCATCGCCAAAATCGAAAACCGCTCCGGTATCGACAACATCGAAGAGATCTGCGAGGAGTGCGAGGGCATCATGATCGGCCGCGGCGACCTCGGCGTCGAGGTGCCGTTTGCAGAGCTTCCGGCCATCCAGAAATATCTCATCACCAAGTGCCGCCTGCTCGGAAAGCGCGTCATCACCGCCACGGAAATGCTTGAATCCATGATCCAGAATCCGCGCCCCACCCGCGCGGAGATCTCCGACGTGGCCAACGCCGTCTATGACGGCACGAGCGCGGTCATGCTCTCCGGCGAATCCGCCGCCGGAAAATACCCCGTCAAGACCGTGCAGACCATGTCCGAGATCTGCGAGGAGACGGAAAAGCACATCCACTATGAGACGCGCTTCCGCAGCTACAACTTCAAGATCAAGAATCTGCTCGACGCCATCTCGCACGCCACCTGCGGCATGGCCATCGACATCGGCGCGAAAGCCATTGTCGTCAGCTCTCTTTCCGGACGAACCGTGCGCATGGTTTCGCGCTTCCGCGTCCCGACCGATATCATCGGCATGGCCACCAACAAGGCCGTCTGGTATAAGCTTGCGCTGTCGTGGGGCGTGCTGCCCGTGCTTTGCGAGACCTTTGACTCGACTGACGTGCTGTTCTATCACGCGCGCAAGGCCGCGAAGGCCGCTCTGAAGCTCCAGCCCGGCGACAACATCGTCCTGACCGGCGGCACCGTCAACGGCACCTCCGGCAACACCAATCTCATCCGGGTCGATACCATCTGACGCTTCCGGCGCATTTTTTCCGTCTCCGGCGCTCTTTTCTGCTGACAATTTTGGAAATGTGCGCTATAATGCAGGTATTATCAGCAAAGGAGCGAGAATATGACTGTCATTGACCGTTTTTTGAAGCTTGTGTCGTATGAAACGACCTCCGATGAAAATTCCGAGGCCTGCCCCTCCACCCCGAATCAGAAGGTTCTGGGCGCGGAGCTTGTGCGCCAGATGCAGGAGCTTGGCATTGCCGACGCGCAGATGGACGAGCACGGCTATGTCTACGGCACCGTCCCCGCAAACTGCGAGAAAGAGCTGCCCGTGCTGGGTCTGATCGCGCACATGGACACCTCTCCCGACGCCAGCGGCAAGGATATCAAGGCCCGCATCACCGACGTTTATTCGGGCGGAGACATCGTTCTGAATGAGGAAAAGGGCATCGTCCTTTCTCCGAAAGACTTTCCTTCCCTGCTCCGCAACACCGGCAAGCATCTCATCGTCACGGACGGCACCACGCTGCTCGGCGCGGACGATAAGGCGGGCGTGGCGGAAATTCTCTCCGCGGCGGAACTGCTGCTGAATTCCGACAAGCCGCACGGCGTCATCCGCATCGGCTTTACGCCAGACGAGGAGATCGGCCGCGGCGCGGACCTTTTCGATGTCAAGGGCTTCGGCGCGGACTACGCCTACACCGTGGACGGCGGTACGCTGGGCGAGGTCGAATATGAAAACTTCAACGCCGCCTCCGCAAAGCTGGTGTTCCACGGCCGGAGCGTCCACCCCGGCGACGCGAAGGGCAAAATGATCAGCGCGATGCTGGCTGCCATAGACTTCAACGCCCTCCTCCCGGAGAACGAGATCCCCGCCTGCACGGAGGGCTATGAGGGCTTCTACCATCTGACGGAAATGTCCGGCACCGTTGAGGAGGCCACGCTCAGCTACATCATCCGCGACCACAGCCGCGAGAAATTCGAGCAGCGCAAGCAAGCCGTCGCCGCCGCTGCGGAGGAGATCGACCGCAAATACGGCAGGGGCACCGTGGAGCTGACGCTGCGCGACAGCTATTACAACATGAAGGAAAAGCTCGCCGACTGCATGTTCCTGATCTGGGATGCAGAAAAGGCACTGCGCGAGGTCGGCGTGGAGCCGGTCATCGTGCCCATCCGCGGCGGTACCGACGGCGCGCGTCTCTCCTACGAGGGTCTCCCCTGCCCGAATCTCTGCACCGGCGGCGAGAATTACCATGGCCGCTTTGAGTACATCCCCGTCGAGGACATGAAGCTCATCACCAAGATGCTGGCCACGCTCTGCTGGAATCTGGCGCAGTAATACAAAATCAGTCGCCGCCCAGCGCGCAACGACACAGAAAAACCTCCCGGATCATTTGGTCCGGGAGGTTCGTTTTTGTTTATGCGGGGCGCTCAGCAAGGCACCGGCAGCGTTGCGCCGCCGAAGGGCATGGCAATGACCGTCGCCTCGGGGCCATATCTCCGGAACGCCTCCTCCAGCGCATACTGCGCGCTGGGCTGCGGGTTCAGGAAAATGCTGCGGACGAACGCGTCCGGCATTTCGCTGACTAAGTCGATCTGCGCGTTTTCCAGCACCATCGCAATGGCGGCAGCCTTGTGCCCGCCCAGCTCAAAGTGCTCGTGTACGCGCTCGATCATGGAATGCGCATCCGCTGCCTCCAGCAGCCACTGCTCAAATTTCGCGCTGCCAAGGCCTTCCGGACACGCGCCGATGAGGATGATCGTGCCGCCTCTTTTGACAGCGTGTTTTGCATTATCCAGCGCCTTCTGCGTCTGGTAGAGGTTCGCATCCTTAGGCGCGCCGCCCTGTGACACAAGCACGATGTCCGCGCACTGCGGGATCGGCCTGCGGTACATCCGGTCGAGATACGCGCAGCCCGCGCGGTGCGCCTCGATCGTGTCGCCTGCCACGGCGTGGACGATGTGCTTGTGCTCGTCGAGCACCACGTTCACGATATAGTCCACGCCGCAGATGCGTCCGGCTTCCTCAATGTCCGCGCGGATGGGATTGCCGTCCAGTTTCCCGGCGCAGGCGCTTTCCCGCACCATCATGCGGTGATTTGCCTGAATTGCCGCCGGGGTGGAAACGCCCGGCATGATTGCCTTCGCGCCGCCGGAGTAGCCGGCAAAGTAATGAAATTCGATGTTGCCGGTGCAGATGCGAAAATCTGCTTCGGCCACAACGCGGGTAATGTCGACCGGCGTTCCGGCGCTTGTCGTGCCGAGGTGGGTGCAGTCGTCCGGGTCGGAGTCCACGCACCGCACGCGGCGCCAGACGCGCTCACCCGCGAGCTTGCGCTGCTCCGCCTCCGTGTGATGGCGGTGCGAGCCAAGCGCAAACACGACAGTAATATCGCCATCCCGGCAGCCCGCCGCCGTGAGCTCGTCCAAAATGGCAGGCAGAATTTCATAGCTCGGCACGGGCCGGGAGATATCGCTCGCAATGATGGCAATCTTCTGCCCCGGTTTTACCAGCTCCCGCAGCGGCTTTGCGCCGATGGGGTGCGCCAGCGCGTATCGCACGGCGGCCTCGCCGCCGCGCTCGTGCGGAATCTCATTCGCCGTCAAGACGCCCAGCAGGTTTTCATCCGGGATCTCGACCGTCTGTATGCCGGTGCCGTATCCAAAATCCAGCCTCATGCACGCCCTCCGAAGCGCTGCGCCGCACCGCGCAGCGCTTTTACGACGGGCAGCTCCTCACCGGTCAGGAAGCGGATCAGCGCGCCGCCGCCCGTGCAGACGTAGCCGAGCTTGTCCTTGACCTGATACTTTGCCGCCGCTGTTACGCTGTCGCCGCCGCCGACCACGGTATAGCCGGACGCCGCACCGAGCGCCTCGAATACGGCTTTTGTGCCAAGCTCCGTCTCCGGCTTCTCAAATATGCCCATCGGCCCGTTGACGAAAACCGTTTTTGCCGCCAGAATGACATCCACATACTGCTTTGCCGTCCGGCTCCCGATATCCACGGCGCAGATATCCGGCGGGACTGCGCCGATCATGCACTCCCTGCGTCCGCCGTTCTCGACATAAGCAAGGTCGGACGGCAGAAGGATCTTGTCTGCGTACTTTTTATAAATATCTCTGGCCTTCTCGATGTACTCGCCGTAATTGCTGCTGTAGATAAAATCCAGGCTTTCCTGCCCGATGGCCTCGCCTCTGGCCGTAAGCAGGATGTTGCCGACCAATCCGCCTGTCAGGACCGTGTCGGCCACGCCGCTGCCGAGCACGGTCTCCATCATCAGGAACGCATCCGAAATTTTCGAGCCGCCCAGCACGAACACACACGGCTTTTCCGGCGCAGCCATCAGCTCAGAAATGACGCAGTATTCTTTTTCAAACAGCCGCCCCATCGCAGACGGCAGCACCTGCTCAAAGCCGCACAGGCTCGGCTGGTCGCGGTGCGCGGCAGCAAATGCGTCGCAGACATAATAGTCTGCCAGCGGCGCCAGCTTCTCCACAAGCAGCGTTTTAGCCTGCTGCTCATGCGTGAGCCGCAGCTTCATCTCGAAGAGCGTCTGCTCCTCGGAAACATAGCGCACGTTGTCCAGCAGCAGAATTTCTCCGTTTTGGAGAGCGCTGATTTTTTCGCGCGCAGCAGGCCCGCACACGTCGTCGATCCACTGCACGGGGCGTTCCAGCAGGCGGCTGAGCACGTCCGCGTGTGGGCGGGTGCAGTAAAAATTCTTGTATTCAATATCGCTGCCCTGATGGGCGAGCAGAACGAGCTTTGCGCCCTTGTCCGACAGCTCGCGCACGGTGGGGACGCTGGCTTCGATGCGGGCGGTGCTTTTGAGCGTGCCGGTCGCGCGATCGACCGGCTGGTTGAGATCCAGCCGGCACAGAACGGTCTTACCGGCGACATCGAATTCGTCAAGCGTGTAGATGCCAAATCGCATAAAGTGATTCCTCCTGAATGTGGACGGCGGGACAAGGCCAACGCCTTGTCCCGCACTGGCCGCTGGGATCCGCTGGGGAAGGGGATAGAATGGGATGATGGGAAGGAACTATTTCAGAGGTCTGCTCCCTGAATCGAAAGTGTCCGTAAGCAAGCCTCTTACTTTTTGAACTTGCCGATGCCCAGATACTTGTTGGTCATGGCAGTGCCTTCTTCGCGCGTGAGCTGCATCTTCGTGGCAGCGCGAATGGCGTCCATCGTCTCTGGGATGGTCACGGACTCCTGCGGGATATTGATGGCATACATAATATCGTTGCCGGATTCGACGATGGAATCCTCCCACAGACCGATCTCATACATGTCACCGCGGCGGTTGCCGAGATCGCGTGCATATTTGAAGAACGAGGCGTTGCCCTTGAAGCCCTCATCGATGGTGACGGTGCGGATACGCGGATGCTTGCGGAACGCCTCGAGCGCCATTTCCTTTGTGATCTTCTTTCCATCCTTTGCGGTGGCGAGGACGGTGATGATGTGACCGTGGGTGACAGGCGTATGAACCAGAATGCCGGTGGCATTGACGTGCGGCATGATGGTCATGAGATCGACGGCCTGATGGGTCGGAGCCTTGTCCATCTGCAACGCATTGGTCAGCCCGCGGTGATAGTCGCCGGGGTCTGCCACGCGGCGGATGATCGTGATGGCAACCTTTTCAATGCCGATCTCGCGGTCGAGGCAATCGACGGTACGGATCAGGCCGGTCGTATTGCAGGAGGTCAGCTTCAGATAGTTCTGACCGACGCCCTTTTCATAGTTCGCATAGCCATGGAAGAAAACATCCGCGACGGAGTTTTTCTCACCGCCCTGGAAGATCGCTTTGACGCCGTACTTGTCGTAATAGTTTTCCTTGTTCTTCGCACCGACGCCGCCGGGGGCGGAGTCGAGCATAATATCGACCTTCTGGCACAGCTCGTCAAAGCTGCCTGCGACGGGAATGTCCTTCGCTTCGAACGCGGCCTTGTCAGCGCCATCGACCAGATAGAGGTCATATTTTACACCGTTCGCGCCGATCATATCGCGCTCGCGCAGCGCCTGAAGAGACAGCGTCGGCGCAAGATCGGCAATGCCGACCAGCTCCATATCCTCCTGCATCGCAACACCGTCCGCCAGCCTCTGTCCGATGGTGCCATAGCCCGCAATACCAACTCTGATCTTTCTCATATTGCCTCCCATAAATTGAATATATATTGGTTAAGTAATAATTAACTCGTGGTCTGCATGTTGCTATTATAGGTGTCATTTTAATAGTTGTCAATATAATCACGCAAATTTAATCATAATTTATTCAGTATTTGTCTTATTTTTTATTCACTTTGCCAAATCGGTTGTCAACTTTTTTCATTACATTGAAAACTCTTATCATTTTTCTTGACTTTTCGCACACTTTTGATCGCATTTTTGCGCATTCCGGGCATACAAAAAGACGCTCTGGAGATCCAGAGCGTCTTTTTACGGAGCTGCGGCACGCCTGCGCATGCGCTGTGGGTGCGTATACGGGTGTGGAGTGGTGAGAGACTGCGGCGCGAACCGGCAGCGCTCCGTAATGCGTCCAGCATAAGCGCAGTGGCCCGGAAATGCAATCGTTCACGCCTGCGCTTTGCGCGCGCTTTATGCCGCAGTGCCTCTTTTGACGGCTTCTGAACGTTATCTTCCTGTTTTTCTGTTTTCTTCCATGGATTGTGGTCATTTTGCACAGTTTGTGGTATTAAGATAGCGTTAAAATTCGTCAGTATGACTTTACCCTGCTTCTCCGATATGCTACAGTAAATAGCGTAATAAGGGAAAGCGTCCGTTGACACGGATGCAATGTTTCCCGGAGAAGAAAAGGAGAGTATCATGAAAGAAAAGAAGAAGCTCAGCCTGCCGATCAAAATATTCATCGGCATGGCCCTCGGCATCATTGCCGGACTCATCTTCGCATTCGCCCATCTCGGCGAGTTCACAAAGGAATGGATCAAGCCCATCGGCACCATCTATGTAAACCTGCTGAAATTCCTTGTCGTCCCCGTTGTTCTGTTCTCCATTGCCGACGGCGTTATCTCCCTTAACGACCTCAAGCGCGTCGGCTCCGTCGGTCTCAAGACCTTTGTTTACTATATGGCCACCACCGCGCTGGCCGTTGTGATCGGTCTTGCGCTGGTCAACATCTTCAAGGGCGCGTTCACGCCGCTGCCCTCCGCCGATATCGAAGCTCTGACCTATGAGGCGAAGGAAGCTCCGTCCGTCATGCAGGTCATCGTAAATATCTTCCCGTCCAACCTTGTGCAGCCGATGGTCACCTCCGACATGCTGCCGATCATCGTGATCGCCATCTTCCTTGGCGCCGGCTGCCTTGCCGCCGGTGAGAAGGGTGCAAAGATCGCTGACCTCATCAACTGCGGTCAGGACGTCGTCATGAAGATCATGATGATGATCATCAGCTTCACCCCGATCGGCGTTTTCTGCCTCATGACCAACGTCGTCGCTGAGAACGGCCCGCAGATCATTGGCAAGCTCGCTCTGATTATCGGCGTCGCCTACCTCGGCTATATCATTCACGTTCTCGTCGTCTACGGCCTGTCCGTCCGCTTCCTGTCCAAGATGAGCCCCATCAAGTTCTTCAAGGGCATCGCTCCGGCCATGATCACCGCCTTCACGACGACCTCCTCCAATGCGACCCTCCCCGTCAACATCGAGTGCTGCAACAACATGGGCGCGGAGCCTGAGATCAGCGCGTTCGTCCTGCCGCTTGGCGCGACGATCAACATGGACGGCACCGCCATCTATCAGGCAGTCTGCACCGTCTTTATCGCCTGCTGCTACGGCCGTGACCTGAGCCTCGGCGATATGGCCATGATCGTTCTGACCGCGACCCTCGCTTCCGTCGGTACCGCCGGTACGCCGGGCGCCGGCATGATCATGCTGGCGATGGTTCTGACGCAGGTCGGCCTCCCCGTCGAAGGTATCGCCATCATCGCGGGCGTCGATAAGCTGTTCGATATGGGCCGTACCACGCTGAACATCACCGGCGACGCGACCTGCGCCCTGTGGATCTCCCGCACCGAGCGCGAGAAGAAGGCCCGCATGGCTGCCAAGGCAAACAAATAAGCATCAGGCTTCTCCCCTGTTGTATCCTTACAAAACGGGCCTGCCGCTTTCGCGGCAG
>FR887238.1 GCA_000436735.1 Firmicutes bacterium CAG:170
TTGCTGCGCAAGAAAAGCGCAAGCATCGCGTTAAGGAGGTAAACATGATGCCGAAACGACGAGCTAACGGCGAAGAGAATATTCGGAAGCGAAAAGACGGACGCTGGGAAGGCAGATATACGGCGGGTTATGACGCAAATGGAAAAGCAATCACGAAAAATGTGCTTGGAAAGACACAGGCCGAAGTCAAAGATAAATTGCGTGCGGCCATTGAGGACAGCAAGAAGCTCGATCCGGTGAAGGCTGGAAGTTATACGCTCGAACAGTGGCTGAAGCTGTGGTACTCCGTTTACGTCGAACTGCAGGTGCGATACTCGACCAGAGAGTTTTACCACAACGCCATTGACCACCACATCATTCCGAAGCTCGGAAATGTGAAGCTGGAAAAGCTGACAATGTTGCAAATTCAGCAATTTTACAATGAGCTGCTCAAGAGCGGTCGCGTGCAGAAGAAAAACCAGCCGGAGTTGAAAGAACATGGACTCAGCCCTCGCATGGTGCAATGCGTTCATGTGGTGCTGAATAAGGCGTTGGAACATGCGGTGGAGGAAAAGCTGATTCTTGCAAATCTGGCTAAGAAATGCAAAATTCCGAAAAATACACGCAAGGCAATGAATATCCTGCCGGAAGCGTTGATCGGCCCATACCTGAGCGCGGCGAAAGAGCATGGAATTCTCGCGCCGATGTATCTGGAATTGACGACGGGCCTGCGGCGCGGAGAACTGTTAGCCTTGCGATGGGAGGACTT
>FR887239.1:0-1635 GCA_000436735.1 Firmicutes bacterium CAG:170
GGCTTCGCAAACCGCACCGCGCCTCCGGCGCATTCGAAACACGCCGCCGGAGGCATTCCGCGCCATTCCGGCGCACACGAAATAACCCCATTGCCGGTGCGCAAAAATGGCGCATCGGCGTCCGTGCAGGATACAAACCCCGTCCAAATGATACCAGAACAAAAGCAGGGAAATGCCTATGAACGTACTGCATAAAACCAAACGCCCGCCGGAGGCGGAGACAGTCCAGGAGGTCGAGCGCCTGAGCCGGCGAAGCCGCCGCGTGCACGACTTCATCCACTCGCTCTTCTTCTCCGGGCCGAGCTTCCTCGGAATGCTGATCTTCTTCATCATTCCCTTCGGCGTGGTGGTGTACTACTCCTTCATTGCCGGAGCGCTCGATCACAGCTTCGCGGGTCTGAAAAACTACATAAGCGTGATCCAGAACGGCGCATTCAAGATCGCCGTTAAGAACACGGCGGTGTTCTCCGCACTGTCGGTGCCGCTGGCCGTTATTCTGGCGCTGGCGCTGGCGCTGATGCTGGAGGCGCGCATTCCGTTCAAGAGCCAGTTCCGGACGTTCTTCCTCAGTCCGATGATGGTGCCGATCGCATCCATCATTCTGGTCTGGCAGGTGCTGTTCCACGACAACGGCGTCGTCAACGAGGTGCTCAAGGCGTTCGGACAGGACAAGATCTACTGGTTCTCGTCCAACGCCAGCCTGCTGGTCATTGTGATCCTGTTTCTCTGGAAAAACCTCGGCTACAACATGATCCTCTTCATGGCGGCGCTCAACAACGTCCCCAAGGCGATGCTCGAGGCCGCCGAGGTCGAGGGCGCGAGCGAATGGACGCAGTTCGTCCACATCAAGCTCCGCTACCTCTCGCCGACAATCCTGTTCGTGACGATCCTGTCCATCATCAATTCCTTTAAGGTATTCCGCGAGATCTATCTTCTGACGGGCAATTACCCCTATGACTCGCTGTATATGCTCCAGCACTTCATGAACAACATGTTCCGGCAGCTGGATTATCAGAAGCTCTCCGCGGCGGCGGTGCTGCTGGCGATCGTGATCGTTATTCTGATCGCCATTCTCTTCGCGGTCGAGAATTTCTTCGGAAAGGACGTGGAGGGATGAAGAAAAAACGCTATTTTTCCCGCGGTATGCTGACGCTGCTGGCGGCGGTATTCGCGTTTCTGTTCCTGATGCCGACGGTGCTCACGATCACGAACTCGTTCATGACGCAAAGCGAGATCACCGCCAACTACGGTCAGGTCTTTTCCAGCACTACGACCGGCAGCAGCTACATTTCCAAGACCATCAACCTGAAATTCATCCCCGACAAGGTCAGTTTCACACAGTACATTACGGTGCTGCTGAAAAGCCCGGAATATCTGCTGAAATTCTGGAACTCGGTCATTCTGGTCGCGCCGATCGTGGCAGGCCAGCTGCTGGTGGCGTCGGTCGCGGCCTACGGCTTCACGCGCTGGCGCGGCAAGATCCGCGACGGACTGTTCTTTGCGTATGTGATCCTGATGCTCATGCCGTATCAGGTCACGCTCGTGCCGAACTATCTGGTGAGTGACTGGCTGGGCCTGCTGAACACGCGCTGGGCCATCATCCTGCCGGGTATTTTCGCGCCGTTCTCGGTGTTC
>FR887239.1:1667-8022 GCA_000436735.1 Firmicutes bacterium CAG:170
CTGACGAAGTTCATGCGACGCATTCCAGTGGCGCTGATCGAGTCGGCCAAGCTCGACGGCGCGAACGAGTGGCATGTATTCTGGGACATCTGCCTGCCGCAGTGCCGCAGTGCGCTGTATTCGGTGGCGATCCTGGTGTTCATCGACTACTGGAACATGGTCGAGCAGCCGCTCATCCTGCTGCCCGACGCCGATATGCAGCCGCTTTCGGTCTATCTTTCCACCATCAATGCCGGTGAGATCGGCATTGCCTTCGCCGTTGCCGTGATCTACATGATCCCGGGACTTCTGATGTTCCTCCACGGCGAAGCGTATCTCGTTGAGGGCATCGCGCATTCCGGCTCTGTGAAAGGATAAAGGGGTAAAGGCTATGGAAACAAATGTGAAGAAAAGAGAATGGGTCAAAACGGTCGCAATTATTTTCCTCGCGGTCATGCTGGTGCTGACCTTCTTCTCGAACACGATCATGAATCATTCTCTGCCCGAGGTGGCGACGGCCAATGTGACCTCCGGCACCATCAACGCCAAAATTCGCGGACAGGGCACCGTCTCTGCCAACGAGACCTATGACGTGACGATCAAGCAGACGCGCAAGGTCGCCAGCATCAAGGTCAAGGCCGGTCAGGAGGTCGCGGCGGGCGACGTGCTGTTCACGCTCGAGGCCGAGGAATCGGACGAGCTCAAGCAGGCGCAGACCGATCTGGAATCGATGGAGCTGAACTACGAAAAGAGCCTCATCGCCGCCTCCACCGAGGCTGCGCGCGAAAACCGCGAGGTGCAGAAGCTCCAGGAGACCTATAACGATCTGCTCGCGCAGTATCACCAGTACAGCAATAAGGACGCCAGCCAGATCGCCAAGGAAAAGGCCGCGGCGGACGCAAAGCTGAAGGAGCTTCAGGCGGACAGCAAGACCGCGCAGTCAGACTATGAGGCGCGTGTTGCGGAAAAGACCGAGCTGGAAGCCGAGGCTTCGGAGCTGAAAACGCACATTGCTTCGCTGAAGGCCGTGATGGACAAGCAGGACGAGATCGTCGCGGCGCAAGATACGCTGTATCAGGATCAGATTCGTTATCTGAACGACTACAACCGCCTGATGGAGCTTGCGGGACAGAATCCGCAGGTCGCTATGTCCTATGCACGCTATCCGGAGCAGTTTGCCAACATGTTGACCGAGCAGGACCTTGCCGGTACGACCGGCGACAGCAAGACAGCTGACCCCAAGCTGGCTCGTGCGCAGGAAATCGCAACCGCTTACACGACGCTCACGAAAGATCAAAGCAATATTGATTCACTGACTGCGGAACGCGACAATATGATCTATGATATCGACGGCGTCCGTGATTATTCTCAGGTCGAATCGGAATACCGGTATGCATATAATGAATATGACGCCGTCAAGCGCGAGCTTGACAGCTTTGACAATGAGACGAGCCGACTGAAAAAGCTGGCAGAGGATGCGGCGCAGGCCGTGACCGACCAGCAGGAGGTCGTTGACAAGCTGGCCTCGGCAGGCACGCTGGCCGATCAGGTCAAGTCCGCAAAGCAGGCGCTTGAGGATAAGATCTTTGAGCAGAGCCTTTCCGACGGCTCGTCGCTCGATCTCGAGGCGGCCAAGAAGGCCATCGACGAGAAGAAGGCCGACATTGAAAAGCTGACGCAGAACGCCGACGAGACCGAGGTCAAGGCCAAGGTCGCGGGCACCGTCTCCAACATCGCCATCACCGCCGGCTCGAACGCCAACGCGGAGACGCCGCTCATTACCCTCAACCTGACCGACCGCGGCTACACCGTCAAGATCTCCGTCACAAACGATCAGGCCAAGAAGGTGCGCGTGGGCGACAATGCGGAGCTGGTCAACTACTGGTACGGCGGCGACATTCAGGCGACGCTTGAAAACATCACCAACGACCCGCAGAACCCCGGCAAGGGCCGCCTGCTGGTATTCCGGCTGACCGGCGACGTGGAGCCGGACACGAACCTGACGCTCTCCATCGGCCAGAAGAGCGCGAACTATGACTGCATCGTCCCGAACTCCGCTGTCCGCACCGACAGCAACGGCACCTTCGTGCTGGCCATCACGGTCAAGAGCAGTCCGCTCGGCAACCGCTACACGGCCACGCGCGTGGACGTGCAGGAGCTGGCGAAGGACGACACCAATACCGCCGTCACCGGCCTTTCCTCCGGCGATTTCGTCATTACCACCTCGACCAAGCCCATTGAGGCCGGTACGCAGGTGCGTCTGGTGGACAACGGATGAGCGGGCGCGGCGGAAAATATGTCAGGAAAGCGCCCTCCCTGACGAAAAAGCAGCTGTTTCTGCTGCTGTTGAACGTCGTGCTGGCCCTGCTGGCGCTGGCGTGCGCGTGGGGGCTGAACGCCGTGAAGAGCGCGCTGCTGACGCAGTCGGCTGCAAAGGCGTGGCGCGGCAGCAGCGAAATGCGCTTCGCGCAGGTTTCCGTGTTCCTGCCGGAGGATGAAAAAACGGATGTGAATTCCATCGAGAGCTTCCGCCGCACGCTCGATCAGGCGCTGGTGGACGCCTCGCTGGAGGCTCCGGAGGGCGGAAGCCTCTACACGGACGCCTATTCCGGCACGGCGACGGTCTCCGTCGTGAGCGGCAAGACCTCGCTGTCGGTCAAGACCATCGGTGTGGGCGGCGATTTCTTCCTGTTCCACCCGCTGACGCTGCGCTCCGGCAGCTATCTGACCGGAAGCGACTACATGCCCGACCGCGTCCTGCTGGACGAGGAGCTGGCGTGGGCGCTGTTCGGCAGCTATGACGTGGCGGGCATGAGCATCCAGATCGGTGAGCGCACCTACCCCGTGGCGGGTGTCGTACACCGTGAGGACGATTTTGCCAGCAAGGAGGCCTATCAGGACGGGCCGGGCATGTTCATGAGCTATGAGGCGCTCAACGCCATCAGCGAAACCAAGCTCGGCTGCTATGAGATCGTCATGCCGGATATGATCTCCGGCTATGCCGAAAGCGTCGTGAAGGATAAATTCCCGGTCGGCGACGGCACGGTGGTGGAGAACACCGGGCGCTACAGCTTCGGGAACCTCTGGAGCATTTTCCGCAGCTACGGCAAGCGCTCGATGAACACGCAGGGCATCATTTATCCCTATTGGGAGAATGCGGCCCGGCTGACGGAGGACTACGCGGCACTGCTGCTTGCGCTTTTGATCCTGTTTGCAATCTGCCCGGTCGTGTTTTCCGTGATCTGGGTCGTGCGGACGGTCAAGGGGCTGGTCACGAAGGCCGCCGGAGCCGCCGGACGCAAGATCGAGGAAAAGATCGAGGAGGAGAAGGAAAAGCACTACGTCGGCGGCGGAATATAGGCGATCTCGAAGCATCTACAGACAAAACGCACCGCAAATGCCCTGCATTTGCGGTGCTGTGTTTCTCAAAGCATGATTTGACTCATGGCGCGAGCAGCGCCTCCGGCGGCAGATGGAGCAGCTCCGGCGCCTCCGCCGCCTCCGCCGCGCAGGAGACGAAATGGCCGCGCAGCTCCAGCGTGTGCAGGCGCCACGTCTGCCCTTCGGCCTGCACGAGATCGTCCAGCACGCAGTAGGACGCGGGCGCCAGCCCGAGGCCGAGACCGCATGCCTTCATGACGGCCTCCTTCCGCGTCCAGAGACGGGAGAAGGGGATCGCGGCGGGGGAGTCCTCCCATTCCTCCGGCGTCAGAACGCGGCGCAGAAGCGCCTCAGACGCGCCGCGGCGCGCTTCCTCGCAGTCCACGCCGACGGCGCGGTCGGACACGGCCAGCACGGCAAGCGTCCCGCCGTGGCTCAGATTGAATTCCGGCCCGCCGGGAATATGCGGCTTGCCGCAGGGGCCTTTTAAGAGCCGGCCATCCGTGCGGACGCCGAGAACGGCGCGCAGGAGCAGTCCTCCGGCGGCTATCCCCAGCGCGGCGGCTCGGTCACGGCAGAGCTGTACGCGCTGCCGCCGCTCCGGCGGCAGGAGCGCCAGCGCCTCGTCCCAGTACGGCGCAAGCGCGGCGCAGTCGGTCTCATAGATACGAAGCATCGTCTCACCTCAACAGCGTCATTTTACCAGAGAAAAAACGCGGACGCAACATGGAACCTTTTTCCGGCCGCTGCGTCTAAAAAATACACCGCAGGCGGCGGAGCCGCCCTGAGAAAAGAGGCGTTTTATGAAGAAAGAGAAACCGGAGGAACCGGAAAAGAAGGAAAACGCTGCGCCGGAGGAAGCGAACGTCGGCAATTACATGGCGGAGGGCATGTGCTTCGGTCTGGCGCTGGGGCTGATCCTCGGGCAGGCGGTATTCCACAATCTTGCGCTCGGCATGTGCATGGGCCTGAGCATCGGAATGCTTTTCGGCATGAGCGTCAAAAAGCCGAAGAAGGAAAAGGCGGAAGAAAAGAAAGAAAAGGAGAATGAGAACCATGCTGAAAATTGAACATCTGACCAAGCGCTACGGCGAAAAGAAGGCAGTGGACGATCTGTCGCTGCACATCGCGCCGGGCGAAATTTACGGCTTCATCGGCCACAACGGCGCGGGCAAGACCACGACGCTCAAATCCTGCTGCGGCATCCTGCGCTTTGACGAGGGCGAGATCAAAATCGGCGGCAACTCCATCCGAACTGACCCCATCGCCTGCAAGCAGATGATGGCCTACATCCCGGACAATCCCGATCTGTATGAGTTCCTGTCCGGCATCAAGTATCTGAATTTCATCGCGGACATCTACGGCGTCGGGAAAAAGGAGCGTGAGGAGCGCATCCGGCGCTATGCGGACGTGTTCGGTCTGACCGCCGATCTGGCGCAGCCCCTCAGCGAGTATTCCCACGGCATGAAGCAGAAGCTCGCCATCATTTCGGCGCTGCTGCACGAACCGAAGCTGATTTTGATGGACGAACCGTTTGTCGGCCTTGATCCCACGGCGGCATATCAGCTCAAGACCATTATGCGGGAGCACTGTGACCGCGGCGGCGCGATCTTCTTCTCGACGCATGTGCTGGAGGTCGCGGAAAAGCTCTGCGACAAGGTCGCCATCATCAAGGGCGGACGCCTCATCGCCTCCGGCACGATGGAGGAGGTCAAGGGCGACCAGTCGCTGGAGGACGTGTTCCTGGAGCTGGAGGGCGAAGGCAATGTTTAAGTCGCTGCTGAAAACGCGCCTGGCCGCCTTCGGCGCGTATTATTCCGGAGCCGCCAGAAGGCGCGGCGGAAAGAAGAAAAAGAGCGGTACCGGCTCGAAGGTACTGTATGGGCTGCTGATGGTCTACTGCTTCGTCGTATTCGTCGGTATGTTCTTCGCGCTGTTCTCCACACTGGCCGGAGCCTTCGGCGGAACGGACTTCGCGTGGCTGTATTTCACGCTTTACGCGCTGATGTCCTTTGCGCTCATGTTCATCGGCAGCGTCTTTATGGCCAAATCGCAGCTTTTTGAGGCGCAGGACAACGAGCTTCTGCTGGCCATGCCGGTGCCGCCGCGGTACATCCTCGGCTCCCGGATGGTCGCGCTGGCGATCTACAACGCCGTGTTCCAGCTCATCGTGGCCATCCCGGCGCTGGCGGCGTGGTGCGTCAGCGGGTATGCGACGGCGGCGGGCGTGATCGCATTTTTGCTGCTGCTTCCGGTGCTGAATCTGTTCACGCTGGCAGTGACGTGCCTGTTTTCGTGGCTGCTGTCGCTGCTGACGAGCCGGATGCGTAATAAGAATCTGGTGACGATGCTGTTCTCGCTGCTGTTTTTCGGCGCGTATTTTGTCGTGATCGGACGTGCGAACGAGTATGTGGCGGAGCTGGCGGCCAGCGGCGCAAAGATCGCAGATGCGCTGGGCGGCGTTTCGCCGCTGGTCTGGCTGGGCGAGGCGATGGTCGGCGGCAATGTCCCCGCGCTGCTGGGGTCGCTTGCGCTCCTGCTCGCTCCGTTCGTGCTGGTCTATGCGCTCCTGTCGCGCAGCTTCATCGGCATCGTGACCATGAAGCGCGGCGCGGCAAAGAAAAAATATCAGGAACGCGAGCTGAAAACGGCCAGCGCAGGGGCGGCGCTGGTACGCCGGGAGGCGGCGCGCCTTACCTCGAGCGCGGCGTATATGATGAACGCGGGCCTCGGCGTCGTGTTCTGCGCGGCTGCGGCTGCGTTCCTGATCTTCGGACGCGGAAGGGTGCTCGGGATCGTGGAGGCCATGGGGCTGAGCACAGACACGCTGACGGCCATTGCGGCGCTCGTGATCGGGTATTTCCTGTCTACGATGGTTTTCTCGGCCTCGTCGGTCTCTCTTGAGGGAAAGAATATCTGGATCGTGCGCTCCGCGCCGGTCTCGTCGGCGGAGATCCTGATGGCGAAGCGGCGGCTGCATCTGCTGGTCGCCGTT
>FR887239.1:8074-15805 GCA_000436735.1 Firmicutes bacterium CAG:170
GCGGCGGCCTCGGCGAGTGTGATCGGCGTGAACGCGGTGTTCACGGCGCTGTTTGCCGCGGCGTTCGCGCTGGTGACGGCGGATATCGGACTGGTCGAGAATCTGCGGCACCCGAACCTGACGTGGATCAACGAAATGCAGCCCGTCAAGCAGGGCGCGGCGGTGATCCTCACAATGCTCATCCTGATGGGTATGCTTCTGGTGCCGACGCTCCTGTACATCTTCCTGCTCTCCGGCTCGGATGTGCGGCTGGTGCTGGGCGGCTGCGCGGTCGTGTTTTTCGGTCTGGACCGGCTACTCGTACACTGGCTCCGGACGAACGGCGTCCGCCGCTTCGAGGAGCTGGGCTGAGCCTGCGGCGAAAATCAACAAATTTCCGCGCGAAGGCTTGCGAACCGGCGCGATATCGTGTATAGTAAGGATGCTCGCTTCCAATGCGCGAAGCGGGCATCTCTCTGCGTATGACACGAAATTCTGGAAGGGGAGTCGGGAGCATGAAATACATTGCGATCTGCGGAACGGTCGGCTCCGGCAAGACGACCCTTCTGCGCCGTCTGACGCAGCGGCTGGGAGACCGCGCGGCATGGCATGAGGAGCGGCCGCAGGACAATCCCTTCATCACCGACTACTACGCGGACACGAAGCGCTGGACCTTCCACGCGCAGGTCTCGTTCCTGTCGCTTTATTTTGACCGGCCGAAATGGCGCGAGGAGACGGCGGAGCTGTTTTTCTTCGACCGCTGCTTCCTTGAAAATCTGGTCATTGCGCAGTACCGCCGCGATCAGGGCGACCTGACCGAGGACGAGTACAAGACGCTCTGCCAGTTGGCAAACGGCGTTTCGGCGCTGATGCCGCGCATCGACAAGTATATCTATCTCGACTGCTCGATCAACACCATTCTCGAGCACATCCGAGGCCGTGGACGGGACTATGAGGACGAGCTGGACCTCATGTATGTCTATGAGCTGAAGGCACTCTACGACGAGTGGGCCAAGACGCTCCCGCCGGAGCGGACGCTGATCGTCCGCATGGACGACGGCGAATACGATCTTGAGCAGATCGTGAAATTCATCGAAGCGTGAACTGCGGTAAAATCCCCGTTCTGCAAAGATTATTTCCCAAAATACTCTTGACAACAGCGGATTATGTGGTAAAATTAAACAGGATAAGAGAAAATGCGAAAGGGGTATTTCTATGAAAAAGTTTCTTGCATTGTTCTTGATCTGTGTGCTCGTGGTCAGTATGCTGTGCGTTGGCGTTCTCGCCGCTGACACGCCCAGTCCGGAAGGCCAAGTCGAACCGCCTCATACCGATACGCCGGAACAGTCTCCCCAGACTGGCATTGGCGGTAGCCTTATGGTCGTGGTTTGCGTGGTCGTTGCCGCGATGTTTGTTGCAGTCATTTCTCTGAAGAAGGTTTCCGTGATTTGATTCTTCTCTGCCGCAGCTGAGGGCGCGATAGAGCGCAGCCGCCGGACTTTCGGCGGGGGCTCCGCCCCGTGTCCAGATTTCTGCGTCATACACATATCAAGTACGCAGCGTCCCGCTATGACGGTTTCGTCGTAGCGGGATTTTTCTATTTGTGCAGCGGAAAGCAGCGGCACAGCCGGACGGCGGGCCTTTGCGCGGCATCAGGCGGTTTTCCTCGCGGTATACAGGTATTTCCGCGGCAGCGCCGCGTTCCTCGCGATACGCAAGCTAGTCCTGCGAAGAGCGGCTTATGCAGCACAAGGACTCCTCGCGCCGGTCAGATTTTCAGCGCCCCCGGCGCGCGATGGCGCTGTTGGGGCCGCGCATTTGCGCCAGCGGCGTTTTGATAAACAAAATGGCGGAGAAGTGCGCTGCACTTCTCCGCCAAAGTCTATTCCGATCAATACCAGCCGAACATGCCGCAGGTCAGCGTCCGCGTCGTGCCGTAGACCGTCGTGCCGTCCAGAGTGACCCAGTACGGCGTGATCTCCAGCGACGCGCCTCTGCGCAGGCCACTCACGTCGTATTTCAGAACGGCAAGCTTTGCGTTCCGGCTCACGCTGCTGAACAGAAAGCGTGCCGTATAGATCCCATAGCGGGAGCTGACGCTTGCGGCGGGGATTTCCACGCCATTGATCACAAAGCCCGTCTGCGCGTAATCCTCGCTGTCCAGCGCGGACATGAGCTGAAGCTCGCGGCTGCTCAGCCAGCGCTGCTCGACGTACTTCATTTGCAGGTAGGCGTCGCTGACGTACTTTGCGTAGACCGTCATGTCCGCCTGAACGTCGCTGAGCTGTGCAGGCTCGGTGCAGGCCTCGTCCGCAAACCAACCGGCGAAGCGCATTCCATCCGCGCCGGTGTATTCAAGCTTGCCCGTCAGGTTGCCGCGCTCGAAGGCCAGCTCACGGATCTCACCATTGTCCACGACCGTGACCGTAACGGTCTCCGGCTCGACCGGCGTATCCGGCTCTGCGATGATCGAGCAGGTGTCAAGGAGCGTCAGCGTGGCCGCCTGCGCTGCTTCCACGGCCTCTGCTCTGGAAATATGCTGCGCATCGTCCGCGATCTTGCCGATCTTCGAGTACTTCGGGTCGGTGTCGGGGCCAATGCCCTCATATCTACAGGTGCGCGTCGCCGTGCCGGTGACCTTTACGCCGTCCATCGTGATCCAGTACGGAGTGAAGGTGATCTCAGTTCCTGCTTCCGTCCAGTACTCCTTCGGGACCTCGAGGCAGGTCAGATAGCCGCTCAGATTGCCGAAGGTTTCGGAGTTGGCGGTGAGATTCCATTCCGTGCCGTTCGTGAATCGGACGTGGAGATTTTTATAGGCGCTTCCGCCGAGCGTTACATCCGCTTCCTCGACCGATCTCAGCTCGATCGGCTGACCGTTCGCAGTCGCTTCAAAGCCGGCTTCCCGGTAGTTCAGGCCGTCCACAACGCTCATGAGGTAGAAGCCGATGACATCGACCGTCGTCGCGTCCTTGTGCTTGCTGAGGCTGAGGCTCTTCGGCTGGAGATAGGCGTCGGAGACCTCACGGATATAATAGGCCTTACCAGCCTCCGGCGTGAAGCTCAGTGCGTTTTCAGGCCCGCTGTAGGTAACAGGCTGCGTGTAGGTCGCGTCGAGGAATGCGCCGCCGTAGAGGAAGCCTTCCTTGACCTTCTTGGTCAGGTCGAAGTCCGTCGAAACGTCCAGCGTCTCGGTCTCGCCGTTGCTGCCGTGTACAAGCGTGAACTGGCCGCCCTCGTTGATTACGACGGTCGTGAGCGTCATGCTGTACTGTTGGCCGTCAAGCTCCTCCCAGGAGAACGTCCAGGTGAGGTTGGCCGTGCCGAAGCCGCCGCCGAGCTTGACCGCGCCGTTTTCAAAGTATGCCACGTCCTCTTTGTCAGAGGTACAGGTGAGCGTCTGGTTCTGGCCGTAGGTATAGCCGGTGTAGAGGAGGCTCTGCACATTCGTGCTGCCATCCGTCGTGAACGCGGTCGTGTTCTTCACGACTGCGTTGGCCTTAGTCGTTTCCACATTCAGAAGATCGTCCGTCAGGATGAAATCAAAGGGAACGACGGTACCGGCCGCGCCGTTGCTAAAGCGCTTTTCCGTCTCGGCTGCGGTCAGGGTCGTATGTACGCTGTCCACGCTGCTGAGATAGGTGATCGTGCCGTTGCCGTTCTCGCCGCCCTTATAGCCGACGCTGCCGTCAGTGTTATAGACGCGGAAATGACCGCCCTGCGTTGCGTAGCTGTTGTTTTTAAGAGCCTCGCCCCATGCGAGATACTTGTCGCCGGCTACGGAGCCAGCTGCACCGAGATGCATGGACAGCTCCCACGGATCGCTGCTCCAACGGTCGGAAGAGGTATTGCCTTCGGTATACCACTCGTCCGAACCGCCGTCCGCAAAGCTGTGCGCGGGCTGTCTGTCGCGCAGTCCTGCGTCAAACTCCGATACAGTTCCAAGCTTAAACGGGTAATAGAATGAGAGAAAACGATTAAAGTGGCTGTCCTGCCAGTAGATGCGCGTACCGTAGCCGTAGCGCCGCCAGACGGCAATGCTCTGGTCAACATTCTTTGCCGCGACATACGGTGCGGCGGAAGTGCCGCGCTGGATGGTCGAAGTGACGTCGCCAAGCTCATTGTAAGCGTTTCCGCGCTTACAACCCGTTTGCCTATTCGGATAATCACTGGTATCAATTTCATCGTCAAAGCGGGTGTCCGTCGCAAGCAGATGCACGGCTGTCTGCTGACCGGCGGTATCCTTGACCTTGCTGCCGGAGTTGCTGGCGATCATCCAAAGGCCATTCGTCGGCGCTTCGTTGGTCGCGACCCAGAGGCCCTTTACGCTGGCCTCGTTTGCGGCAGGCGCGGCGTCCGCGGCCTTGAACCAGCTGATCGGAATGAGATCGGCTTCCAGCTGCATACCCTTCGGGGAGGGATGCGCGTAGTCGGTTGTATAAGCTTCTGCGATCTTACCCTTTTGGAAGGTGACACCGTCGATCACGACATCTGTACCGACCGCGTTCGAGAAGGGCGCATAGCCCGCATACTGGCTCTGATTGTCTGCAAGCCACTGATTGACAGTCAGACGGATGTTGTTGGCTGCCGTCGCCATCTCAGCAGTCCATATCAGGGAATCATTGCGCGTGTAGTTCAGAAGCGGGTTGATATCCGTGAAGTAGAGCTGGATATTTGTCCCGTTCGCTGCGTTGTAGGCGTTGACCTGATCGATTAGATCCTGCAGACCGCCGATGATCTGCTCCGCCGTCGGTGTGAAGCCTTTCGGGCGGGTGCTGCTGCCGTTGAACCATTCCTTCAGATCGGGAAGCAGGGGATGGAGAATGTCGTTTGCGCCGATCTTGACGAAGATCTTCTGAACGCCCGCGACCTCAAGCGCATCCATCTGGAAGCGCGTCGTCAATGCCGCGCCCTCAAGCGGGCCTTGGAGCTTTCCCGCGCCATCCTGAAGCAGCTCATTGCCCTTGATAGCGGAGGAAACGACGGAGGCGTTGTGGACGCCGTTTTTCTGGAGGTTATCCTGAAGCATGTTCGGGATAGAGTTGGTGATGGTGGAGTCGCCGATAAACACGGTCGCGTAGGTATCCGCACTTGCCTTTACGTCGATCTCCTGCAAAAGCGGCAGAAGGTTATAGTCGCCCTCGCCGTTATTGATCGAAACAAGGTTTGCCGCGTTGCCGATGAGACTCAGATTCAGATCGTTTGTGACATCACCGCTCTGAAACCATGCGGAACCGCCGGTCAAAGCAAAGTCACGAACATTTTTCGCGGAAGTGCAATAGATGTTGATGATCAGAGAACTTCCTTCGGGGATCGCATTCGGGAAGGAGAAGAAAACATCCTGCGTCGCCTTGGTGGCAATACTGAAGCTCGATTTGCCATCAGATGTCTTTGCGCTCACGGTCGTGCCGCTGGCCTGTCCGCTCAGGCCCTCCGAGCCTTGCAGGCCGATCGTGACTTTGTCGATCGAAAGCGAACCGGTGCCATAGTAATTGGTCAGCGTCATGCGGAAATCCTTGCCGCCGAGCTGCGTCGGAACCTGAATACGGAATGTTCCACGTCCGCTTGCTGCGAGCGAGCTGATAGAGCTGATTGCCTTTGCCGCCTGACTGTCTTCTGCTGCGTTCAGGACACTCCCATGCCATGCTGCGACCCAGTGCTCTGACGATCCGTCTGCGGACGCCTGCGGCGCCAGGAAAAGCGCCATCGAGCAGAGCATTGCAAAGCAAAGCAGCAGGGACAATACCTTTTTCATCTGTTTCATGTTTTCTCTCCTCTGTCTGTTTGGGTGTTCGCTTCGGCTACTCCTTTGGAACGATCAGATAGCCGTCGTTTTGCAGCTTCCCGAAGAAAGCCGTCAGCGCATTGTGCGCCTGTTCCGCGCTGATATGGAAGGTTTGGATGGCCTGCTGCTCGATCTGCGCGAGGTCGAGCTGTTTTTCAAAGAGCTGCCAGAACCATGCGCCGGTCTCGTTGAGGTTTTTGACGTATGGGACCTTGCCTCTTGCTTCGCCCGTGGCGATGAGCAGATGCTCGTCACAGACGGTCTCCAGCAGCACGCCAGGCTGGATAGCATATTTCATAGCTGCGTCAGCTCCTTTGACAGGGTATCGCGGCAAAGCTCCGCAGCGGCGCTGTCGCCGCGGTTTTGCAGCAGCCAGAGCGGCGTCCGCTCCAGAAGTGCCTGCTCCAGCGCGCACGCGCGGCGGACGCTGTCCGCGTCGCGGCGGGTGATGAGCAGCTGCGTGAACAGGCAGCCCGCCGCTTCTCGCGGCGTCATACGGCGGATTCGGTTTTCCGCCGCCTTTTCCAGCAGAATGATCCCGCCGAGCGGACCGGAAAAATACTGCTGCATCCCCTCCTTGCCGTACCACGGCGAGGGATGGACGGTGATTGCGCCCTCCGGGGGGATTTCCAGAAGAGGCTTGTCACCGTTGAGCAGGCGCAGCTCCTCGCCGTAGCGCAGCTTCCAGCGCAGATAGTGCGTCGTTTTCCCGGCTCCGCTCGGGCCGGTCAGAAGCCAGACACGGCCCCGCCACTCGAACGCCAGCGCATGGAACACGAGCCGCCCGAACGGAAGCAGCGCGTCGGAAACGCGCGGACAAAGCTCCATCATTTCCGCGTAGGCTGCACCGCCCTCCGGATACCACGCGGCCGCGCGCACCAGCTCGTCCGGTGAAATGGCCGCAAAGGCCATGGGCGGCTCCTCGGAGGCGAAGGGTGCAAAAATGTACAGATATTTGCTGTACTGCAAGCCGATCTCCATGGGAAGGTCCGCCAGTTTTACCGATATCTTCATAAAACTCCGATTGAAAGCAAAGTAGCGGAGAGATGTAACATCCCTCCGCTGCTTTATTTTGCTTATCCTACATCTACGATCGTTCCGTCGTCCGCGACGGTAGCGACCTGACCATCCGGCAGGATGGTGTTGTAGAGGCCGTCGCCGACCTTTTGAATGAAGCCCTGACTCGAGTCGGGCGGGAAACCGGTCTGGTCTCCGACACCGGGCAGCACATCACCGATCACAGGTTCCACAAACTGATTTTCCATAGGGTGCTCCTCTCTTTACATCAGGCCGAAGCGGCCATAGGTCAGCGTCTGCGTCGTACCGTAGACAGTTGTTCCGTCGAGCGTGACCCAGTACGGCGTGATCTCAACGGTATCGCCGTAGCGAAGATCACTGGTGCCGTAGGTGTAGCTCACAAGGGTGTTATCCTCACGAACCGTCGAGCCGTACAGGAAGAATGCGGTGTAGGCATCCTTCGTGATTGGGCAGGAGACTGCCTTGCCGTCGATCACGAAACCGGCCTCCGCATAGTCGGTAGAATCCAGCGCAGCATAGAGCTTGACGTTCCGGCTGCGGAAGAGACCGACGTTTCTGTAACGGAGCGTCAGATAGGTGTCGCTGACGTACTTGGCGTAAACGTCCATATCGCCCTGCACGTTTTTCAGCTCAGCGGCTGCGGTGCTTCTCTCGTCGAGGAACCAGCCCGCGAAGCGCATACCGTGCATACCGGCGCTGACCAGACGGGAGGAGATGTCCTCACCGGCCTCGGCCGACAGTGTGTAGACGCTGCCGCCGTCATAGACGGTCACGCTGAACTGCTTTGCAGGCTCGACCGGATCGACCGGAGTAACCGGATCAATCGGATCGATAGGAACGACCGGATCAATCGGATCGACCGATGCGGAAGGCGCGTTCTCGCTGCCGTCAACGGCGACGTTGCCGCAGGCGGTCAGAAGCATCTGAAC
>FR887239.1:15823-18970 GCA_000436735.1 Firmicutes bacterium CAG:170
AGAAGACTCGGACCAGCCGTATTGGCGGGCATGATCGTGGAGCCGCTTACTGTTTCGGCAATCTTTTTGACCACCCGGTTGCCCGGGCCGTCAGACTGACAGGTACGGGTCGTCGTCCCGGTGACCTTCATGCCGTCGAGCGTGATCCAGTAGGGCGTAAAGACGACTTTCTGATCCTTGGCTGCCCAAGCGGATTCCGGCACGGAGAAGCAGGCCAGATAGCTGCTTGCGCTCAGCGGCTTGAACACGCCATCACCGGGCCTGTAGGTATCGCTGGTGCCGTTCGTGTAAACGGTGGTCAGAGACTGGTAAACCTTGCCGCTGCCGCCGTTCAGGGCTGTGCTGCCGGATTCACCGACGTCTGTGATCGGAATGGCCTTGCCATCGCCGTCCGTCACGTCGAAGCCGGCGGACTGATAAAACAGGCGGTCAACGCCGGTCAGCAGGTAGAAGCCGATCACTTTGGGCTGGCCGTCGATGGTCTTGGACAGGCTCAGACTCTTGGGGACAAGATAGTCCACCGGAGCTTCCCAGATGTAATAGGTCGCGCCGCTCTGCGGATGGAAGAATGCCGGATTCTCGCCGTTCGCATAGGTCTGCGCAATCGTGCATTCCTTGTTGGAGAAGCTGCCGCCGTAGAGGTAGCCGGCCGGAACCTTCTTGGTCAGATCGACCGTTGCGGTATTATCCGTAATGCGGACACGGTTAGCCGCATTGACGGCCGCCGGGTCAGCGATTACTTGGTTGGTCTGGTCGCCGGTGTAGACGAGCTTGCCGTCCGCGCCCATCCGGACATGAACGATCTCATAGTACGGGTAATCGACCGTCGGCACGGGGAACGGCGCAACAGACTTGCCATCAACATAGACGCCGGTGTTTTCTGCGTCGTTCGTCGGGAGGCCAAGGCCCCAGCACTTTTCGTCGATGGGCTTGATGGGGATTCGAAGAACGATCTTCTTGCCGCCGGGCTGGCCGTTGTGCGAGCCGACCCAGTTCGCGGAATAATCAAAGCCCGTTACCGTGATGGTTTTACCGACAACATCTGCTTTGTATTGATTAGGATTGTTGTCATTGCTCCACGCCGTCGGGTTGCCGTCAGCGTCGATGGCGGTGCAGGTCTCGGTGTGAACCTCAATCTTACGCGAGCCATCCACGCTTTCATCCAGATTAAAGTAATCGGAGATGGTGTCCTTGAGGACGGTCGTTGCCGTCAGCGTGACGCTTGCGCCGCCGATCTCCTGACTGATCGTCTGGAAGATGCTCGTCAGGTCAACACTGGTTGCCGCCGTGCTGTAGTACTTGGTGGAAACCGATGCTCCTCCGCTCGTCAGGCTCGTCGCGTTCGGATAGTTGGAGGAAACATAGTTCATGTAATTGGTTGTATTGGTGCTCGGAGTGCTGCTGAAGCAGCCGCCCGTGAAGATCGTGGTTCCGCTGTCTTTGAGGGCCTTGGCTGCGGTGATTGCGCCGTTAGCAACCGCAGTTTCAAAGGAGTTGCCGCTTGTCGGCTCACCGTCGGTGAACATAATGGCGACCTTTTTGCGGCTGCTGTCCGTGTTCTCCAGAACGGTCTGCGCATGCTGCATACCGAAGTCCGCCTGCGTTGCGCCTCTTGCCTGTAATGAATCAACTTTAGTTTTCAGAGTGCTGGCGTTGCCGTTTACATTTGTCAGGCCCTGAACGATCTGAGAGTAATTATAGGTATGCCGACCATCCTTATATGTGTCATTTCCAATTGCGGAATTTTTCGTACCAGCAAACTTGATGATGGAAATGCGATTCGGATGCGCAGGGTCAGAAGCCGCATTTGCAGTGTCAATAAAGTGCTTTACTGCGAGCTTCAAGGCATTCAGCTTTGTAATATAAATGTCGCCGCTACCGAAATCCGATTTTTCTACAGCCTTCCAGTTCTTGCCTATTCCACAATACTGCCAAGTTCCATTAACGTATCGCATAGGAGCATATGCGTTGGTCCAGCTGGTACTATTGAGCAGATAAAAACCCTCTGCGGCGCCATAAACCGTATCCAGATCTTCAAGATTGCCCTTGTCGCTGACCTTGATGAAGCTGTCACTTTCTTCATATGCCCAACCATAAAGCCAGTGCCGCGATGCATCGTCCATCGAGCCGGAAACGTCGAGCACCAGCGCGATATCGACCGGCTGGGCGACGATCTGCGTCTGGCTCTCGCCGGTGACGTAGGCTTCGAGCGTCAGATAGCCAGTCTCTTCATTATATTCCTTATGCGTTTTGATGCCGCCGGTCGTGCCGTCGTTCTCCGCCGCGCTTGCTGTAATCGGTATCACGGACAAAATCATAATAACAGCCAGCAAAAGAGATAACATACGTTTTGCTTTTGTCATTGCCTTTTCCTCCTCATATGACTTTTTTCCCAGATAGGTGGCCGCGGCTTCCAGCTCTCCCACAAACCGGAAAACGCGTAAGGGAACTCCACCCCATTCGTATAGTAAATATTACCACACTGCATCCCGCTTTTCAAGAGCTTTTTCGTATTTTACATAATAAATTTTTATCCATGGCGTCCCAGTTTTCTTCCGCCAAATCCGGCATTTTCTGCCGTACAGGGTTTGACTTCCCTTATGGGCGATGCTATAATAAAGTGCAATTTATTGACAACTCTAAAAGGGGGTCTGGCCGTTGTCTCGACATCGCGGGCTGATCGTGCTGCTGCTGGACGCAGTGGTCTTTGCGACCTGTAATTTTCTGCTCTTCCTGCCATATCTGTGCAGTGGAAATATCAAGCTGCTGAATCTGGTGCTGCACATGGGGCTGCTTTCGGCATGTGTGTTCGTGTTCCAGCTGCTGCTGCACACCTATGAAACGCTCTGGCGCTATGCCGAGAGTCTGGAATACCTCCAGCTTTTCAAGGGACTGAGCTTCGGCTTCCTCCTGTACGCCGCGATCAACCTACTCGCCGGCATGAGCTATGTCTGGATCTCCGGTGCGCTGACCGGCACGTCGATCGCGCTGCTCATCATGCTGGCCTACCGCTTCACCTACCGTGTCTACCGACGTAGGGTCGTAGGCACGCAGGGCCATCCCACCACGCGCACACCGACAGCCATCATCGGCGCGGGCGCTGCCGCCGCCGCGCTCCTTTCGGATCTGGACGAGCGGACGCAGGGC
>FR887239.1:18990-22180 GCA_000436735.1 Firmicutes bacterium CAG:170
AGGGCCGCTACCGCCCCTACTGCCTTGTGGACGACGATCCCGCCAAGCAGCATAAGCGCATCCACGGCGTTCCTGTCTACGGCCCCATCGACGATGTTGCCGAAATCCTTCGGGATACCCCCGTCACCGATATCATCCTCGCCATCCGGGCGCTGACGCCGGAGCGGCGCAAAAAAATTCTGGAGCTTTGCTCCGAAACCCACTGCCGGATACATATGCTCGGCGAGCCGCTCACCGCCGTCCCTAAGCGCTCCGGCAGCTATCTGCCTGCCGTGCGCGAGGTCGAGATCGACGACCTGCTGGGCCGGTCGCCGGTGCGGCTGGACAATCCCCATATCGCCGAGTTCCTGCACGGAAAGACTGTCCTCGTTACGGGCGGCGGCGGCTCCATCGGCTCGGAGCTGTGCCGCCAGATCGCAGGCTACCGGCCCGCGCGGCTCGTGCTGCTCGACATCGCGGAAAATACCACCTATGAGCTGCAAAACGACCTGCTCCACCGCTACGGCCACGATTTCCCGCTTTCCATCGAGATCGCGTCCGTCCGTGACCGGGAGCGCCTCGACCAGATCTTTGAAAAATACCGCCCGCAGGTCGTTTTCCACGCGGCGGCGCATAAGCATGTGCCGCTGATGGAGGCGTGTCCCTGCGAGGCCGTCAAGAATAACGTCCTAGGCACCTACAACACCGCCAGCGCAGCCAGCCGCTGCGGCGCGGAAAAATTCGTCCTCATCTCCACCGACAAGGCCGTCAACCCCACCAACGTCATGGGCGCGACCAAGTATCTCTGCGAGCAGGTCTTACAGGGCCTGCGCCATGGAAGCAAGACCGAATTCGCCGCCGTTCGCTTCGGAAACGTTTTAGGCTCCAGCGGCTCCGTCATACCCTTATTTAAGAAACAGATCGCCTACGGCGGGCCGGTCACCACCCCCGATAGTCGCGTCATAGGCGCACTCTTGACACCGGGCGCATCGTGCGCTACTCCATGACCATCGCCGAGGCCGTCCAGCTCGTGCTGGAGGCCGGCTCCTTCGCGCGCAGCGGCGAGGTGTTCGTGCTGGACATGGGCCAGCCGGTGTATATCCGCGAGCTGGCGGAGAAGATGATCTGCCTGTCCGGGCTGACGCCCGGCGTGGACATCGAAATTCAGGAGATCGGCCTGCGTCCCGGCGAAAAGCTTTATGAAGAGCTGCTGATCTCCGACAAAAACCTCCACCGGACGGAAAATGCGAAAATTTTCGTCGAGCAGCGGCCCGAGGTCGGCAGGAATTCCATGAAGGAAAAGCTCGACCGCCTGCGTGCTGCCGCAGAATCCAACGACGCGGAGCGGATGGTCGCGCTGCTGCACGAGATCTGCCCAACCTTCCGCACGCCGGAGGAGGTCAACCGCGAGGCCGAGGCGGCCATGCAGGGCGCGGGCGTATGATCGATCTGCACTGCCACATGCTCCCCGGCGTGGACGACGGCTCCGCCAGCGAGGCCGACAGCCTCGAAATGGGCCGCATTGCCGCCCGCAGCGGCGTGACGGCCATCGCGCTCACGCCGCACTGCAACCTCCCGGAAGGGCAGGGAAATTATTACGACGGCGCGCTGGAGACGCGCTTCCGGCGTCTGGCGATGCTTTTCCGGCAGGAGGGCCTGCCGGTCACGCTCTATCGCGGCATGGAGGTGTTTTCTACGCCCGAGCTGCCGCGGCTTCTGGATGAGGAGCGGCTTCTGACGCTCGGCGGGAGCCGGTATCTGCTGGTCGAGTTCGCCTTCGGCGAGACGCCGTGGTTTGCCGCGCAGACGCTCGAAAGCATCGCCGCGCGCGGCCTGACGCCCGTTGTGGCACACCCGGAGCGATACTATTTTATACAGGACGATCCGCGCCGTCTACTGCGCTGGGCCGAGAGCGGTTATGTGCTCCAGCTCAACCGCGGGAGCCTCAGCGGCATGTTCGGCCGCCACGCGGCAAAGGCCGCGCAGTGGTGCCTTGCAAACGGCTGCGTCCATCTCTTCGCCAGCGACGCGCACAGCCCCTACCGGCGCACGCCGCAGCTGGACGATCTTTTTGACCACATCGCACGCGCGGCCTCGCCGGAGGCCGCTGCGCTCCTGCTGGAGCGCAATCCCGCCGCCATTCTGGAAAACCGCGCGGTGCATCCGCTGATGGAAGATTTTTGACCCGAGGTGCTTTATGAAACGACTGCGTATCCTCACGCTGATATTGCTGATCCTGTCTGTGGGCGCGTTTTTTGCGACGAACGCGCTGCGCAGGCTGCGGGCGGACAGCACCCTCCCGCAGATCAGCTGCGGCGACGACGTGCTCTATCTCTCCGTTGAGGATGGCCGGGATGCCATGCTTCAGGGCATGAACGCCTGGGACGGCAAGGACGGCGATCTGACCGGCGACATCGTGGTCGAGCGCGTCTCCGGCGGCGAGGAAAAGGGGCAGCTTGCGGTGAGCTACGCCGTGGCCGACAGCGACCGGCACGTCGCGGGCTATACCCGCACCGTCGTTTACACCGATTATAGATCCCCGCAGTTTTATCTTTCAAAGCCGCTGCGCTACGGCGTCGGCGAGGATATTCAGGTACGCGACCGGCTGGGCGCGCTCGACCAGATCGACGGGACGATCAGCGACCGCATCAAGGTCAGCACGGACAGCCTCCAGACCTACTACGCCGGACTGTATCCCGTCACGGTCGAGGTCACGAATTCCCTCGGAGACACCGCCTCGCTCACGCTCGATATCGAGATCTATGACAGCATCTTCGGTGAGCCGGTCATCCAGCTCGACCGGTATCTGGTCTATCTCGACTCTGCGGCGGGCTTCGACCCGGATTCGTATATCAGCTCCGTCACGGGCGCTCCCGAGAGCAGCGTCCGCGTTTCCACACCTGCGGGCGGACTGCGCCCGGGCGTCAACCGCATCACCTATACCTGCACCGGAACGAACGGCCTGACCGGCTCGACCGTTCTGTATGCGATCATTCAGGAGTGAGGACTGCAATGGAAGAACAAACGACCTCCATCTGGACGGACCTGAGTCCGGTCTGCGTCCTGCGGCGCATCCTGCGCGAGATCCCCATGATCCTTGCGATGGGCCTGATCGCGGCCATGCTGACCCTGACGGCGGCGCAGTGTCTTTATCAGCCGGAGTATACCGCCTCGGCGACCGTCGCGGTCAACGCGAAAAACGCAAGCTACG
>FR887239.1:22263-26749 GCA_000436735.1 Firmicutes bacterium CAG:170
GCTCTTCGGCAGCGACGTGTTCAAGACGCTTTCCGCCGAAGAACAGAGCGAACAGCAGATGTCAGGCAGGCTGACGGCCTCCGTCGTGCCGGAAACGAATCTGCTGCAATTGAAGGTGACGGCCCCCGAGCCGGTCGCCGCGTTCCGCACGCTCCGCTTCGTGCTCGACCACTATGACGTGATCTCGCAGCACATCTTCCAGAACATCGTCCTGCGGGAGCTGGACCCGCCGGCTGTGCCGGCGGAGCCGTCGAATCCGCTTCAGCTCGCCGCGCTGGCAAAGCGCGCATTCCTGCTCGGAATGCTCGGAATGGTCGTGGTGCTGCTGGCGATCATCGCGCTGTCCGATACGGTGCAGACGGCGGATGCCGTCGCCCGGAAGCTCGACGCCAAGTTATTTGGCACCATCCACCACGAGGAAAAGAACAAAACGCTCCACGCCAAGCTCAAGCACGCCAACAAGGGCCTGCTCATCACCATGCCCGCCGCCGGCTTCTACTTCACGGAGGAAATTCAGAAGCTGGCCACGCGCACCGTTCAAGCCGCGGAGCGGCACCATGCCCGCGTCCTGCTCATCACCAGCGTCGCGGAAAATGAGGGCAAGTCCACCGTCGCGGCCAATCTGGCACTGGCGCTGGCCCAGCAGGACAGGAAGATCCTGCTGATCGACGCCGACCTTCACAAGGCATCGCAGTATAAGCTTTTCCGCCGCCGCGTCCGCAAGAGCGACGAGCTGGCGGAGTATCTTTCCGGCCGCGCGGAGCTTCAGGTCGAATATCTCGCGCGTAAAAATCTGTATACGCTCTTCTCCGTCGAGCCGCAGCCGGACGCATCGGAACTTCTGGCCTCGGAGCGGATGCGCGCGATGCTCACGCAGCTGCGTGAGGAAATGGATCTCATTATTCTCGACACGCCGCCGATGGCGCTGTTTTCCGACGCGGAGGCGCTGGCGGAGCTTGCCGACCTGTCGCTGCTGGTCGTCCGGCAGGACTGTGTCGCGGCCAAGCGCCTGAACGACGCGGCGGATACGCTCAAGCAGTGCCGCGCCCATTTCCTCGGGTGTGTGTTCAACGACGTGCGCCGTATGCCGTCGTCCGGCGGGGGCTACGGCTATCAATACGGATATGGCTACCGCTATGGCCACAGCCGTGGCTACGGTTACGGTTACGGCTACGCCGGCTCCAGAAAGAAGCAGGGCGGCCAGTGGGAATCGGAGGGAACAGATGAACGAGAAAAAAGTTGAGCAGGAAAACGTCATCAGCCTCTCCCATCTGCTCCGCGAGTTCCGGAGTGTGCTGCGAAAGCGCTTCTGGCTTCCGCTGCTGCTGGCGGTCGTATGCGGCGGCTCGTGGTTTTTGTACCAGCACAGCCGCTATACGCCGATGTACGCAAGCGAGGTCACCTTTACCATCAGCGTTTCGTCCAGCTCCTCATCGGATATTTCCCGCACCTCGGCCTATTACAGCAAGGCGACGGCCGAACAGCTGAGCAAGACCTTCCCGTATCTGATCCAGTCGGATCTGTTGTATACCAAGCTTTCGCAGGCCATGGGCGTCAGCCGCATCAACGGCACGATCACCGCCGCGAACGTCCCGGATACCAACCTGTTCACCGTCCGGGTCACCAGCAGCAGCGCCGACGACGCGCTGGCCATTTTGCAGAAGCTGATCGAGGTCTATCCGGAGGTCGCAGATTATGTCATCGGCAATACCTCCATGGACCTTCTGACGGAGCCGTATGCGGCCTCCGCGCCGTATAACGCCTTCCATCCGTTCCACGTTCTGCGGAACGGCGCGCTGGCGGGCCTTGCGGCGGGACTGCTCCTGCTGATGCTGGCCGCGGGACTGCGGCGCACCATCCGCGAGGAGCGCGACGTGCAGCTGCATCTGAATCAGACCTGCCTTGCCGCGCTTCCGTGCGTCAGCTTCCGCCGCAGCGGGAAAAAGAATCCCCGCCTGCTTTCCATCAACAACGATCAGATCTCCTCCGCCTATCAGGAGGGCGTCCGCGCGCTCCGCACGAAGCTCCTTCGGGCGCTGTCCGGGACGGATCGGAAGGTCCTGCTCGTATCGAGCACCATGCCCGGAGAGGGCAAGACGACCGTCTCCGTCAATCTGGCGCTGTCGCTGGCCCGCAAGGGCGCGCGCGTCATTCTGGTGGACGCCGACCTGCGGCGTCCGTCGGTCAAGGCGGCGCTCGGCATTCGGGAGCCGTCTCAGGGCCTGATCGACGCCGCCGCGCTGGACGATCCCGCGCAGAGCGCGTCCCTGCTTGCCTCCGTGGAGGGCAGCACGCTCCGGCTCCTTGCCGGAGATACGCCGCGCAAGGACGCGCGGCAGGCACCTGTCCGGAAAATTTTCCGTGTCATCGATTTTCTGCGCACGCAGGCGGACTACATCATTCTCGATACGCCGCCCTGCGGCCTGCTGGCTGACAGCGTCAGCCTTGCCCGCGCGGCCGATTGCGCGATCTATGTGCTCGGCGCGGGCGCCGTTCAGGCCCCGCAGGCGCTCGACGGCATTCAGTATCTGGCCGAATCCGGCACGGCGCTGCTGGGCTGCGTGCTCAACGGCGTCCAGACCCGCGGTCAGCGCTACGGCTACGGCTACGGTTATCACTACGGATATGGCTACGGCTACGGTCACGGGCGCGGCAAATATGCCGCTGTCTCCGGCTCCGCCGCCGACAGCATCCCGGAGACGCTGCCGGAGGATCCGGACGCCCCGGACTGACCGTGCGGGGCCGTCCGCAGCAACATACAAAGGACGGCTGCCCGGAGCAAGCTCTGCGGCAGCCGGTTTTTCACAGAAGCATGGCGGCACGTCCATGCATTTGCGGCGCCCTTGCGGGCCGCTTCCGGAGAAATGGAGTATCCAATGAACGAGCAGGAGACCTTCGCCGAAAAAAAGAATACCGGGCCGGAGTCGCTGCATATTTTGCTCCGGAGCTGGCGCGACGGGACGTTTTCCGAGATCCTGGACGACTGGAAATGGATCCTCGCCTACACCCGCCGCTACCGCCGCGCCGCCGCGGCCTATACCGTGTTGGGCATCGCCGGGGCGACGCTGAGCCTCGTCTCCGCGCTGGCCAGCAAGCACACCATCGACATCATCACCGGCTACGACAGCTCCCGGCTCTGGTTCGTGCTGACCGTGATGGTGGTCTCCGCGCTGAGCAGCCTGCTTCTGCGGAGCGTCACCTCGCGCATCTCCACGAAAATCTCTCTCTGGGTCAACAACGACATTCAGGCGGAGGTCTTTGACCGTCTGCTGGCGGCGGACTGGCAGGGCCTGAACCGCTATCCGAGCGGCGATCTGCTCAACCGTCTGGCCGTGGACGCCGGGACGGTCGCCGGGAATGCCATCCACTGGCTGCCCGACCTGATCGTCGCGGGCTATACCTTCGCCGCCACGCTGGCCGTGATCCTGCATTACGACTGGATCATGGCGCTGCTCGCGCTGGCAAGCGCACCCGCGCTGCTGCTCGGCTCCCGGCGGCTGGTCGGCGGCATCCGCGCCTATCAGAAAAAGGTGCGCCAGTGCAGCAGCCGCCTGATGGCCTACGAATCGGAGACCTTTCACAATCTGGACGCCATCAAGGGCTTCGGCATCGCCGGGCTTTACAGCAGCGGCCTCCGCCAGCGGCAGGAGGAATACCGAAAGACCAGTCTGGACGCCAATCTGTTCAGCATCCGCGCACAGGCGGCGCTTTCGCTGTTTGGCTCCGCGGCGCAGATGGCGGCGTTCTGCTACTGCCTGTATCTGCTCTGGTCGGGAAAGATCCTCTACGGCACCATGACGCTCTTTCTTTCGCAGGGCACCAAGCTGAACAGCGCCTTTAACGCCCTTGTCCGGACGGTGCCGAATTTCCTGAACGCCTCCGTTTCCGCGCGCCGGATCCGGGAGCTTTACGCGCTCGAGCCGGAGCCGGAGCTTCCGGGCAGCGAGACGCTCGAAAGAGAGGCTGCGCAGGGCTTTACCGTCTGTGTCGAGCACGCCGGATATGCCTACCGGCCCGGCGAACCGGTTTTGCGCGACGCGGCGCTTCTGGCCGCGCCCGGCGAGATCGTCGCGCTGGTCGGCCCGTCCGGCGGCGGCAAGACGACGCTCGTCCGGCTTTTGCTGGGCCTGATCCGGCCTTCTGAGGGCCGCGCTTTTCTTCGCACCGCCGGGGGCTGCGAGGAGGAAATGAACGTCTCGCTCCGGAAATTCTTCTCCTATGTGCCGCAGGGCAATACGCTCCTGTCTGGCACCATCGCCGAAAATCTGCGCATCGTCCGGCCCGACGCCTCCGACGAGGCGCTGACCGCTGCGCTGGAGGCGGCTTGCGCATGGGAGTTCGTCCGCGCCATGCCGGACGGGCTGAACGCCTCCGTCGGCGAGCACGGACACGGCCTGTCCGAAGGACAGGCCCAGCGCATCGCCATTGCGCGCGCGCTGCTCCGGGACGCGCCGGTGCTGCTGCTGGACGAGGCGACCTCCGCCCT
>FR887240.1 GCA_000436735.1 Firmicutes bacterium CAG:170
GCGGTCACGATGGACGACAGCGGAAAATTTCAAAAATACAGCGCAGCGATCGCCTACGCCGATGTCGAGCCGGAGGAAACGGAATCGTTTCTGTCCAAGGTCTACGGCGGCAGCGTCGGGATGATGGTCTCGAATCTGGTCGGGCGCGGTGCGCTGTCGGAGCAGGAGATTCAGGAACTGAAAGCCATTTTGGATGCAGCGGAAAAACAGGAGGAATCCTCATGCTGAAAGAAGTTTTGACCGTTTCCGCGCTGATAGCGGTTGTGCTTTTGGTGCGGGCGATATTCAAAAAGTACGTGCCAAAGCGGATGGTCTATGCGCTCTGGCTGGTCGTGCTTTTGAAGCTCTGCTTGCCGGGAACACTGGTTTCTCTGCCTGTTCTTCCGGCAGAGGATGCGGCAGCTCCGGCGCAGAGCGCAGAGCTGCCCGCGCAGACCACGCCGGTGATTCAGCAGCCCGCACAAACTGTGACGCAGCCGCAAGCACCCGCGCAGCAGCCGGTTTTCCCGGTACAAGAAACTGCGAAGCCGGCTGCAAAGCTGTTGACGACGGCACAAATTCTTCAAATTGTCTGGTTCAGTGGCAGCGCATTGCTCGGACTCTGGCTGTTCGGCGCGTGGGCGGTGTTTACGATTCGGCTGCACCGTGACCGGCGTTTTCTCGGCAAGCGCGGCGGAGCGCACATTTATGTTTCCGGCGCGGTCAAATCGCCGTGCCTTGCCGGTCTGATTCCAGCGGTCTATCTGACGGAGGACGTGCTGCAAACGGACGAGGCGGAATTGATTTTGCGCCACGAGCTGACGCATCTGCGGCATCTGGATTTCCTGTGGTCGTTCTGCCGCGCAGCAGCCGTGACCGTCTACTGGTGGAATCCGTTCATCTGGCTTGCTGCGATTTGCTCCAAGCGCGACGCGGAGCTGGCGTGTGATGAGGCGGTCGCCGCCAAGCTGCCAGAAAAAGAGCGTCTTGCCTACGCCCGCGCAATTCTGGCGCAAGCTCCGCGCAAGGCGGCAGCTCTGAGCCTTGCCGGGCCTCCGGTCAAAGAACGGATTTTGTTTCTGACGAAAAAGCGGCGTACCAGCGTATTGTGTGTCATTCTGGCTTTGCTGCTCGTCGTGTCCGCGACCGGCTGCTCGTTTGCGGAGCTGACGCAGCAGAAAGCGGATGAAATCACAACGCCGGATCATTCAGCCGATTCCAGCTCAGAAGCAACACCGCAAGAGGTGGATTCTGCGTTGCCTGTCATGAATACGGTTGAGCTGATTGGGTATGTTGCCGATTCGCAAACGCCGTGGATTGAACTGTACGAAAGCACAGACAGCAAGGAGCCGCTTGCAAAAGTTCCGTACGATCTGATTGCGGCACTCCCCGGCTGTGACAGGAAAAGTGAAGCCTTTACCTTTGGCTATCTGGATTCCATCACATTTTACTACGGCGAAATCGGCACATTCTGCTGGTGTGTCGCCGCGCTGCCGCCCGCAGCCGGAACAGGCGCGGCGAACGTCTGTACTTCTCAGGACATCGGCGAAACGTGGGAAATTTCTGACCCAAACGCGCTTTATACCGGCACGGTCATCGGCGCTGGCTTTGCGTCTGAAACGGTCGGCTTTATCAGCTACCGCTACTTCTTTGACAACGGCCCTGAAATCGCGCGGACGCTGGACGGCGGCAAAACATGGGCGCGGTTGGAACTGGATATCCCGGCAGAATATGCGCAGTACAATATG
>FR887241.1:0-3099 GCA_000436735.1 Firmicutes bacterium CAG:170
GTCCGCCGCGGCTTGCGTCAGTTGACAAGGACAACCACGGTTTTTCACGGGGCAAAACAACGTCTGGCGTCGTTATCCTCGTTGGTGGGCGGCAAAGTCAAGGACGATAACGCCGCAGATGGCGTTCCAGTCCGACCCGCAAGTGCGGGTGTCCTTGTCAACCGACGCTTCCTTTTATGCTCACAGATCGAACCAGCGGATCTCGTTTGCCGCAAGGGACAGTGGGAAGTGTCCGCCGTCTGTGGTATGCACCTCCGTCGTCTGCGGCTCGTAGGTGTTGTTCACCACGCAGTATTTTCCGTTCTGCGGGTAGGCGTGTACCTCGACGCAGAAATTCTCCGAGAACCAGGTATGAAGCATCGCCTCGGCATGGCTGCTCCACAAAATTGCGCGGTGCAGGAGTCTTGCGTTTTCAAAGCTGTACGGCAGGCCGGACAGGTAGACTGCGCGCCCCTTGCCGTATTCGTGTACGGCCATCTGCACCTCTTTTTCACGCTGCACGAGAATTTCCGTGCCGTCCAGCGCATAGATGTTCTTTTTGCCCTCGCCGAAGTTCACCTCGCCTGCGCAGTCGGCCAGAATGAAATGGTTCGGATGTTCGTCCCAGTTATACTTGTCATAGCCGAGCGTGAAGCCCGTCTCCTTCTCCACGCCGAGCACCGAAGCCAGCTGGAGATAGTGTCCCTGATACTGGTGGCCGGACGGCTCGCCGATACCGATCAGGCCGCCGCCCTCTGCGACGAACCGGCGGATGGCCGCGGAAACGTCCGCGTTCTCCCATACTGCGCCGCCGGTGTGCGCCGTGTCGCCGTCGCCGATGTTGAGCAGCACGTCCACACCGCGCAGTGCGTCGGGGTCCTCCTTCAAATCATCAAAGCTGAGGAACCGCACGTCGAACGCCGCGCCGGAGAGCGCCTCAATGACACCCGCATAGGAATAGTTCTGTTTCTGATAAAGCGCGTGGTGTACCATATGGCAGCCCCATGCGCGCATCCTTCCCCAGCAGTTCAGAACGGCCACGGTCTTGAAGCAGTACGGCGTCGTGCCCTTTACGTTCTTATACAGCTCTCGGAACTCATGACAGACGCTTTCGACGTAGTCGATAAAGTCCGGGAACTGGCACGCCAACTTCAGATAGCCGCCGTAGCCGATGCGGTCGATGGGCTTTCGGAGGATGGCGCGCCGCGCCGTGACCCAGTTTTCCTTCGCCTCGCGCACAGGGTCGCCGCCCGGATGGAACGTATCCGGGAAGAAATACGGTAGAAAGCGGCCCTCGGTATAGCGCACGCCGGGAATGTCGGCGATCAGGCGGAGCGTCGAGCCGTTGCCGACGGAGCCGACCACGCTGTCAAGGCCGATGCCTGCGAACTCCGGCATGAACGGCTCCGTGCCGATCCAGTGATCGCCGAGGAACATCATGGCTTCCTTGCCCAGCTCGTGCGTGATGTCCACCATCTCCTTGGCGAGCTTCGCGACCTCGCGGCGCTGGAACGCCTGAAAATCCTTGTATTCTTTGCTTGGCACGCGGTACTGGTTGTTGTAATAGCCCTGATCGATGATATACTCGGGCCGGAATCTGTATCCGACCTCTTTTTCAAACTGCCCGAGAATATACGGCGAGACGGACGCGGAATAGCCGTACCAGTCGACGTATTTTTCCCGGCAGAGCTCGTCAAAGACGAGCGTAAACTGGTGGAAGAACGTTGTGAAGCGCAGAACATCCACATAGTCGTGCTCCCGGATGAAGCGCCGCAGGCGCTCCATGGTAAAGGCGTGCGTTTTCGGCTGGCGCACGTCAAAGGTGATCTGGTGCTCGAAGTTTTTCCAGCCATTGACCACGGCGTTATACATATGCACCGGGTCCCAGATGAGATACGCGAGGAAGCTCACCGTGTATTCGTGATACGCCTCCGGCGCGTCAAGGATGACACAGCCGCTTTCCGCGTCATAGCGCCATGCCTCCGGCGGAATCGGCTTTCCCGTGCTGCGGTCGACGACCTCCCACCAACGGCGGATATCGTCGCGCGTGTTGACCTGCATCAGCTCCGGGCTGATGCCCTTCATGAGCGGAATGGACAGCGCCCCGTCCTGTGCGGTGTAAAAGCCCGTCATGATGTAGCACTGCTGCACCTCCTCGGGGTGCGCCCTGGCCCAGTCGTTATCCTTGCGGGTCGTGTAATAGGTGGCGTAGACCTTCGCGCCCGTATCGCGCAGCTGCTGCGGAAAATCCGTGCCGTCGCAGTCGCGGATGGCGTCCGCGCCCCAGCGCTTCATCAGTTCCAGCGTCTGCGGCACCACGTCCATATCCGTCGGGATCGTCACGCGGCCGGTCATTTTTTCTCTCATTTTGCTTCTCCCCTGTCCGTTTCATCGCTTTGCTCCAGCAGCGCAAGCAGCTGCGCATAGTCTTCGGCAAATACAGCCGGATCATCGTTATAGGTGCTGTTATTGGTAAAAATGCGCGCGATCAGCGCGTCATGCGCGGCCTCGTCACATTCCCGGAGCATGGCCAGCAGCGCCGCATCCTCCGCGCCGCGTCGGGACGCTTCGAGGCGCATGCTGAGCAGCGGCCCGTCCTCGCCCGGATAGACGATAAAGCAGTCTCCGCAGGGGAAATTCGTCCCGATGCCCGTGTGGTTGGGGCAGCTTGTGCCCTGGAACGGGTCCATTCCCTCAGGGAACTGATTGAAGCCCCAGTGCAGATAGCCGCCGATGCGGTTCGCCGCGCAGCCCCAGAACAGGAGCCGCCCGTGCAGCAGCGGCTGATCGAGAAAGCGGTTGAGCCAATGCCCCTCCGGCGAACAGCAGACGTAGGTCCACACCTGCTCACCGAGCGCGATCAGCCGCGCAAATGCCTCGCGTCTGCGCTCAAAGGCAGACGTGACCGGCACCCAGATATCCACGCCGCCGTAAAACGCGTCGCTGTCCACCGCCTCGATCACGCGCACCCCCGGCAGCTGGCGGCGCAGGATATTTGCCGTCAGCAGATATTGTCTCCGGCGCGCTTCCAGCGTCTGCGCATCGCGGTAATGCACGTCCGGCTCGTCGTGGATGTGGAACACCACGCGGTTTTCCCATCCGTTTTCCCGCAGGAATGCG
>FR887241.1:3127-14891 GCA_000436735.1 Firmicutes bacterium CAG:170
TGCGACAAGCACCGCGACGAAGTGCGACATCTGCGCATACCCCTCCGGCGAATCCACCGCAAGCTCCGGCGCGAAAATGCACTTGAAGGTATCCGTATACATATCCGGCATTCCATCGGGCAGAATGCCCCGGCTGAGCAGCGGTCCCAGCTCGATGGTCTGCATCCCCTCGGACAGGAAGCATTCGATCAGCGGCTTGAGATCGTCAAACGTAAATTCCAGCGGCTCGCGTGAGCGGACGCAGGCTTTTCCGTCGAATTCCAGATAGAACATCGTCTGGTGTGTGCGGCGCATGGCCCGTGCGTACTTGCGCACCATCGCAATGTACTCCGGAGTGCCGTCCGTCACATGGTGGAGCCGCCGGATCGCGTCAAGGCTGAACCAGTTCGTGACCGGGAATGCATCCTGCGGCACGCGCACGCCGTATACGCGCACATCCAGCGCGCAGCAATATTCCCCCTCCGCACACTGCGCGCGGAGCGTCAGCGTATAGGTTCCCGGCCTGCACTGCACATCCGGGCAGAGGCAGAGATAGGCGGCCGCAAGGCTGTCCTGCGCACGGATGCAGCCATCCGGCGCCTCGATCAGGCAGTCATAGACCCAAAACGGCGCCAGCCGCGAGGCGTAGTCCGGCTTCTGCGCCGGGCGCTGCTCGGTAACCCTCGCGCCGCCCCGCCGCCTCGAGAACCACCGCGCCGCCCTGCTGCGTGCCGTCGCCGGTATTGTACTCCACCGGGACTGCGCGCATGGCGTAATATTCCGCCGCAAAGCCGCCGCCCTCCAGCGTCAGCCGGATAGCCTCGCCGCCCGTCCGAAGCAGCAGCTGGACGCCCGGCTTTCCGTCGAGCGGCAGATCGATATGGAGCCGCTCCGGCAGCGCGTCCAGCGCCATATCCGGATAAAAAAAGACCTCCTGCGCGCTCAGCGCGCCGTAGAAAGCAGGTTTGCTCATAAATCGCTCCTTTAAACAGGGCACAAACCGCAGCTGCGGTTTGTGCCCAAGTTTCCGTATGTCTGGAACTCAGCCCTGATAGCCAAGCTCTTTTGCGGTGTCGTTGACCTGCTGGATGATATCCTCAAGACCGGCGGCCTTGTAGCGGTCAATGATCTCCTGCCACATTTCCTCGACCGGACGGTCGCCCGTCATGATCGTCAGCATATCGTCGCCGAGAGACAGGCCAAAGTCCGTGCCCATCGAGACGAAGATATCGGTGTAGCGGCTGTCAAACTCGGGAACGGGCGCATTGCGCGCATTCTCGATGCGGGCCTCCGTAACTGCCAGAATGTCCTCGGGAATCAGAGAGATGTACTCATACGGCTCGACAGGCGTCCATGCCACCAGGTCGTGGAACAGGTTGATGCTCGGGAAGACCGTTCTGGCGTCCGGACTTTCCTGAACATACTTGCCGTCCACGATCTCATAAGTCTCGCCCTCTACGCCGTAACGGCTGAGCATGACACCCTCGTCGGAGAGCAGGTAGTCGTAGATCTGAAGGATGCGGTCGAACTTCTCATCATCAACCTTCGAGGAGAAGTAGGATTCGCTCCATGCATAGTCCCACATCCAGTAGTAGGCGTTGCCGTCAACGCTGGGCATCAGATCGAGGCACTTGACAACATCGGTGTAGTTCGTGCCGTTGACCTCTTTCCAGTACTGAATCATGCCGTCCCACGGACCTGCATAGCCGGTAGCCAGCATCGCGGCGCACTGGCCGTTGAGGAACTTGTTGTATGCCTGATCGTTGGTCGCAAGCGCGATATCAGCCTCGATGGTGCTTTCCTGATACATGTCGCGCAGCAGCTGCCACGTTGCGACCGCGTCGTCGCCCAGGTTCTTGCCCGCGAAATAGGCCGGGACATAGGTGCCGTCGCCATTGTCGACCCAACGGAACGTATTGCCGCCAACGACTGCCGCAGGCATGCTGTAGGTGAAGAACACGCCGACCAGATACTCCGGGCCGCAGGCCGTCATACCCTGAATATTCTTGCCCTCAGGGTCGGCCTTGATAATCGCCTGAATCATTTCGCGGAATTCGTCCCATGTTTTCGGCTCCTCGGTGATGCCGGCCTTCTGGGCAAGATCCCAGCGGTAGACGATGGAACGGTCATCGACCGTTTCTGCCTGCTCTACATAGGTCTGACGGAAAATGCAGTACATCTTGTCGCCGACCATGCAGGTGTCAGACTCAGGGCTGTCCAGATACTTGGCAAGATTCGGATATGCGGACAAATCAGACGGGATCTCATGCAGCAGCCCGTCGTTTGCCCATTCGGCGAACGTCGCCGTGGTACGCACGTCGGACGCGAAGATGTCGGGCAGTGAATCGCTGGAGGCCCACAGCTGGAATTTCTGGTTGTAGTCATCCCACGTTACGTTGACCGGCTCAAAGGTCACGTTGAATTTTTCCTCGATGGTCTTGAGGACGGTGTCGTTCTCGCGGTTCGCAAGCGCGGCGTCCACATCCCAGTAGCCCACCGTGATGGTCAGGTGCTCACTGTTCTTTTCCGTGTCTGCGGCGGGCGTGTCCGCTGCGGGGGTATCCGATGCCGGAGTATCCGCCGCGGGGGTGTCAGCCGCGGGCGTCTCGCCCTGCTTTGCGCAGCCGGCCAGTGCTGCAAGCAGCATCAGAAGACTCAGCAGCAGCGCAAGCGCTCTTGTACTTTTTTTCATTTCCTCCTGCCTTTCTGCCGCGTGCTCTGCGCGGCCTGCGTTTTGATCTGCGGGCGGCGCGGCGTGCGCATTCATCCGCCCTTGTACGCTGTCATTATAGCAGAAACCTGCGCCTGCGCAAAATGAGCATTTTGTGTGAGTTTTCTCCGCGCATTCTTTCTTTTTTTCATTTTTTGCATACGCACTGAAAAACGTCCATATTTCTGAGAAATGGACAAAAATTTTTCACAAGCGCTCCGGCGGCCTTTTCAGTTGCTTTTCACAAATCGTCGCGCAGGCCGTTGCAAGTTTTGCCGTTTTGCCTTAAAATAAACAATACATTATGGCAAAACTGCGCAGGAACGGATGGAATATGCAATGAGAAAAACGGAGTGCGCCGCGCGAAGCGTAAAAACACAATTTCTGATCTTTCTGGTGACGCTGTTCGTCTTTCTGCTGATCTTCTGCATTCTTCTGATCTACACGGCCACGCAGGCCATGCTGTCTGAAAATCTGCAATACATTCAGGAGGATCAGACGGAATTCCAGACCGCGCTGAACGAGATGTCCAGTCAGGCCGCGACCGCCGCCAAGCGCATCCAGTACGATACCGCATGCCGGACGTTCCTGTCCGCCACACAGTGGAATCAAATCTCTCCCTCGCTCATCCGCGAGGTCAACGCAGCGATCGGCGCGGCGCAGCTTGGCGACAGCATGCTGGCGGAGATCGCATTCGTCAGCGACCTTGTCAACTGGTCGAGTCTCTTTCTTCCGTCGCAGCTTGCCGAAATGCAGCAGGCAATGCCGGAGAAACGGGAGCTGGTTCCGCTCGGCATCTACACGCCCGGCAAGCCGAGGAGCGCTTCGTATTTCGTATTCGGTTATCGTTATTATATCGGCCGTGACCGGGATGCGGCGCTTTTCCTCTCCGTTGAGCTTACGGGCGCCGGCTCGCAGCTTCCTATTTCGCAGATCCCGGGCTGCCGCTTCATTCTGACGGACGCCAAGCAGGACGCCTGCCTGTTCGGCACGGATGACCGGGAGCTTCCGGTGCGTCTCGGCGGGCTTCAGGAGAAGGCTGCCGCCGCAGACGGCGGGCTGGTCCGCACGAGTCACTGGCTGGTGCAGTGCACGGAGCTGCCGCAGATCGGGTGTACGCTTCTGTGTGTCGTAGACCGGTGGCAGAATCAGCCGTCCATGAGCATTTCCTATCTGATCACGGTGATTTTCCTGCTGGTATTCGCGGGGCTTCTGGTGTTCGGCATCGGGATGTTCTACCGCAGCGTCATTTCGCCGCTCAACGAATTCAGCCGCACCATCGCCGTGATCCGTGAAAAGAAGCTGCGCAAGCTGGACGAGCCGCTCGTTCTCAGCGGCTGCTCGGAGCTTCAGGCCGTCGGCCGCGATTTTTCCGAGCTTCTGGTCTCCATCAATACGCTGACCGGCGAGATCTTACAGAAATCCAATGCGCTCTATGAGGCGGAGGTGCTGCGCCAGAGCGCGGAGCTGGATATGCTCCGCAGCCAGATCAATCCGCATTTTCTCTATAACACACTGGAGCTGATCCGCGCGATGGCCATCAAGGGCGACATCGATCATGTCTCCATGATTACGAGCGCCATGGGCAAGATCTACCGCTACACGGCCAAGGGGGACTCCCTCGTCCCACTTGCGCAGGAGGTCGAGATCGTCAAATCCTATATCAGCATCCAGCAGGCGCGCTTTGAAGGGCGCATCACCACGCTTTACAGCATCTCGCCGGAAGCGGCGCAGGTCCCCGTGTTCAAGATGCTGCTTCAGCCGCTGGTGGAAAACGCATTTATCCACGGGCTGGAGTCCCGCCCGTCGGACGGCACGCTCTATCTCGGCGCAAAGGTGGAGGGCAATATGCTTTCCATCACCGTCCGCGACAACGGCGCCGGCATCACGCCGGAAAAGCTCGCGGAGCTGGAAGCGCGCTTTTCCGCAAGCGAGTACGACACGTCCGAGCATCTCGGCCTGGTCAATATTTCCGCACGGCTGCGCCTGCAATACGGCGACGCCGCCGGACTGCACATCACCGGCGCGCCAGGCGACGGCACATGCGTGAGCATCTGCATTCCTCTCTCCAAACGCCCCGGAAAGGAGTAAGCCATATGTTTCAAGTTCTTCTTGCCGACGACGAGCCGTCCGTGACCGACGCGCTCCGGCGCTCGATCAACTGGGCCGCCTGCGGGCTGGAGGTCGCGGCCGTCGTGACCAGCGGAGAGGAAGCCCTCGCCTGCATCAATGAGCGTCCGATCCACATCGTCATTACCGATATCCGCATGGCAAACACCGATGGGCTTTCCCTCTGCCAGCAGATCTCCCGCATGAATCGCGGCATTCAGACGATCATTATCAGCGGCTTTGCCGAGTTCTCCTACGCGCAGAAGGCGCTGAGCTAGGGCGCGCTTGCCTACTGCCTCAAGCCGCTGGAATACGACGAGCTTAAGCGGCATTTGCAGCGTGCGGTGCATCGCCTGCGCGAGGCGTCGCATCTGCCCGACCACGACGATCTGCTCGACGCGCTGCAAAACGGCGACGTTCCCGAGCTGCGCGCGACGCTGCATGAGCTGGGGCTTCCGGGCGATGCGTTCTATGCCGCCGTCTGCGTCGGCAAGGCGGCCTTCCCCATGCTGCCGTCCGGCTGCATCACGCTTCATCTGGGCTATCGGAAGGATGCGTATATCAGCGCGGAGCCGTTTTCCCAGCAGGGCGTCCGTGCCTACCTTTCCGACCCCGCAAGCTGCGGTCTGAGCTATACCATCAGCGCGGTGAACGCTGCCGTTCTTCCCCGCACCATCAAAAATCTCAGCAGCGCCGCCTTCCGCTTCTTCATCACTCCCGGCCGCAAGCTCGCGCCGGAGAAGCAGGAGGATCATGCAGCCCCCTATCTGCGCGAGATCGCACGTGCCGCCGCGCTGGGCGACGCCGTGCGCACAGTGTCCCTTCTCGACAAGCTGCACGGCCCCGCAGGCCAGTCCTTCACGCTGCATTCGGTCTGGCGGCTGTATTCGATCCTGTTTTCCTGCGACGCCTTTGGTGCGTCGCTTGCGCCGGACGATATCTACAGCCCGGAGCAACTGGTGTTCCGGTATCAAAGCTTTCCGGAGCTGCTGACCACACTGCGCGAGCGCATCTGCGCCGGCGCGCCGATCTCCAGCGGCGAGGGGCTTTCCAACGCGGGTTTTTTGCAGATGATGCGCTACATCGACACGCACTATGACCGCCGCCTGTCGCTGAGCGATCTTGCAAAGGAAATGAATCTGAACGCGAATTATCTCAGCCAGGTGTTCAAAAAGGAGACAGGCAAGACGTTTTTGAAGTATATCACCGGGCTTCGCATCGAAAAGGCCAAGGAGCTGCTCGACTCCGGCGATTACTCCATCAGCGACACCGCCGCCGCGCTCGGCTTCAACGACTACTTCTATTTTCTCAAAACCTTCAAGCGCGTGACCGGCCTGACGCCGAAGCAGTACCGTCACGGCTACCCCGCAGAGGATGTCGCGGCGGGCGAGCTGCCGGACGAGGACGACGAGCTGGATGATGAATAAACGACGTGCCGCAGAGCAATGCTCTGCGGCACATTTTTATATCGGGCGGGATACGCCGCCGTTTTATGCGTCAGACCAGCGGCGTTTTGGCTTTCCGGTCCGGATCGGTGCAGGTTTTTACGGTCGGGCTGTCCGCCAGAGACTGGCACACGCGGAAGCCGGTCAGGTAAATTTCACCCGCGTCGGCGCATGTTTTTTCTGTCCGCACACCGATGACCGGGTCGTCCGGCCACGGGTTTTCCACGACCATGCGGAACTGCGTCGTGCCGTCGGGCTGCAAAAGCGGAAGCGTCGTCGCCGTGACCTCGGCCAGCGCCGTGTCCAGATCGTAGCAGTCCCACTCGCCGTCGCGCACACGATCCCATTCACGCGCCTGATTCATGATGTTGACGCCGTAGACCAGCGGGATCTCCAGCGTGCGGCCGCTTTGGAACGAGATCACATACTTTCCGATCTGATCTTTTTCCGCCTGCATCGGCGCGCTGGTGATATAGACGTGCTCGCGCCAGACGGTCGTCATGTGCGTAAATTCCAAATGCGGCACGCGGAGCGTATGCGCGTTGTGATAGCGGTACAGCTCCTCCATGGCGGCCCTTTGCAGCACGTCGAAGCAGTCGTCCGTGTAATCCGTCCGCCAGAGCAGATATGCGCCATAGACGATCGACAGCAGAACGCCGTTCCGCTGCATCGTGACCGGCTCTGTCGTCGTCCAGTGCGACGGCGCGCCGCCCAGCGCACCGGCCTCCACACGCGCCTGCCAGTTGACCATCCCGCGCGGGTCCCAGTTGCCGTAGGTCATATCCATTCCGCGCGAAAGGAACCGCTGATCGTGCGATTCGCGCAGCGCCCAGTACCAGTTGTGCGCGATGCAGTCGCGCGGGATGCGGTCGAGCGCCGTCCACGTCGCGGGAATATGGTCTACCGTGCTGCGCGACGCCAAGCCCCTCGCCCCAGCTCGTGATGTGGTTGAGCATTTTCTCCGACCAATACATGAGGCGGATGCCGCGCTGCGCGAGATAATCATGAATTTTCGTCAGGTCCTCCGCCAGAAGCTCGCCCGCGTCGCGCTTGCGGCAGGTTTCGCAGACGCAGATGCTGTAAATTTCATCGTGGCCGACCTGCATGACGCGCGGCTGGAACACGTCGATGACCTCGTCCATCACGTCGAACAGCAGCTTGTAGCTGTCTGGATTCGACGGGCAGTAGGTGTCGGGGAACGGGTCGTAGCTGCGCTCGGCAAGCTCCGGGTGCGCATTGAGCAGGTAATCGGCGTGACTCAGCGACGGCACCTCCGGAATGACCTCCATGCCGCGCGCGCGGCAGTAGGCGATTAGCTCCCGCACGGTATCCTGCGTCAGCCAGCTCCCGCCGCCGTTTTCAAAGTGGATGGAGTTTTTCACCCATCCGAACATATTCTGCACCTCGTCGGCGCGCTCGGGATAGCGCGCCATTTCACGGCAATAGCTCTCCCAGCTTTCGTTGATCTCCGGATGGCGCTTGTATTCCATCGCGCCGCCGACCTCTAAGATCACGGTATTGTAGCGGTAGTACAGCAGCATGTCCACGATCCGGTAAAACGCGTTCAGGCCGTCCTTCGGCGGCAGATAGAGCTTCAATCCGCGGAACGGGCACTGCGGCGCGGCAAAGCGCAGTCCGCCGGAAATTTTACCGCCGCCCGTCTGCGCGTCATGCAGCAGCTCACACGCGGCATAAAGCCAGCCGTTTCGCGTATTGGCCCAGATCGTAAGCGCGCTCCCCTCGCCCAGCACCGCAAACGCATCCTCGTTCTCAAGCGTCTTTTCCTCCATGCCGGCTTCCAGCAGCTGCGCGCGGATTGCAGGAGAAAGTCCCTCTTTCAAAGCAAGCTCCGTCCAGCTGTCCGCACCCTCGCCTGCAAGAGACGCCGTCTGCTCCAGAATTCCGCGCAGGACCGCATCCTCCATGCCTGCGGCGGCCGTCGCAGAAAGCGCTTTCTTTTCGCCCGGCTGTACGACTCGATTCAGTCCCAGTTTCAGATCCATCGCTTCTCTCCTTTTCAGATACGGCAAGTGCCTTCCTGCGCAAGCAGGCGGATGAAAAGGCCGCCCTGCACCGAGCGGTGCATCATATAGAAGTACTTCGCGGTCTTTGTGCTGTACCAGTCGGCCATCGGCACGCGGCTTTCCATTTCGTTGAAATAGCGCCACACCGGCGTCATGAACGCCTCAAATTCCGCACTGTCCTTTGCCAGAACGCCCGTCCACGCCTGCCAGTCCGACTTGGACGTGCTGCCGCGGCTGTCCAGCGGCGTACCGTAGCGGTTCGTATACTGATGATAGGACGCGAATTCGTCCGCAAGCTCCTGCTCGGTAAACAGTCCGGTGCCGAACAGCTTATCCCAGACGATGTTGTATTTCAGGCTGAACGTGTCCGGCTGGTCGAAGGCCAGGCGGAAGCTTCCGTCGCCCTTTGCCGCGCGGCTGACCCAGCTGCGCGCCATGGTGCGCGCAGTATCCCGATAACGTGCCGCCGCTTCGCTGTCTCCGGTTCGCGTCAGCAGGATCGCCATGGACGCAATGCCCATGATGGCCTTCAGGCCGAGGTTGCAGTTATGCGCCAGATGGCGGAAGAAATCGTCGGTGCAGATCTGGTCGGCGGGGTCCTCGCCGTGCGCGATCAGATAGTCTGCCCACTGCGCAAACAGCGCGCGGTTTTCCGCAAACAGCTCCGTACCCGCGCCCGCCGTGACGGCGGCAGCCGCCATGACCAGCATATTGCCGCATTCCTCGATCGGCATCTGGTGGCTGGGGTCGCTGTGTGCGCAGTAGACCTGCCCGTTGACCTGCGGATAGCAGCCCACATCATGCGGCGCAAATTCAAACGGCCAGTCGGCGCTTTTCGCGTAGTGCAGGATCGGCCGGAGCATGCCGTTTACAAGCTCCGGGTTATAAAGGAGGTACATCGGCATACTGGGATAGCTGACATCCGCCGTCGCGGCGCAGCCGTTGGACAGGCACTCCTTCGAGATATACAGAAGTCCGTCCTGCTCGTCCTCCACCAGCTTATGTGCCGCCATGACCTGCCGGTATGCAAGCGTCAGCATATCCGCGTAGATCTCGCCGCCAGCCTCCGTGGCCTTGCGCGTGAGCGTCTGCGAAAATTCCCGCTCCCGCGCGCAGAGCGCAGGATACTCGGCGAATGCATCCGCAATTGCCTCTTCGATGGTCTTTCCGCTGCGCTTCCAATAGGCCTTCAGCGGCTTTTTGAAGTATTCAATGCTGTCGATATCGTCGTAGGCAAACGCGAACAGCGCGCTTCCGTCCGAAAGCGCAGCCTCCGCCGTCACAAACGTCTCGCCCTTGACCTTGCGCCAGCCGGCTTTGCCGTTCTGCACGCAGAGGTAGAAATAGCCCCAGTCGATGCGCGTATCGTCGCCCGCGTTTTTCAGGATCGGCTGCGTCGTGCCGCCGATCTTCACGGCTTCGATCCCGCTGCCGCAGGACACGGTCTCCACCGTGACCGGCTCCTGCCGCGCCGTATCGAGGCAAAGCTCCTCCGACGCGCTGAGCTCCGCGCGAAGCGCGTGCGCGTTCCCGTCCAGCGCCTCCGTCCGGAGCGCCAGATAGGAGACCGGGCGGCTGCACAGCAGCAGATCGTCTGCAAAAACGGGCGTAAAGAAGCGCGCCGTCAGGCGGACGCCATGCGCCTCAAAAACATACTGCGTGGCAAGCGCCGTTATTTCCATGGAAATCTGACGCATCGGGATGCCTCCGGCCTCTTCGCCGCCCATGAAGCGGTATTGCTCGCCGTCGATCCACAGCATGCCGTTGATGGTGTTGCAGTGGCCCGTCCAATGACACGTTGCCGCCTCGTTGAGTGTATCCCGGCAGGACCAGACGCTGAAATAGGGATCGACTGTGATCAGGGGAACCGCAGGTGCTCTGAGCTTCATAAAATATCCTCCGTTTTCTGAAAGGTACGTTCTTTTTCTCATTTTGATTATAGCAATCGGAAAAGTCGCCGTAAATGGAGGAACCCTTGCAAAAACTATGGAAGAAAATCAGGCCCGAGAGAGAGTCTTTGCGCCTCTCCGACGGTAGGATGCAGCCGCGTCGCCTTTGATGCGCAAAAGCGCCGCTCTTTCGGGCGGCGCCTTCGGTATCTCCTGATATGGTTGCTTAAAGCATGGCCGTCATGGCGGCGGTCATTTCCTGCACCATTTCCTCCGCGCGCGCCATGCTGTCCGCGCGGGCGGTATAGTAGAACTTGATCTTCGGCTCCGTGCCGGACGGGCGCAGAATGACGCGGCCATGCTCGCCGAGCGTCATGAGGATCATGTTCTCCGTCGGAAGGCCGGTCGGACGCTGCTCGCCGGTCGCGCGCACGGTCTCAAAGCCCGCGCGGAAATCGGTCACCGCCGTGACCGGGAAACCGGCCAGCGTCTCGGGCGGCTGCGCACGAAGCTCCTCCATAAGCGCCATGCAGTGCGCCTTCTGCTCCTCCGAGGTGAAATTCACGTTCTGAAGGCCGGTCGCAAAGTGGCCGTAGGTCTCGTACAGGCCGTCCATGACCTCGCCGAGCGTCTTTCCCTCGAGCTTGTACGTCGCGGTCATTTCCGCGATCAGCGTCGCCGTCACGACGGCGTCCTTGTCTCTGGCGTAATCGCCCTTGAGATAGCCGCAGCTCTCCTCAAAGCCGAGCACGAAGCGCTCCGGGTGGCCCTCCTGCTCCAGCGCGAGGATCTGACCGCCGATATACTTGAAGCCGGTCAGGACGATGCGCATTTCACAGCCGTATGACGCAGCGATCCGCGCGGCCAGCGGGGTCGAGACGATGCTCTCCACTGCGACAGGCTTCTCCGGGAGCTTCCCGGCTTCCTTGAGGCTGCGCAGAATATAGTCGAGCAGCAGGCAGCCCATTTCATTGCCGGAGAATTTCCGATAGCCTCCGGCGACGGGAATGGCGGCCGCGATGCGGTCGGAGTCCGGGTCGGTGGCCAGAACGATGTCCGGATGGACCTGCTCCGCCAGCTTATAGTTCTCCGTGAAGGACACGTCGTTCTCGGGATTCGGGATCGGGCAGGTGGGGAAATCGCCCGATGGACGGCGCTGGCTCTCCGGAACATGCAGCTCCGCGCCAAGGCGGGTCAGCATCTCGGTGACAGGCTCGCCGCCCGCACCGCACAGCGGCGAATAAACGACCCGCAGCGCAGCCTTCTTCACATTTTCGGGATGGATGGCCTCCTGCGCGATGCGCGCATAATAATCCTGCCAGAGGCTGTCCGGGATATAGGTCACAAGGCCCTGCCGCATGGCCTCCTCAAACGTGAGCTTTTCCGGCTCGAACAGATTGATGGTCTCGATCGCGGCGCTGACCTTTGCCGCCGGCTCCTGCACCATCTGGCCGCCGTCGGCGCCATAGCACTTGATGCCGTTATACTCCTGCGTGTTGTGGCTGGCGGAGATCACGATACCGGCGCTGCAATGCAGATGGCGCACCGCATACGACAGCATCGGCGTGGGGCACAGGCGGTCGTAGAGATGGACATGGATGCCGGATT
>FR887241.1:14963-23840 GCA_000436735.1 Firmicutes bacterium CAG:170
AGTCATAGCCGATGGCGCAGCTCTTCTCCCCCGGCTCTCCGGCGAGATAGGCCGCGAGACCGCGCGCCGTCTGGCGGACGGTATAGGTGTTGAGGTTGGCAATGCCGACGCCCATCACGCTGCGGATACCGCCGGTGCCGAAGGTCTGCTTATGGCCGAAGTGCGCTTCGATCTCCGCAGGATCGTTTTGAATGCGTTTCAGCTCCTCCAGAATTTCGCCGTCTGCGTGTGCAAGCCAGCGTTCGTATTCCTTTTGTGCAAATTCATTCATCGCTATCGCCTCCGCGTTAATTTCTGGCATCAGTATACCACACCTTTGAAAAAAACAAAAGACATCTTTTGCAAAATCGGGATGCACGCCGCCGGAGCCTCCGGCAGCGCTGTCCGCTGCGCGGCGGGCTTGACCGGGCACGGTGGCTGTGCTATCCTTATTTTATAAGGATAGCACAGCGGCGGCGCGGGATCGTCCGCCGAAAAACGGAGGACGGTCATGGCGCTGGCAGAGCTGCTGAACATTCAAAGAGGCCTAACGGCGATCACCGGCAGCGGCGGAAAAACGACGCTGCTCTATGCGCTGGCGCGGGAGCTTTCCGCCGAAGCGCGCGTGATCGTCTGCACGACGACGCACATTTACCCCCCGGACGGGCTTCCGATCCTGTGGTCGCCCGACCGGGATGCGCTGCAAGACGCCTTCCATAAGGGAAATACGCTCTGCGTCAGCAGCGGGATGGAGCGCGGAAAGCTGCTCCCGCCGGGGACGCCGTTTTCTGTGCTGACAAGCTGCGCGGACTTCGTCCTTACGGAGGCCGACGGCTCGCACGGCCTGCCGGCAAAGGCCCATGCGCCGCATGAACCGGTCATTCCGCCGGAGGCCGGTCAGACGATCTGCGTTTTCGGCCTCTCCGCACTGGGGCGGCCCATTTTGGAAACGGTACACCGGCCGCAGCTCTGCGCGCAGAAGCTCGGCGTTTCGGAGTCTGCGCTCCTGACGCCGGAGCTGGCTGCACAGCTGCTCCGGCTGGAGGGCGGTTTCACGCGCGTGCTGCTCAATCAGGCGGACACGCCGGAGCGTGCGCAGCTGGGAGAAAACATGGCGGCGATGCTGGGCTGCCCGGTCTGCATCGGCTCGCTGCAAAGGGGGATTCTCAAATGCTTGTATTGATCCGCGGCGCGGGCGACCTCGCCTCCGGCGTGGCGCTGCGCCTCTGGCGCGCGGGCCTCGCGGTCGTTATGACCGACCTGCCGCAGCCGACCGCCATTCGTCGGACGGTCTGCTTCTCACAGGCCATCCGCTTCGGCGAAACGACGGTGGAGGATGTGACGGCCGTTCTGGCAAAGACGCCGGAAGATGTGAAAAAGGCGCTGCTGGGCGGAAAAATTCCCGTGCTGGCCGACCCGGAGGCGCGCTGCCGCGCGTGGCTGCGGCCGGACGCGCTGGTTGACGCGATCCTTGCAAAGAAAAATCTTGGAACAAAGATCACGGACGCACCGGTCGTGATCGGCGTGGGGCCGGGCTTCTGCGCCGGACGGGACTGCCACGCGGTCGTGGAAACGATGCGCGGCCATACGCTCGGGCGCGTCATCCGAAACGGCGAGCCCATCCCCAACACCAATATCCCCGGCCTGATCGGCGGCTTTGCCGGAGAGCGCGTCCTGCGCGCGCCGGATACGGGCATTTTTCATCAGCTCCGCGAGATCGGCGATCTGGTCGTCTCGGGCGAGACCATGGGCGAGGTGAACGGTCAGCCGATGCGCTGCACCATCTCCGGCGTTCTGCGCGGCATTCTTCCGGACGGCACGGCGGTGGTCAAGGGCATGAAATCCGGCGACGTCGATCCGCGCGGGGACGTTTCGGCCTGCTATACGGCATCTGATAAGGCCATCGCCATCGGCGGCGGCGTATTGCAGGCAATTCTGGAATACTCCGGAGCGCTGCGGCGCTGCGTCGGAAGCAATGCACTGGGCCTTTGAGGCAGAACAGGGAGGAAAAGAATATGAATCGTTACATTCTGGCTCCAGACGACCGCGTCCGCTGCTTTTTGCCGGAGACCGGCGGGAGCGCCGTGATCGAGGTATTCTGCGGGCGGAGCGTGATCTATTTCGACGCCGCGCAGATCGAGTCCGCGCAAACCGTCCATGGGACGCCCTATGCGGGCGAAAAATGCGACGCGCTGCGCTTTGTCTGCTCAGACGATCTGCTCGGCGCAAAGCACGAGGTCTACATTCCCGCAGAGCACCCGGACTACGCCGCGTTCGCAGAGGGACTGCGTCGCGATGCGCCGGAGCTTTCGTTGGGCGAAGAGATGCAGTTCGTGAAGGAGACCTGCAATCACGACGGAAAACGGTGAATAATCGCCTCCCTTCTGCGCAGAATAGTGCGCAAAGGGAGGCGAACGTATGAAAAAACGCAGAAAGCAGGAGCCGGAGGCCGTCCGCGAGATCATGGAGGAAGGCCCGAGCTTTACCGACCCGCAGGGCAGCTGGACAGGCAAGCCCGCCGACGAGCTGGACGAACCCGTGCAGGACGCGGACGATCTTTGACGAATACCTCTAAGGCACCGTACAATTCGGCAAGCAGATTCGGTAAAGCGCGCAGATGCAATTGTGCGGTGTTGCTCCCAACAAAGAAAAGGCCGTAAGCGAGTGACCAGTTCGCTTACGGCTTTTCTTAAATCAAAATGAGGGGAAAATGAAAAAGTGCATATCGCTTCTTGCATCCTTATAGTATCAAGGGGTTATTAAAAAACATAGCGGGAAGATATGAAATATCTATTAAATCTGAGAACAAATTGTGTACGATTATGTCAACAGCCCGTCCCGGCGCGCTTCCGCGCCGTTTTCGCTCTCAGGCTGTCGCGCCCTCCCTTTTTCCGCGCTTCTCCGCGCGAAGGGCGGCGAAATAGAGAACACCGCAGGCGAGTGACCAGTTCGTCTGCGGTGCTTCTAAATAAAAAATGAGGGGAAAATGAAAAAGTGCATATCGCTTCTTGCATAATTATCTTACCAAGGGGTTATTAAAAAACTTAGTGAAAAGTTATTAAATAAGTATGAAATACCGAAATAATTTTCGCCGCAGGATTATGTAAACATAAATTGTTCACAAAAATGTTACCGTTCTGACGCAATTCCCTATTGACAAAAAACGGGGATAGGCTTATCATGTGGACAAATGAAGTTAGCACTCTCGTGTGCAGAGTGCTAAAAGGAGGCATGAAGCATGAATGCTGAGAAATATACACAGAAATCTCTGGAGGCGGTCAAGGCCGCCCAGGAGCTGACCATACAGAATCAGAATCAGCAGATCGAGCAGGCCCACCTGCTGGCCGCGCTGCTGCGGCAGGACGGCGGACTTGTTCCGCAGCTGCTGAAAAAAATGGGCGTTACGGTCGAAAGTCTGGACGCTGCCGTCGGCAAAGAGCTGGAGAAGCTTCCGCGCGTGACCGGTTCGGGCCGCGAGGCCGATAAGTTCTATGTATCGCGCGCGGTCGATACGGCGTTGAATCAGGCCGAAAAGATTGCCGCCGACATGAAGGACGACTACGTTTCCGTCGAACATCTGCTGCTCGCGCTGATCGAGACGGCGGACAGCACCCTCAAGGAGCTGTTCCGCACCTACCGCATCACGAAGGAGAGCTGCCTGCAGGCGCTGCAAACCGTGCGCGGCAGCCAGCGCGTCACGACCGACTCGCCGGAGGACACGTATGAGGCGCTAGAGAAATACGGCACCGACCTTGTCAAGCGTGCGCGGGAGCAGAAGATGGACCCCGTCATCGGCCGTGACGACGAGATCCGAAACGTCATCCGCATCCTGTCGCGGAAAACGAAGAACAACCCCGTCCTGATCGGCGAGCCGGGTGTCGGCAAGACCGCCATCGTCGAGGGCCTTGCCCAGCGGATCGTTGCAAACGAGGTGCCCAAGAGCCTGCAGGATAAGAGCGTATTCTCGCTGGACATGGGCGCGCTGATCGCGGGCGCAAAATACCGCGGCGAATTTGAGGAGCGGCTGAAGGCCGTCTTGAACGAGGTCAAAAAGTCCGAGGGCCGCATCATCCTGTTCATCGATGAGCTGCACACCATCGTCGGCGCGGGCAAGACCGAAGGCTCGATGGACGCGGGCAATCTGCTCAAGCCGATGCTCGCGCGCGGCGAGCTGCACTGCATCGGCGCGACCACGCTGGACGAGTACCGGCAGTACATTGAAAAGGACCCGGCGCTCGAGCGCCGCTTCCAGACCGTTCTGGTGCAGGAGCCGACCGTGGAGGACACCATCGCCATCCTGCGTGGTCTGGAGTCGCGGTACGAGGTCTTCCACGGCGTCAAGATCACCGACAACGCGATCATCGCCGCCGCGACGCTCTCGAACCGCTACATCACCGACCGTTACCTGCCGGACAAGGCCATCGACCTCATCGACGAGGCGTGCGCCATGATCCGCACCGAAATGGACTCCATGCCCACGGAGCTGGACGTCATCAACCGCAAGATCATCCAGATGGAGATCGAGGAGGCCGCCCTCAAGAACGAGGAGGACGAGCTGTCGAAGGGACGGCTCGCTGAGCTCCAGAAGGAGCTTGCCGACCAGCGCGAGAAGTTCAGCACCATGAAGGCGCAGTGGGAAAACGAGAAGAACGCCATCGGCCGCGTGCAGCAGCTCCGCGAGCGCATTGAGAGCCTGAATCGCGAGATCGAGGCCGCGCAGCAGAATTATGACCTGGAAAAAGCCGCAAAGCTGATGTACGGCGACCTGCCGGAGGCGAAAAAGCAGCTCGAGCACGAGGAAAAGCTTGCACAGAGCAGCAAGGAATCGAGCTTGCTCCGCAACAAGGTCACCGAGGAGGAGATCGCCAGGATCATCGAGCGCTGGACGGGCATTCCCACCAGCCGCCTGATGGAAGGCGAGCGCGAGAAGCTGCTGCGCCTGCCGGAGATCCTGCACAAGCGCGTCATCGGTCAGGACGAGGCCGTTCAGTGCGTGTCCGACGCCATTCTCAGAAGCCGCGCCGGCATTCAGGACCCGAACCGTCCGCTCGGCTCGTTCCTGTTCCTCGGCCCGACGGGCGTGGGCAAGACGGAGCTTGCCAAAACGCTTGCCGAGGCGCTGTTTGACGATGAAAAGAACCTCGTCCGCATCGACATGTCGGAGTACATGGAGAAATTCTCCGTCTCGCGTCTCATCGGCGCGCCTCCCGGATACGTCGGCTATGAGGAAGGCGGTCAGCTGACCGAGGCCGTCCGCCGCCGCCCGTACAGCGTCATCCTCTTTGACGAGATCGAAAAGGCGCATCCGGATGTGTTCAACGTCCTGCTTCAGGTGCTGGACGACGGCCGCATCACCGACTCGCAGGGCCGCACCGTTGATTTCAAGAACACCATCATCATCCTGACCTCCAACCTCGGCAGCCAGCAGCTGCTTGACGGCATCGGCCCGGACGGTGAGATCACCCAGAGTGCGAAGGACGCCGTGGAAGCGCTCCTGCATCACACCTTCCGTCCGGAATTTCTCAACCGTCTGGACGAGATCGTGTTCTACAAGCCGCTGACCAAGGAGAACATCACCGGCATCATCGATCTCCAGATCGCCGCGCTGAACAAGCGTCTGGCTGACAAGCAGCTGCGCTGCGAGCTGACGCCCGCCGCAAAGCAGTATGTCATCGATGCCGCCTACGATCCGCAGTTCGGCGCCCGTCCGCTGCGCCGCTATGTGCAGCACACGGTCGAGACACTTCTTGCCAAGAAGATCGTCGAGGGCAATATCCAGCCCGGCGCAAAGATCACCGTGGATGTGGAAAACGGCGAGCTTGCGCTTCGCTGATCATACCGGAAGCACAAAAGTGCCGCGTCGTAAGACGCGGCACTTTTTCTGTCTGGACACACAGATTTGACAACTCCGCCGCAACTGCCGGACATCGGCGGCACATCCGTGTGCTAGGATGCGTACAGAACCAAGGAAGGGAGCATCCAAAATGAAAAGCACACCAAGATTCCTGTGCGCGCTGCTGGCGATATCACTTATGCTGACGCTCTGCGCTTGCGGCCGGGAAGCGCAGAAGAAAAGCGCCGCAGATGTACCGCCGGCACAGGCCGATCCCGTTCCGGGGCAGGCAAGGGCCGTCTTTGCACCCAGCACCGATTTCATAAGCGCAGAGGACGCAGGCGCCTATGTCTATGCACAGCTGCCGCTTGCGGGATACCGGGTGCACGCTGTTCTGCCCGCAGACGGAGATCTCGTCTATGCGATAGCGACCCGATGCGACGCAAACGGGCTGTTCCTGATCGGCGAGGACGGCGTCATTCCGACGCAGATCGTCCAATACGATCTGGAAGCGCAGCAGAAAACCGATTTTTGTTATCAGCCCGCGCTTGATGGTGCGCGGGACGCCGCAATTTCCGCCGCGGCGCTTGGCGCGGACGGCAGTCTCTGGTGTCTTGTCTGCCGCTTCTGGCGGGATGGGGAAACGCTTGTCAAAGACTTCACGCTGGAAAGCGTGGACGCGGACGGGACGGTCTCCAAATCGATCCCGCTGGACTGCCCGGAGGTGCGCTCTGACCCGGAGCTTTTTGTGAACAGCGACGGAAGCTTCCTGCTCCATACGCCGGAGGACGGGATTCTCACCGTCTACGACGCTTCCGGGCATCAGACCGCGCAGCAGTCTGTGGAGCTGCTGACAGACCCCATCGCAGCCGACGCGGACGGTCAGGCGTGGCTCTGCACGGACACGGAGGACAGAGCGGCGCTGCAAGCCGTGGGAAGTGAAAAACAGATTCCCATCTCCGGCGTCACAAACGGCCTTCCCACGCTCTGCTACGGCACGGACGCGCCGGGCGTGCTTTACGCAGCGGATTCTACGGCGCTTTACCGCGTATCGTTAGAGAACGGAGCTACGGAAAAGCTTGCCGACCTCTCCGCCCTCGGCGTCCGGGGCGGTCAGCGCTTCAGCCGCACGGCAAATGGCTGCTTTGTCTTTACGGACACCTCCACCGACATTCCCTTTCTTGCCGCGCTCTGCCCCAGTTCGTCCGGCAGCAGGCAGAAAACCGTTTTGACGCTGGCGACTGTGACCCCCGATTCAGAGGTCCTCGCGCAGGTAAGGCGCTTCAACCGAAGCAGCGCCGACTATCATGTGGAACTGCTGGACTTTTCCTCGCTTCTCGACTCCGGCAGCTATGAGGATGTGTTCACCGTCTGGAATACGGCCATCATGGCGGGCGATACGCCGGATATGATCGATCTCTCGAACCTCCCGTGGCACAGCTTTGCCGACCGCGGGCTGCTGCTCGATCTCAATACGCTTTTGCCGCAGGAGGCGCTTCTGCCGTGGCTCTGGGACGCGCTCTCCTACCATGGAGGTAATTTCACCTTTCCGGGCTGCTTCACGGTCGAAACGCTGGTCGGGAAGCAGTCGCGGCTTGGAAATAAATCGAGCTGGAGCGTTGCGGAATTTCTCAAACTGGCCGAAGCGTCCGATATTCCCATGTTTTCCGGCATGAGCCGCGAGCTGTTCCTTTCCTATATGGAGCAGTACCTTCTCGACGCATTCTGGGACGAGGAGGCGGGAACGTGCAGCTTCGATTCGGAGGAATTTCAGGCGCTGCTGGACTATGCCAATACGCTGACCGCGCCGGAGGAGCTGAGCTATGATCTGGAGAATACCATGCTCCTGATCCGGCGGGATCTGGCGCTGGCGGAGCCGGTCACCCTGCGCAGCGTGTCGCAGCTGCATCAGATTGAGGCCTATACCGTCGGGGAGCCGGTCGCGTGGATCGGCTGGCCCGGAGAAAGCGGCACAAAGCTTCGCCCTGCCGCCGAGCTTGCCGCATTCAAAGATACGGCGCATCCGGACGGCATATCGGAATTCCTGCAATTTCTGCTCTCCGAGCCTTGCCAGGCAGCGTTCAGTCGGTTTGCGTTTCCGATGACGGTATCCGCATTTGAAAGCGAAATCACCGCAGCGATGGAACCGCGAAATACAAACGACTCAGATATTGCGACGGAGTTCACGGTAGACGGCACGGTCTATCCGATCGTTCCGCTCTCTGCGGAGGATGCCGCGCGGTATGAGGCGTTCTTCGAGCGTATCTCCGCACAGGTTTATTCCTCGCAGCAGGTCGAGGCCATTCTGGAAGCCGAGTGCGCCGCGCTCTGGGCGGGCGCAAAAACGCCGGAAGAGACTGCCGCGCAGATCCAGCGCCGCGTGGAGCTGTATCTTGCCGAGAACGCGCCGTAAGCCAGATCGCGGACGCACAGCCGCGCGGCGGCACCGCCCTACTCTGCCGTTTTCACTCCGCTGCGGGATAAAATTTTATGACACAGAAACGAACAAAGGCTCCTGCCGAAGCAGGAGCCTTTGAAAATATGCTCGATAGGAACTCAGCGCTTGCTGAACTGCGGAGCGCGACGAGCGGCTTTGAGACCGTACTTCTTTCTTTCCTTCATTCTCGGGTCACGGGTCAGGAAACCAGCGGCCTTGAGAGCGGTACGGAATTCGGGGTTGACGCCCAGCAGAGCGCGGGCGACGCCGTGGCGGATCGCGCCGGCCTGGCCGGAAACGCCGCCGCCTTCAACGGTGCAGACCAGATCGACCTTGCCGACCAGATCCAGAGCAGCCAGAGGCTGACGGACGACCATCTTCAGGGTGTCGAGACCGAAGTAATCGTCGATACCGCGGCCATTGATGGTGATGGAGCCGGTGCCTTCCTGATACAGGCGGACACGGGCAATGGAGGACTTACGACGGCCAGTGCCGTACTGATACTGTCTTTTGCTCTCGTACATAGTCTGTTACCTCCTGATTAGTCCAAAGTCCAGGCTTCGGGCTTCTGTGCGGCGTGCTTGTGCTCTTCGCCCTTGTACAGGTGCAGACGGGTCAGAGCGGTTCT
>FR887241.1:23857-26759 GCA_000436735.1 Firmicutes bacterium CAG:170
GAGCGGTTCTGCCGATAACGTTCTTGGGAAGCATACCCTTGACGGCCAGCTCCATTGCGAACTCGGGGCGCTCAGCCATCAGCTTGTTGTACTTGACTTCCTTCAGGTTGCCGATCCATCCGGTGTGATGGTAGTAGGTCTTCTGATCGAGCTTACGGCCGGTCAGGATCGCCTTGTCCACGTTGACGATGATGACGAAATCGCCGCAGTCAACATTGGGCGTGAAGTCAACCTTATGCTTGCCGCGCAGAAGTCTGGCGGCGGTCACAGCGGTGCGGCCCAGAGGCTTGCCAGCTGCGTCGAGAACGTACCATTTTCTCTGGACATTCTCTTTTTTCACCATAGTGGTCATGTCTGTTTCCTCCGTTTGTTTGGAGCAACACCGCACCATTCCGGCGCGCCGGGCGTTTCTGGTCTCCGCCGCAGCCGCGCTGGGATCGTGCGGGGCTGCTCCGATTTGCATTCAAAAAATTTGACAAAAGTTCGGGGCGCGCATACAATAGCCTCATAAACGCGCCTATATTTTATATCACATGGAAAAACCAGTGTCAACCGGAATTTTTGATATTTTCAAGAAAACGCAGAAAGAACTTTCAAATTCTCTCGAATGCTCTTAAATACTCCCGTATTCTCGAAACGCAAATTACTTTTTGGAGGCGATGCGCCATGCAGAAGCTGATCGGCCAGCTCCGCCGCTGTGTGGAGGACTATCATATGATCTCGGAGGGCGACCGCATCGCGGTCGGCGTCTCCGGCGGAAAGGACTCGCTGACGCTGCTCGTCCTGCTGGCGGAGCTGCGGAAATACTACCCGAAGCGCTTCGAGCTGGAGGCGCTCACAGTGGACATGGGCCTCGACGGCATGGATTTTTCGCCCGTCGCGGCGCTTTGCGCGCAGCTCGATGTGCCGTACACCTGCAAGCACACGCAGATCGGCCCGATCATTTTCGATTACCGGAAGGAGAAAAATCCCTGCTCCATGTGCGCCAAAATGCGCCGCGGCGCGCTGAACGACCTGATCGCAGAGCACGGCTTCAACAAGGTCGCGCTGGGGCACCATTTTGACGACGCGGCGGAGACCTTTCTCATGAGCCTTCTGTACGAGGGCCGCATCGGCTGCTTTGAGCCGGTCACCTATCTTTCCCGGAGCGGTGTGACGCAGATCCGGCCGATGCTCTATATCGGCGAGAAGGCCATTGAGCACTTTGCACAGAGCCGGCAGCTCCCGGTTGTACACAATGTCTGTCCTGCGGACAAGCATACCAAGCGTCAGGAGGTCAAGGAGCTGATCGCGCAGCTCCAGACACAGTATCCGGATCTCAAATCGAAGATCTTCGGCGCGATGCAGCGTCTGCCGCTGCCGCAGTGGGGTCCTGACGCGCCAGAGGCGTCAAAGCACGGATAAAATGCCCGCGTTCCCGCAAAAGTTGTGCAAACCGCCGAAAAGCAGGCTTGCGCTATGCGTTTTCTTATGCTATACTGTAAAAAACGGTCGAAGGAGTGTGGCAATATGCGAAGATCCAGACGCCTCTGTGCGCTGCTGGCGGCGCTGCTGCTGAGTCTGCTGCTGGCAGGCTGCGGCGGGAGGATCGTCCACTGCGACGGCTGCGGCAAGGAGCTTCGCGTCAGCGACAGCTCCAATGTGGACGAAAGCTGGACGATCCTATGCAGGGACTGCGAAAAAAAGGCGCAGCTCGGTGAATAGCAAAATGTGCGTACCGTTTCCTGTACGCACATTTTATGTGTATTTTACGCGCCTTCCGGCGCGTGTTTCTATTTTGCCTACTGCTCCTGCGGCAGGCAGGCGAAGCTCTGTCCGAGCGGCAGCGCAAAACCCAGTGCACGGTACATGCCCTCGTCGCAGGGCGCGCAGCTGACGGTGAGGCTGGCCATACCGTTTTCACGGCACCATGCCTGAACGGCCTGCGCGAGCTTTCGCGCGATTCCCTTCCTCCGAAAGACCGGCTCGATGAAAAAGTCCTCAAATACGCCGATATCCCCGCAGGAAAAGGTCGAGAAGCAGCGCGCGACGCTGCACATTCCAACGGCGCGTGTGCCGCGCATGGCAAGGAAAAACGAGATTTTTTCCGCACGGATCGCTTCGGCAAGGCGCTTCTGCTTTTCTTCGGTCAGTGCTTCCTCGCCGACCTCCGTCAAAAAGCCGTTCTCCAGCTTTTTGAGCTGCCAGTCCTCCGGCTCCGTAAGACGCCGGACGGTCACAGGCACCTCATCCTCCGGCGGCAGGAGCATCAGCGGCTCGCCCCACTCGTCTGCGCCGTTTTTCCGAAAGCCGACGCTTTCCCAGAAGCGGCTCCGCCGCGCGTTGCCGCAATTCAGCTCGGCATACCGCGCACCGTTTTCCTTTGCCCAGTCCAGAAGCGCAGCGGCGCACTGTCTGCCGGTGCCGCCCCGGAATTCCGGGAATACGCAGAATTCCATGAGGAAGCACTTGCCATCCTCCGCAGGGAAGATCACGGGCATCGCCAGCCCGATATCCTGCCCGTCCCGGCTGAAAAACAGCCAGCTGCAGCGATTCTCCGCCCGATCGTGGATTCTCTGGATCTGCTCCCGGTATTCTCCGCCGAGGAAGTATTTCCTGTCCGGATCCTCCGGTTCCGGGAAAATGTCCCGCTTGAAATAGGCATAAAGCTGTTCCCAGAAGGCGGCGGTATCGCTGTCCGTGACCGCCTCGCGGATCATAATTTGAATTTTGTTTTCCATTTACATTCCTCCAATTAAATTTGGAGGGTCAGAAAGCGTGCGCCCTCCCTACACGATGCATCGTCATAAAAACCACCCTTTCTGTAGAAAAATTATATCCAGACGCCCTGCGGCGCAGATATCCGAACAGCCGGAGCGCGGCAGCACTCTTACAAATGCAGTTCCTCCGGCGGGAGCGGCGC
>FR887242.1:0-1442 GCA_000436735.1 Firmicutes bacterium CAG:170
CCCTGCCTTTTTGTCCATTTTACGAAAGGCAGGGTGTCCGTTTTTGATGTCCAGAAAGATTTACGCAGACCGCTGCACGCGCTTTCTGCGGCGCAGCCGCGCCCTCCCCCACTTTTGGGCTTGCTTCCTTTATGCCGCAATGAATGCCTAACCGCAACGGCAAACACCCCGGACAGCACAGATCTGGAGAAAAACGTCTGGTATGTAAATCGATGAATAGTGCCGGAGATCGTTCCACACATGATATCAGGGATCGGAAACCCGTTCAGGCTTCCGATCCCATTTTTGCTGCTGCATCAGCTCCGCCGGTGCAGCCCCGCTTCATCCAGCACATAGACCGTATCGCAGACCTCGGCAAGATACTTCCGGTCGTGCGAAACGCCGATGATCGTGCCGCCGAACGCCCGGAGTGCTTCCCGGACAGCCGGGCAGGAAAGCGGGCTGAAATTGCGCGTCGGCTCGTCGAGCAGCAGCACGTCCGCCCGGCGGAGCACCATATCAAGGTACAACAGCTTCGCCCGCTGGCCGCCGGAGAGCGCGGCGATCTTCCCGGTCATTTCCTCGTGCGTAAAGCGCATACTGCCGAGATACGTCCGCGCCCGCGTCAGCGTTTCGCGGTCATACTGCGCACCGAGATGCTCGATAGGCGTCTGCCCGAAGTCCAGAAGGAGGCTGTAATCCTGCGGCATGCAGCAGGCGGTGATGTCGCGCCGGTCCCTCAGCGCCTCCCACAGAAGCATGAGCAGCGTGGATTTTCCAGCGCCGTTGCGGCCGGTGATGCCGACATGCTCGCCGCCGGACACGTGCAGGCGCAGATCACGGGCCAGCAGGTGCTGTCCTGCGTACAGCGCCGGAAGCGAAAAATCCAGAACGGTCTTTCCGGCAGGCAGCGCAATGTCTGCTGGAAAGCGCGCAAGGATGGCCTCCTCCGTCTCCGGGAAGTCGAGAAATGCCTCCTTTTCTCGCTCAAAGCGGCGCTTCTGCGACTGGACAGAGTGCATTTTCTTCTTGAGCAGCCGTCCCCCGTGCGGGTCGCCGCGTGAGATGCTCCCCTGCTCATGCTCGACGCGCTGATAGACCTGCTGCCAGCGTTCGAGCTTTTTATCGTAGTCGCTGCGCTGCTTCTGCGCAAGCTGCTCCTGTCGGTCAAAGAGATTGGCGCGGCGGCGCAGATACTCCGGATAGGATTCGCGGCTGACCGTCGTGCGGCAGCAGGTCTTGCGGCGGAGCTGCTCCATGTGGACGATCACGTTCGCCGTTCGCTCGATCAGCGTCTCGTCGTGCGAGACGTAGAGCACCGGCAGGCGCGTGTGCAGCAAAAAGTCCTCCAGCCACTCCAGCGTCTCCACATCCAGATCATTGGTCGGCTCGTCGAGCAGCAGCACGTCCGGCTCGTCCAGCAGGATACGCGCCAGCTGGAGCTTGACGCGCTCACCGCCGGA
>FR887242.1:1516-2405 GCA_000436735.1 Firmicutes bacterium CAG:170
AGCCGCTCCAGCAGCTCCGAGGCTCTGTGCGCCGGGATCTCGGCGAGATAGTCCGCGGGCGTGCATTCGCGCAGCGCCTCCGGCAGGAGCTGCGGCAGATAGCCGGGCCGTCCGCGCAGTGTGACGCGCCCCTCCGCCTCGCAGTAGCCCTTCAGCGCCTCCGGCTGCGCCAGATAGCGCAGCAGCGTGGATTTTCCGTTGCCCTCCTCGCCGATCAGCACCGCGCGGTCGCCCGCGCCGAGCGTGAAGGAGAAATGCTCCAGCAGCGGGCGTCCCGTCTGCGTCAGGTGGAGCGAAAGATCCGAAATTTCAAGAATATCCAACATATATGATCCTCCCATACAAAAAAGCTCCGGTTCCGTGCGGACATACCGCTGCCGGAAACAGAGCTTCTGCGCATATGGAAAGGGCATCCGCAGCGCGCGCCGAGACCGCGAAAGGGCGGGGCCTGCGCTTCGCGGGCAGACTGCCCGGGCGCGGCGCTCCGTATTTCGACGGGAAACAGCAGTGATCTCAAAAACCGACAGCAAACCAGGCCCTTCCTCGAGGGCCTCCGTCCGCTATGCATTTTCTGAAATCACTTGTTCGACACGCCGGGATACCTCCTGTTGGTTATTTACATTCTGATTTTAGCATACGCCGCCGGAAAAAGCAAGAGCCGCACCGCACAAGCCGCGGACAGGAAAATCCCGCACTTGACAATCTGCCTCCGGCGGTGCTACGCTATTCTTATAAAAGAACAAGGAGCAAGGCTTATGAAAAAGCTGTTTGAAGAGATCCGCGCGGCACTGGCGCGCGGCGAAAATACGGTGCTGTGTACCGTTCTGGCCTCTTCCGGATCCGCACCGCGAGGTGCCGGTGCCCGGATGGCCGTCTTTGCGGACGGACA
>FR887242.1:2507-6895 GCA_000436735.1 Firmicutes bacterium CAG:170
CGGAGAAAATCTGCTGCGCACATTCCGGCTCTCGCAGAATCAGGTCTGCGACATCGGGATGATCTGCGGCGGCGATGTGACGGTCTATTATCAGATTCTGAAGCCGGAGGAGCTGCCGTTCGCGGATGCGCTGCTGGAAATGCTCGGGAGCGGCGAAAACGGCTGGCTGCTCATGAAGATGGACGCAAATGCGTCGGTACGGATGGGACTTTATGATGAGCGGCACGGAGTTCGTTTTCTGGACGGCGTTTCCATGGAGGCCCTGCGTCCGATGCTGCTCGCCCGCGCCGTCTACCGTGAGGGCGAGGAATCGTGGTACGTCGAGCCGGTGAGCCGTGCGGGCCGGGTCTATATCTTCGGCGGCGGGCACGTCGGAAGGGCGCTCGTACCGGTACTGGCGGGCGTGGAGTTCCGCGTGACCGTATTCGACAACCGCCCGGATTTTGCCAAGCAGGCGACCGCCCGGATTTTGCAAAGCAGGAGGCTTATCCGGACGCGGACTGCGTCATTCTGGGCAACTATCAGGACATCCGCGAAAAGGTCTGCATCGGCCCGGAGGACTATGTCGTTATCATGACGCCCGGCCATCAGGCCGACCGCTCGGTGCTGCTTCAGGCGATGCGCACGGAGGCGACCTATATCGGCTGCATCGGGAGCCGGAAGAAGATCGCTGCGACGAACGCCTTCCTGATGGAAAACGGCATCCCGAAGGAAGCGCTCACGCGCATCCATGCGCCCATCGGCCTGCCGATCCAGGCGGAGACTCCGGCGGAAATCGCCATCAGCGTGGCCGCCGAGCTGATCCTGCACCGCGCCAGACACTCAAAGGGCGAGGTCTGACCGCCGACCCGCGCCGTCCGCCAAAAACACACAGAACGACACAGTGCCCGCTGCTTTCGCAGCGGGCACTTCTGTTTGCATTTTTCGGCTCCGTCAGGGTTTGCATTTTTCGGCTCCGTCAGCGGACGGCCTCCGCCTCCTCATACTTGCCAAGGCGGCGCAGCATGGTCTTTTTAACTGCGCGGAAGATATTCTGATAGCCCGTGCAGCGGCACAGATGGCCGGAGAGCAGCTTGCGCAGTTCGTCGTCGGTGTATTCCTTACCGGAGGCAAGGATCTCCGTCGCGGTCAGGATAAAGCCCGGCGTACAGAAGCCGCACTGGATCGCGGTCTCGTCCATGAACGCCTTCTGGATGTCCGAAACCGTTCCGTCTGGATTCATAAGTCCCTCGAGCGTGACGATGTGCTTTCCCTCCGCCCAGACGGCCAGATACAGGCAGGTGTTGATCGCCTCGCCATCGATGAGCGCGGTACACGCGCCGCATTCACCGACCTCGCAGCCCTTTTTCACGGACGTGAGCCGGAAATCGTTCCGGAGCATGTCCGTCAGGCTTGCGCGGACGTCCACGATCTTCTCCACATCCTTGCCGTTGATGTTGCATTTGACAAGTGCATACTGTGCCATCAGATCTCACCTCCGCAGCGTTTGACAGATTCGATGAGCGCGCGCTTGGCCATTTCCACGGCGATGTGCTTTCGGAACGCCTTGCTGGCACGCCAGGAATCGCGGGGATTGATATCCTCGAGCACAGCTCTGGAGAACGCCTCGACATTCTCCATCGTGACAGGCTGACCGTTCACGACAGCCTCCGCGCTCGGTGCGCGCATCGGCACGGGGCCTGCAACGCCGTAGGCGATGCGGACGCGGTCGAACGTCTTTTTATCCTCCGACAGGCGGACGTTGACGGAGCAGCCGGTCGTGGCGATCTCCATGGCGTTGCGCATGCCGTATTTGATGTAGAAGCCCTTCGTATTCTCCCACGAGGCCTTCGGGATCAGGATCGCGGTCTGGATCTCGCCCTCGGCGATGTTGATATCGACCGTACCGGCCTTGATATAGAAGTCCTTGATGGGCAGATACCGCTTGCCGTTCACGCCGGTCAGCTCGACGATGGCCTCCCACGCATGGAGCGTGGATGCGGAATCGGCAGAGGTCACGCCGTTGCAGGTATTGCCGCCGATGGTGCCGGCGTTGCGGATCTGCGGGCCGCCGACCATATCGACCGCCTCGCCCAGCACGTTGATCTTCTCGATGATGATGGGGTCATGGGTGATGTGGGAGAAGGTCGTGAGCGAGCCGATGCGGATATTCTCCTGCTCGTCCATGCAGATGCCGCGGATTTCGTTGACCTTCTGAATGGAGATCAGCTCCTTACCGGCGCGCCGTCCCTCGCGCATCTGGACGAGCACGTCCGTGCCGCCCGCGATGATCTGCGCCTCGGGATGCTCCAAGCGGAGCTTTATGGCTTCCTCCACGCTGTACGCTTCATAGAGCGCTTTCATATCATACATAGTCTGTTCCCTCCCTCAGTCCTGGATCAGGCCAGCTTCGGTGAATTTGGCGAAAAGGATATGCGGCGTGATCGGCGCCTGATCGATGGCGACGCCGGTCGCCTGATAGATGGCGTTGCGGATGGCCGGAGCCGGAGAGCACGCGGGCGGCTCGCCCAGCGCCTTGGTGCCGTAGGCGGACGTCGGCTCGTAATTCTCCACAAACTCCGCCTCGATATCCGGATGATCCATAAAGGTCGAAAGCTTATAGTCCAGCAGGTTGTTGTTGAGCGGCTTGCCGGTCTTGGGATCGAACAGGAGCTGTTCGGACAGGCCGTAGCCGATGCCCATGGACATACCGCCGTGGACCTGCGCCTCGGCAAGGGCGGGATTGATGAGCCTGCCGCAGTCATGGACATTCACGATATGCAGCAGCCTGACCTTGCACATCGGGATATCGACCTCGACCTCGGCAAACGTGCAGCCGAAGGAATAGGCGTTGTTGCGGATGGTGTAGGTCGATTCCGCCGTGATATGCTCGGAATGCACTGCATTATACTGCGCGGTCATGGACAGCTCGGAGAGGCTCATGAGCACCCGGCCGTCCGTGATGCGGACGATGTTGGAATCGATGATGTTCATGTTGTAGGTCGCCTGCCGCGTGACCTCGCAGGCATACTCAAGAATCTTTTTCTTGAGCATCTCCGCAGTCTGGCGGATGGAGAAGCCCGCGGTGAAGGTCTGTCGGGAGGCATAGGCGCCGAGGCCCGTCGGCGTCACGTCGGTGTCCTGACAGGACAGGACGTGTACCTTCTTATAATCGGACAGGCCGAGCGTTTCCGCGCACATCTGCGCATAGGCGGTGTCCGCGCCCTGACCGATCTCCGTCTCGCCGACCTGAAGATTGACCGTGCCGTCAAGGTTCAGCTGCAAGCGGCAGGAGGATGTCTCCAGCGAAATGGGATAGACGGCGGTGTTGTACCAGAAGGTCGCAAGGCCGATGCCGCGGCGGATGGGGCCGGTCTGGTTGGCGTAGGCCTTGACCTTTTCCTCGTAGCCGATGGCCTTCATGCCCTTTTCCATACACTGCCGGTAGGAGTCCTCGTAAAGCTCGTTGTGCGAGAAGCCGTCCACATAGCCGGGCTTCATCAGATTCTGCCAGCGGTAGTCCAGCGGCGTCATGCCGACGGCCTTTGCACACTCCTCCGCGTGGGATTCGTCCGCGAACGATGCCTGCGGCATACCGTAGCCGCGCATGGCGCCCGCCGCCGGGCGGTTGGTGAACACGGTATAGGCGTCGCCCTCAAAATTGGGGCAGGGATAATGCTGGTTGAACGAGCCGAGCGCCTTGGCGACGATGGAGTGGCCGTGCGAGGCGTAGGCGCCCTGATTGGAGAAGCACTCGACCTTCTTGGCGGCGATGGTGCCATCCTTGCGGAGCCACGAAATGATGTGAATCCGGATGGCGTGGCGGACGCGGTTGGAGACGAAGGTCTCCTCGCGCGAGCAGTCGAAGCGGACGCAGCGGCCTCCGACCTGCGTGCAGCACCATGCGCACAGCGGCTCATACAGGCTGTCCTGCTTGTTGCCGAAGCCGCCGCCGATGTACGGCTTGACGATGCGGATATCGCCCCATGGGCGGCCAAGCGCCTGTCCGACGATACGGCGCACAATGTGCGGGATCTGCGTGGAGCTGGTCACGACCAGACGACCGTTTTCTTCATAGCAGAAGCAGCCGTGGTTCTCGATGTGGCAGTGCTGCACGGTGGGGGTGTCATACCAGCCCTCGGCCTTGATGAGGCCCGGCTCCTGAATTGCCTCGGCATAATTGCCGACGGCCATGGTCGTGTGCTTGAGAACGTTGTTGGGGAAGCGCTCATGCAGCTGCGGCGCGCCGTCCTTCATGGCCTCCTGTGCATCCAGCACGAACGGCAGCTCCTCATATTCCACCTTGATGGCGCGAACGGCCTGCATCGCCGCGACCTCATTTTCCGCGATGACCGCGCACACATCGTCGCCGTAGTAGCGCACATGCCGGCTCAGCAGATAGCGGTCGG
>FR887242.1:6902-26791 GCA_000436735.1 Firmicutes bacterium CAG:170
GGTTCAGCAGATAGCGGTCGGCGATGTCCTGATGTCCGGGATCCATCGACCACGGGTGGCCCGCCGTCGGGAACGGGATATCCGGAACGTCGAAGCAGGTGAGGATCTTCACCACACCCTTGATCTTTTCCGCCTCGCTCAGATCGACCGATTTCACGAAGCCGTGCGCAATTGTCGAGTGCTTGATGCGCACATACAGCGCATCCGCCGGCACCAGATCCTCATAATATTTTGTTCTGCCGGTCGCCTTGTCAAAGGCGTCCACACGGACTTCGCTGTTTCCTACGATGCCCATTGCGTTCCCTCCATTATCTGTGTAAGCTGCTTTTCGTCGGTTTTACCTGTTTTTCCCGAAGAAACCACTCTGTATTTGTTATAATTATAGCATCGCCGTCCGTCCTTGGAAAGCAAAATCGTGATTCTAATTTGTAGATAACGGTTTTTTCGGAACTGTCGAACATTCCGGCCGTTTCTTGACTTTTTCCATAAAAACGGGCTATACTGTTTTGTAGAAAATGCTGTGTGCTATTGGGAGGTATTCCATGGATCCTGCTGCATCTCTCCGCATCGGCTGTCTGGTCATGGCCGCCGGAAACGCCAGCCGCTTCGGCGCGAACAAGCTCGCCGCCGAGCTTGACGGGCGGACGCTCATTGAACGCGCGCTGGACGCCGTCCCGAAGGGGATGTTCGCCGCCGTCTGCGTCGCGTCGCAGTATGAAGGGATCGAGGAGCTGGCCGGAAAATATGGCTTCGCCGCCATCCACAACGCGCATCCGGACTGGGGCCTGAGCTACACCATCCGCCTCGGGACGCAGGCCATGCGGGCGTGCGACGGAATTTTGTATCTTGTCGCCGATCAGCCGCTTCTGCGGCGGGACTCCGTCCGGCGCATCGCGGAAGCATGGCTCCGCACGCCGGAGAAGATCGCCGGAGCCTCTCACGAGGGACGGCGCGGAAATCCGAATCTCTTCCCGGCCCGCTTTTTCCCGGAGCTGCTGGCGCTGGAGGGTGACTGCGGCGGGAATCTCGTTATCAAGCGCCATACGGAGGACTATCTTCCGGTGGAGCTGGCTCCGGAGGAGCTGCGCGACTGCGACACTCCGCAGGAGCTTGCCGCGCTGCGGATGCAGGCAGAATAAATTCAGGCGTCCTGCGTATCTCAGGACGCCTGTTTTGTTATTTTTCCGGAGCTTCGGACGCATACTCTTCCTCGTCCTCCGGGAAGGACGGTTCGCTCGTCAGCAGCGCCCGTTCCAGCTCCTTCGCGCGTTCCAGCTCCGGGAAGGGCACAAACAGCTCCGTATAGGCGCTGCGCTCCCCCGAATAACCGAAGCCCCGCTGCGGCACCGGACGGGTCACGACCGCGATCCGTTCCTCCTGCAGAAGCTCCGCCAGCATCTGCGCCCACGGCTCGTTCCGGCTGGAAAGGAAGCAGTAATCGTCCGCCCTCGGCTCCCGCAGCGGCCTTGTCCCGCAATAGCCGCAGACCGGCCACTCGCACAGCAGATGGCAGTTTTCACAGTAATACATTCCGTTTGCCTCCTTTTCAGTCGTAAAGCGGCTCATTTTCCGGCCTTCAGCTGCTTTCTCTGCTCCTTGGTGTGGAAGAAGTGCTCCAGAACGGGGACAAACAGGAAGCAGGAGAACGCCGCGGTAAAGCCGCCGTTATACAGGCAGAAGGAGCCGTGCAGCAGCGGCACGCACGTCACGAGCGTATAGTGGATCATGCCGAATACGACGCCTGCCAGCCAGCCGTAGGCGCCGGAAACCGGCGACAGGCCGTTTGCAAAGCACAGACCGATGACGATCGCCTGCGCGTTTGCCATAAGCGTATGCTCCGCGCCGGTGAGGCCGCAGACGAATTTGGCGACAAAGCTCGCCGCCACATAGCCGACCATGATCGGCCAGACGTTCGCCGGATGGCTGCCCTTGAAGCAGCAGCAGACCATGCAGAACACGCAGCCGAGCGTCGCGGCGTTCCATTTTGCGCCGATGAGCAGATAATACAGCACGATGAACAGGCCGTAGACGCCGAAATTCAGGATCGCCGCGCCGGAGCCGTATTTTGTACCGTAATCGACGTTGTAGCCGCTGTCGCGCAGGAGCTTTCCGTATGCCCTTCCGCCGCCCATCGCAAGGCCCCAGATGATGGCGAGGCCGAACACGACACCGCAGAACGCGAGGCTGAGCGCCAGGAAGCTGTCGCCCAGACCGACGCTCTCCGACGCGGGGGGCGCGGAGGTGAAGATCTTATACAGAAGCGAGCGCAGGAAGAACGCGATCAGGCCGATGGGCACCGCCGCGTTATACAGGTCGTAGCCCTTGTGCATCTGCGGGCTGTGCGGCAGGACGGCCGGGAAAATAAAGCCGATAAAAATGCCGACGGCCAGCGCGATCCCCACGCCGAGGCCCGTAAAGCCGTGCCACGCCTCGCCGGGATAGCGGAAAAGCATCTCGGTGATAAGCGGCGCAAGGCCCGTCGAAAACAGGAAGGCATTCGCCATCGCGCCCGGCTTTTTCTTTGTGACAAGGCTGTAGATCAGCACGCCCGCAAAGGAAAACCAGATGTTCAGGATCGTCGTGCCCCAGAAGCAGAAGCCTGCCGTCAGGAAAAACGCGAGGACGGACACGCCGTCCGGCTTGCTGCCGGGCAGGCAGTACAGCCCGAGGCAGACGGCGCAGACCAGCGCGGCGTTCAGAAACGTTCCGGCGAGGCCGCCGTAGCTGGCGTCAAAGTAGCTCTTGACCGTCTGACCGGACTGGGTGCAGATACGGCCCACGCCCGCAAGCGCCTCCGATACCGTCGTACCGAAGACGATCATGCAGACAATCGCCGTCAGCAGGCAGAAAAGCGTAAACACAGCAAACAGCCAGCGGATCGCCGATTCCGGCTGTCTGACTTTTTCGTTCATAGACTCAACCCCTCTCTCAAAAAACACTGCCGCCGGGGATCCCCGGCGGCAGTCACACGTTTATTACAGCGTCCGTTCCGCTGCCTCGACCACATGGCCGATCAGCACGGACGTGGTGACGGAACCAACGCCGCCGGGAACAGGCGTGATGGCCTCGACGATGGGTTCGACCTCGGAGAACACCGCGTCGCCCGCGATGGCACCCTTGCCGCCCTTGGAATTGATCTTCTCGGGGTCCCAGTTGATTGAAACGTCAATGACGATCTGGCCGGGCGCCACATAGTCCTTCGTCAGACTGTTGAGAACGCCCGCCGCAGAGACCAGAATGTCCGCCTTGCGGGCGATCCCGGCCACGTCCACGGTCTTGGTGTGGCAGACGGTGACGGTCGCATTCTTGGCCATCAGCATCATGGCCGCAGGCTTGCCGACGACCAGCGAACGGCCGATGACGACGGCGTTCTTGCCCTTGCAGTCGATGCCGTAGTAATCCAGGATCTCCATGCAGGCCTGCGGAGTGCAGGGTGCAAAGCCGAGCTTCTTGCCGGTGAACACGCCGGAATTGGAGAGATCGGTCATGCAGTCCACGTCCTTCGCAGCGGCCAGATGGTTGCAGATCTCATCCTGATCGGCCTTGAGGTGCTTCGGCAGCGGCCGGAACATCAGGCAGCCGTGGATGGAGTCATCTGCGTTGATGGCCTCGATCTGCGCGATGAGTGCTTCCTTCGTCACATCCTCGGGCAGGACGAACTTCACGACCTCGACGCCGATCAGCTCCGCGCGGGCAGTCGCGCCCTTTTCATAGGACAGATCGGACGGATTCTCACCGCAGCGGACGATGGCCAGCTTCGGGCTGACGCCCTTTTCCTTCAAAGCCGCGACGCGCGCCTGAAGCTTCTCGTTCATCGCAGCGGTAACTTCCTTGCCAAGCAGCAGTTTTGCCATGATCCTCTCTCCTTCTCACTTAAAGAAACCGGCCTTGACGCTCTCGAAGATCTCGTCCGCCAGCTTACCGTATTTGTCAAGCATACCAAGGCACTTCGCGTTCATTTTCTCCGCGACCTCGCGGTTCTGGAGCGTCTTGGTGTTGATGAAAACGTTGAGGGAAGCTGCCTGAAGCGCAGCCTTCACGATCGTCGCGCCGCAGCCCGCGTCGGAGACAGCAAGGCGGGAGCCCTTCGCCGCAAACACGGCGATGGCGTCCAGAGACTCGCAGCAAAGCTCCATGATGTGCATGGGGACCTGGCAGGCCGTGATGGTCGCCTTTTCCATGATCTCGGGGCGGCTGGGATCGTCCTTCGGAATGCCGTATGCCTTCGCCAGCGGGACAAAGCCCTCCGCGTCTGCGGGGACCTGATCGAGCAGCTCGTTCTGGAGCGCGTCGCATTTTGCCTTGAGGGCGATGATCTCCTCCTCCACATCGGCATACTTCTTCTTGCCAACGGTCAAAGAGCCGACCATATTGCCGAGCGCCGTGCCGAGCGCGGCCACCAGCGCGGAAGCGCCGCCGCCGCCGGGAGCAGGCTCATTCGAGGCGAGGACCGTGACAAATTCACGGCAGGATCTCGTCGTCATATCCATCGTATTATTTCTCCTTATTCAATGAAGAGCAGGCGGCGGTTTTTCCGCCGCCTGCCGGTGATTTGTGTGATCTTGTTATCCACAGGGCATGGCCCTGCAGGACGCCCTGCACTCAGAGCATCAGAACAGTCCGGAAACCTTGCCGGTCTCGGTATCGACGTCGATGCGGCGATAAGCCGGGTTCGCGGCGGTACCGGGCATCATGGAGATGGTGCCGGCCATCGGGCAGAGGAACTTCGCGCCGCCGTACTCCAGAATGTCGCGGATGGCGAGGCGCCAGCCCTTCGGCTCGCCCTTCTTGGTGGGATCGTCGGACAGGGACAGATGGGTCTTGACCATCATGGTGCAGTAGTCGGCGTACTTCGGGTCGGCCTCGAAGCGCTCCGCCTTCTGGACAGCCAGAGGCGCCCAGTCAACGCCGTCGGCGCCGTAGACTTCCTTGGCGATCAGCTCGACGCGCTGACGCAGCGGCATCTCCAGATCGTACAGGAACTTGATGTTGACCGGCTCCTCGCAGGCCTCGACAACGGTCTGAGCCAGCTCGATCGCGCCCTCGCCGCCGTAACGCCAGTGGTTGGACTCGGCGCAGCGGACACCGTGCTCCTTGCAGAGCTTCTTGAGCAGAGCGATCTCGGCGTCGGTATCGGTGTAGAAGCGGTTGATGCAGACGACCGGGTTGATGCCGGACTTCTTGATGGTGTTGACATGGTGGAACAGGTTGCAGGTGCCCTTTTCCAGAAGCTCGAGGTTCTCCTCGGTGTACTCCTTGGGCAGCGGTGCGCCCGGGGTGACCTTCGGGCCGCCGCCGTGCATCTTGAGCGCGCGGACGGTCGCGACCAGAACGGAGACGTTCGGGGTCAGGCCGGAAAGACGGGTCTTGACGTTCCAGAACTTTTCAAAGCCGATGTCGGCAGCGAAGCCGGACTCGGTGACATGATAGTCGAACAGCTTGAGGGCCAGACGGTCAGCGATAACAGAGGACTGGCCGATGGCGATGTTGGCGAACGGGCCGGCATGAACCAGAACCGGCTGATGCTCGACGGTGTAGCACATGGTGGGGTTGATGGTGTTGCGCATCCACGCGGTCATGGCGCCAGCGACCTCGAGATCCTCGCAGGTGACAGGCTCGCCGCTGCGGGAGTAGGCGACGACGATCTTGCCGATACGCTCACGCAGATCCTTCAGGTCGCGCGCGACGGCGAGAATGGCCATCAGCTCGGAGCCGACGGCGATGCCGAACTTGGACTCCATCAGGTAGCCGTCCAGACGGCCGCCGAGGCCGATGATGATGTTGCGAAGGCCCTGTGCGCAGAAGTCCATGACCCAGCCCATCTCGACACGCTTGGGGTCGATGTCGAGACGCTTGAGGCCCTTCTTTGCCAGCCATTCGTCATTGTTATTGCGCTCGTGCTGCATACGAGCGGTCAAAGCGACCATGGCAAGGTTGTGGGCGTTCATGATGTCGTTGATATCGCCGGTGAGGCCCAGAGAGAATTCGGTCATCGGCATCAGCAGGGCGTTGCCGCCGCCTGCCGCGGTGCCCTTGACGTTCATGGTCGGGCCGCCGGAGGGCTGACGCAGTGCGCCGCCGACATTCTTGCCGAGCTTGCCGAGGCCTTCGATCAGGCCAAGGGAAACGGTGGACTTGCCCTCGCCGAAGGGGGTCGGGGTGATCGCAGTGACCTCGATGAACTTGCCGTCGGGCTTATCCTTCAGACGCTTCATGACCTTGATGAAGTCGATCTTCGGGGTCTTGCCGTAGGGAATGATCTCCTCGGGCAGCAGGCCGAGCTTCTCGCGGAAATAATCCACGGAGGGAAGTGCCTTTTCTGCTTCCTCAGCGATCTGCCAGTCCTTGTACACGGTCGGGTCGAGTGTGACGTGTCCGTCCTCGTGCACATACTTGCCGTCAACGAAATTGATTGCCATGGTGTTTTCCTCCTTAAGAGATCCGCCGGGGTCTTAACACCCCCGGTGGAAAATAATGGTTTCGGCGCCGCGCTTCCAAAATCCACGTACCTCAGCGCCTTAATCGATAAATTTTTATCGGTTGGCTTTAGAATACCACTAACTTTCTCAGAAGTCAATGAGAAAAAAACATTTCGTGATTATGCACGGATTTCCTTCGTTGGATTTGTTTTCTATGACGAACGCCCGCCTGCATCGTAAAATGCAGGCGGGTGTTTTTGTTGGATATGCACATTTTTGAATTTGTACGCGCAGTTTGCGGAAATCTTTCAGTGTTTCTGTGCTTCCACCATTTTTTCCGTAATGACTGCGTGGTCGCGGACAAAGGCGATGGCCTTTTTCATGCGCACGTTGGACGCAACGGTCGCCTCAAAATCCGCGTTCAGATACGGCCGCAGCTGCTCCATGGTCATGCCGTTCTGCTTGCAGATCCCGGCAAGCTCCTCCGCGATCTCCTCCGCACTGGCGCTCAGGCCCTCCAGAAGCGCGATGCGCTCCGCCGCGCGCTGGATGCGGATGCTGTTCTCCGCCTCGGGCTTCGCGTCCTCGCGGAGCTGCGCCTCAGTCTCGCCGGTGAACTGGCAGTACGCCTCCAGCGTCAGGCCCTTGCGGGCCAGCTGTGCCTTCAGGACCTCGATCTGCGAATCGACGCCCTGCTCCAGCTCCGCATCGGTCGGCTTGTAGTCCAGCGTCGCCGCGACCTGCCGCATCAGCTTGTCCTGAAGCTCCATCTCGGCGCAGTCCTCATAATATGCCCGAAGGCTCTCGCGCAGGCGTCCGCGCATCTCGTCCAGCGTCCGGCACTGGCCGACCTCCTTCGCAAACGTGTCGTCCAGCTCATACGGGACGTTCTGCCGGATCTCATGGATCTTGCAGCGGAACTCCGCATCCCTTCCGGCGAGATTTTCGGCCCGGTAATCCTTCGGGAACGTGACGTGTACCGTCACGTCCTCGCCAATCTTTGCGCCGATCAGCTGCTCTTCAAAGCCGGGAATAAACATGCCGCTGCCAAGCGTCAGCGACTGCTTTTCGGCGGTACCGCCCTCAAACTGGACGCCATCGCAGTAGCCCGCGTAGTCCAGCACGACCTCGTCGCCGTTCTGTGCCGGACGATCCGTCACCGGGACCCGGCGCGGCGTCTGCTCCTGAAGCCGCTTCAGCTGCCGTTCCACCTCGGAGTCGGAGACCTCCATGTGCTCAAGCGTGCCCCGCAGGGCCTTGTAGATAAATTCCATAATGTTCTCCTTTTGTGCCGTCCGAGCGGCATTTTGATATTCGGAGGGCTGCTGCAATGGCAGTCTCTGCCCTTGTCTTGTTTTTCTCCGGAAAGCAGCGCTCACGCGCACCTATGGCGCATCGCACAGCGCTCCGTTCCGCATGGAAAAGACATGCGTGAATGCCTTTAGAAACTCAGGGGAGGCGTTATGCGTCGTCACAAGAAGTATGTCGCACGGAAGTGTCAGAATCTGCTTTTCCAGCGCTGCGCGCGTCCCTGCGTCAAGTCCGGCCGTCGGCTCGTCCAGCATGACCAGACTCCCCTTTCGCCAAAGCGTGCGCGCAAGATCAAGCCGCCGCTCCTCGCCGCCGGAGAGCGCGTGCTCCTCGCCCCCGATCCGCACATCCATGGACGCGCCGCGCGCGGCGTACCAGCTTGCAAGTCCTGCATCCGCAAGCGTCTGCCTCAGCGCCTCGTCCTCCTGTGCACCGCAGGAGAACATGCTGATGTTGTCGCGGATGGAGGCGCTGAATACAAAGGATTTCTGTGGAAGGAGCGTGACCTGCCCGCGGAAATCTGCGTAAGCATAATCATGCACGGGCCGTCCGTTGATCTCATACGCTCCCTCCGCACCGCACATGGCGGCCAGCACGTTTAAAAGCGTCGATTTTCCAGAGCCGCTTTCGCCAAGCAGGGCAATGCGGTCACCCTTTCGGAGCGTGATGTCAATGTGTCTCAAGACCTCACGCTCGCCCTTCCGGCAGCAAATATCCTGCAGTGTGATGCTTTCGATCTCGTGCAGCGGCTGCTGTCCCCACTGAGACGTCTCATCTGTCGGTGCATCTAAAAACGAGAGCACATTTTTGCAGACAGCGGCCGCCGCGACCGTGGCAGAGTAGCGTTCACTGATGATTTGGATCGGCCCTGCAACAAAGCTCATAAGCTGTGCGAATGTGATGAGCTGCGGAAGCGTGATCAGTCCCCTTGCAACGAAAAAGAGGCCAACCACCCATGTTCCCAGAAAAATAAGATTCCCGCAGCCATATGCACCTGCATACAAGATCCTACGCATTTTCTGAAAACGAAGTTTCTTTCTGCACAGCTCGTCGTTTGCCTCATCGTGAAGACGATTGATTCCTGCAAAGGCATGGAATGCTCTAAGCGGAAGGAAGCCGGAAAATATCTGCGTCAGAGCCGATGCGTATTGCGCCTTTGCCTGCTGTTCCTCTTTCTTACAGGTTTGCAGCCGTTTTTCGGTCAGCTTGGGAAACACGACCGGCAGGACGCTGGTAAAGAGCATAATCAGCGTCATGAGCGGCTGAATGGCAATGGCAGCGCTGACTGCAAGCAGGAAGCAGCAGACCTGAAAGTAAATCTCGCCGAGCGATGTAAGATATTCCTGCGGAACGGTGTCCACATCGTTGTGGATCAGCGAAAAGAAGCCTCCGTCGTCTGCTTTGCTCTTTTCCGCCGTATTGAGTGCTTCAATCTTCCGCACGGCATCGGCTCGCAAATCGCGCCCCACACGCTGAATAACGATGTCGCGTGTGTAATCCATTAGAAAGCTGAGCCCTGTTTCGACAAAGAGATAGCATAGCGTAATAAGTGCGATCCTCCACACACGGGAGAAATCCCCCTTCATTGCGCTGTCGGCAAACGTCCCTAGCAAGAACGACATCAGTACAGAGGAAATTGCGGCCAGTAAATTGACAAGCAAGAAATTGGAAAGCGCGCAGCGGTTCCTTCTATAATATCTTTTCATTTCTTCTCCTCCTGACCGGGTGTCGGCCAGCTCCCCTTGCAGCCGTTTCCTTCACAGAGGCTCGGCGCTTTGACTGCGGCCGTGAATGCCTTACATCTGCGCCTTGATCGCAGAGATCAGGATGTCGCCCGCGACCACGCGGTCCTCCGCCGCAAAGCCGGTCTCGAAGTTGCCGGAGTAGAGGATCTGCGCCGTCGGCGCAAACTCGTCGTCGCCCTCCCAGACCATGATCTGCATGGCATAGCCGGGCAGCAGCTCCAGCTGAAAGCCCGCGTCGCCGTGCTCCAGCGCCTGCGCGCCCATTTTTTCACACGCCGCGCGGAATTTGGCCACGCGCGTGCCGAAGGTGAATGCCGCCCGCGTCAGGCAGCGGCCCGTATAGGGCTGGATATACATTTCGCCCCACGGCATCTCGCGGAAGGTCTTGAACGCACTGTACGGTTCCGCCCTCCGGCCCTCCAGCAAAAAGCGCAGCAGGAACGTCTGGCACGGCAGGCTTTTCAGCGCCATGGCCGACGGCTCGTCCGCGGAGATGGCATACTCCGGCCACGCGATGTGATACTCCACGCCCAGCAGTGCAACGGAAAACGTCCCCCGCTCCGGGTCGAACGCCGCGCCGGTGCGCCGGGAAGCCTCCTGCGGGTCGAGCGCCCGGAATTTCTCCGCATAATGCTCAAACGGGACCTCTTCCTTGTGATTCTGAATCTGCATAACTGTCTCCTTCCGTCCGCACGCCGTTTGACCGGAGCCTCGTAAAAAGGGGAGGGCGTCCGCCCTCCCCTTCAAGCTGGCAAAACCTCGTAGAGTTCCGCCGCGCACGGCGGAATAAAATGTCGATCTGTTTTGCGCGGGGGCGTGTACCTCGCGCAAAACACCCTGCGCTCTGCAAGTGTGGAATTTTTGCGCCGCAGCGCACAAATTCTGCGCGCAGCAGAGCGAAAGCTTTTTCAAACGCGAACCCAGCGAAGCGGATCGCGTTTGAGCGCGTGTCAAAAGCCTTTGACACGCGCCGGGGAGGGCGTCCGCCCTCCCCTTCCAGCTCAGCCAATACGGATTATATTACATCAGCGGCTCCATGGCAAGCACAGGATGATTCTTTTCCTGCAAGAACTCCATCAGCGCGTCGCAGTCGGTGCAGATCGTCTCGTCCGCGATCATGTCGGTGAAGTTGTCAATGCCGTAAAGCTCTTTCGCGGTCTTGTTCAGGCGCTCGCCGACGTCGTCCTTCAGCTCCTTCGGCATCCAGACGATGCGCTCAATGCCGCCCTCGGCGTGGATGAACTTCTTGGAGGAGATGAAGTGACGGCCATGGCCCATGTAGCCCGGCGTCTGAACGCCGCCGCCGGTGCAGGAGGCCAGCTCGCCGAAGGTCATACCGGCGGGGGTCATGCCTGCGTACTCGCGGTTGACGACGATGAAGCCGTTGGACATCGGCTCAATGCCGGAGATGCACTCAAAGCAGCCGCAGGAGGTCATCGGGTCCTCCATGATGGAATACAGCGTGACCTCTTCGACCGCGCCGTGGGTCGCGTCCTTGATGGCGTCGTTGACGGTGGTGTAGCGGCCGGTGCGCTCGTCGAGGCAGCCCTCCTTCATGATGGGCTGGGACGGGCCGTTCGGATTCAGCTCATAGGTCGCCTTGGCGTCGAGCCACGAAACCGCGCCGCACAGGCCCAGACGTTCCGGCGTGACCACGCAGCAGTGGGCCGGTGCAAAGGACTGGCAGAGGATGCAGGTGAAGAAGCGGTCAACGGACTCGTCGGTCATGGAGGCCAGGCGGTCGTCACGCATGTTGTAGCGCGGGATGGCGACGTCATTCAGGAACGCGGTCGCCTTGACCGGATCGGTGATGAGATGAACCTCACACTTATCGACAACAGCGTCGAATTCGTCCGTAATCATGTGATAGAGAACCTCGGCAAAGTGCGTCAGGCGCAGGCCCTTGTCGTAGGCGTCCTTGGAGATACGGATGCGGAACTGGTTGCGCTGGCCGGTGTGCATGACACCCTCCATGTAGTTGAACCATGCGTGGATTTTACGCTCGATGACAGACTCGAAATCAGCCTGCATCTTCTTGCCCGCGACATAGACGCAGGTGGCAAGGGCGTATTCGAGGTCGCCGGAGTCGATATCCGGGCCGTCGATGACCAGCTTATGATCCTCGACCTCGTCCATGTCCTTCATAAGAACAAGCTCGCAGGTGGTGTTCTTGGCAGACCAGAACTCGACCTTCATATCCGCCTTGCGGATGATCTCGCCCTCGAACGCAGCCGCGAACGCGACCGGGATGGGCAGCTCCTTGGACTTGATCTTGATGCCGCGCAGCTCCAGAGACTTCTTGACGGTCTCCGCGTGGTCGGTGCAGGATTCGAGCGCGCCCGGAACCTGATTTTCGCCGAGGTCGATATCGACCACGACCGGGAAGCCCAGCGCGATGGCGCCTGCGCCGGCGGAAACGACAACATTGTCGATCGCACCGAAGGTGTTGACGAACGCGGGAACACGCTCCTTGGTATATTTGAGAAGGCCCGCCAGATCGCCCGGCTGCACGTTGCCGAAAATCAGTGCAGCACGGATGGCGACGGTGACGACATGGATCACAGCTGTCACATCGTGGCCCAGCGGGATGACGCGAAGCTCAAGACCCATCTTGACGCCCGCATCGGCGCACTGCTCGATGACGTCGCCGACCATAAAGGTCATAATGCCCTTGGACTGATAATCCTTGACGACCTTCGCGGCGTCCTCGCCGTTTTCGGCCTTGCCCAGAACAACGGCCACGCCGGGGATATCGCCCGTGACCAGCGGCACGCCCAGGCTGCGGATGATGGGATCGGGCACGAAGCCGATGCCCGGCACGCGGGCTTCTTCATAGGCTTCCTTCGGCTCGACAAACTTGAGTCCTTCCAGAATTTCTGCGCCGACAGCGGTCGCAAGGCCCGCGTTCAGTGCCTGACCCAGATCCTCCTGATCGGTGATGAGGCTCTTGAGCACGCCCACGCAGGCGGGCAGGTCGCCCAGTGTCTTGACCTTCACGCCGGTCGCGGCATAGATGGTGGGGAAGAAATATGCGGTGTCAGGGAAAGCGATCTCTTTCTCTGCGCCGTACTTGGCAATTGCATCATTGACCGCACCCTCGGTCAGGCCGGCAACGGCATGAGAGCCGCCGTAAATCAGATCCGTTAATACGCTCATGGATATTCCTCCTGTTCACATATCCCCCCAACGGGGTTCTTCTAAATATTAGAATACCAACATTATGTCCGTTTGTACAGTGTTTTTTGTGGGATTTGGAAAAAATTCGTTCCGACCGCTCACAATCACAACCAAGGCGCCTGATTTCCGCTTCCTCTGCCGTCGCAAGCCCGCCCGAAGATAAAGCAAAGGGGCCCGACCAGCGGGCCCCTCTTGGCTTTTTCTCAGACCTCCAGATAGGAGTCGGAGTACAGTTCGTTGTTCTTGAAGATGTCGCAGGACTTGATGGTCTCCATCAGCCGCAGGTCGTTGGGGTTGACGATAGCAGAGGTCAGGCCCTGCATCATAGCCATGGCGACCAGCGCGGAGTCCATGATCGGACGGACGTTCTTCGGAGCGCCGTTGGAGTTGTTGGACAGACCGCCGGTGGACTTCAGGCCTTCGTCGGAGAACAGCTTGATGGCGTTCAGAACGTCCATCTGCTTGTCCTGCATACCCTTGACGACGAGGAACAGCGGATCGAACCAGAGGTCGGTCGCTTCCATGCCGAGGGACAGGCCGCGCTCGAGCATATGATGGCAGTGCATCATGCGCTCCTCGTTGTCCTTTGCAATGCCGTCGGCAGAGCAGAGCGCAACGCAGATCGCGTCGTTGGCTGCCGCCAGATCGATGTAGGAGATACGGGAGCCTGCGTCAGCAGAGTTGACGATGGGCTTGCCGTTCGTGCGGTTGTAGACCTTGATGCCGGCTTCGATGGCGCGCTTGTTGGCGGTATCGAGTGCCAGAGGCACGTTGTTGAAGTTCTCCTGCAGCAGTTTGACCGCCCAGGTCATCAGCTCGGGGCCGTTGGATTCTGCCGGGCCGATGTTGACATCGAGGTAGGTCGCGCCAGCCTTGATCTGCTGTGCGGCACGCTCGAGGATGGGATCGGGATTGAACGTAGCCATTGCCTCGCGGATGACCGGGGAGATGCAGTGGATGCGTTCGCCGATGGTGACGAACTTCGGGGACTCGGGATCTCTCTGCTTGTAGTGGGCATCCAGATCGTCGCGGATCTTGATGGCCGGGATGGAGGCAGCGATCTTCTCGAAGTCCAGCGGAGCGTTGACATCGACCTCGGCCTTCTTCTCCTCTGCCGGCTTCTTGGAAGCGGCGACCGCCTCGGCAGCCTTGATGTGCTCGCCGTCCTTGAGGTACTTGACCAGCTCGACAGCCTCGCGGGTGCCGACAACGACGTTCCAATCGGGCAGCTTGTCCTGGATCTCGCCCTTCATGACAGCGACCTTGCCCGGGATGATGAGGGTGCGGTTGTTGATCTTGGAGGCGATATCGAATTCGTCAAAGAACTTCTTGACGGTGGTGGAGGAGAACTTGCCTGCCGCCCAAGCCGTCAGAACGGACATGCCGGAGGCGTCGGTGATGAGCAGATTGATAGGCACCTTGGAGCGCTCGAGCTCGCCGGAGACCAGGAAGTAGGTCAGCGCGAAATCGACCGTCAGCGCGCAGGGATCATCAGGGCCGGCGCCGTTGATCGGGTAGATGCCGGGGGCGACCTTCATGGGCTTCTGCGGGTCGGTGTAGATGTTCTGACGCAGGCCGTACAGCGGCAGAGCCTCTGCATAGGTCATTCTCGGCATGATGATGATGGAGCCGTATTTCAGCGTGAACACGGAAGCGAGCGCCGTGGCCAGATGGTATTCGGTGCCGCAGAGCTTGCTGAGGTCCACGATGGACGGATAGCCGAAGGTGCGGTCGTTGTCCTTCAGGGCAGCGCGGCGGACCTGAACGGCGTTGCCGAAGGTCTCCTTGATGGTCGCGCCGGTGACGTCGATCAGCAGATCCTTGTTGCCGGCCTTCTCGAGTGCTTCGACGGTGTCGTGCAGCTCGTTGAGGTCTGCGCCCTGAACGCCCAGAACGATGCCATAGGTCTTGGCGATCTCGTTCATGGCCTCAAGGTTGTCCTTGTTGACGCCGTTGACGACGGGCTTGACGTCCTTGATGGCCTCTACGGCGGCCTTTGCGGCCTCTGCGTCGGCGGTCTCGAGGATCACGCCGCGCTCGAGCACGGCAGCCTTCTTTGCCAGCTCGACAAAGCGGGCGTTGTCGCCGCAGTTGCGGACGGTGACGAATTCGACGTACTCACGTTCGCCGATACGCTCATAATCGACCTTCTTCAGCTCTTCGATCTTTGCATCGACAGCCGCGTCGTCCATCTCGGTGTTGATGGAAACGGCGAACAGGTTGCGGGAGACGAGCGTCTTTTCATGACGGAACAGGACGGTCTCGCCGCCGAGCTTGTGACCGGCGATCTCAAGGGTCTTCATGGGAGGCGCAGTGGCCTCGGACAGAAGCGCGATGGCTTCCGGGGACATATACGGGCACTTGGTGATGGGGAGCGCGCCCTGTGCGACCTTCATGCAGAACGCCATGCAGGTGGGGCTGCCGCATTCCTTACAGTTCTTCTTGGGAGATAATTTGAAAATGTCAAGACCTTTAACTGCCATTGTATGTTTCCTCCTTCCGCATTAGACAAGCGCGGCGATCATCTTGGCGATGGTTCTGATCGCAGCCGGATGACGCATGATGACCGCGTCGGAGCCGCCCGCGAGAACCGCAGCCGCCGTGGTGATCTCCATTTCAACGCCGCGCTCTTCCTGGTTGCCCCATTCGGGCATGTCGCTCTCGGGCATGATGGATTCCTTCACGCCCCAGGTATCGGAGGATACCGGCGTCATGATGGGCATCTGGAGCATGGCGTCAGCCTGCTTGAGGGCGGCGTCCTTGATGCGGTCGAGGGTGGATGCAACGTATTCGTAGCCATAGCCCGCAGCAGCGGAGCCGATGTTCATGACGATGTTCTGCGCGTTGACGCCGAGCTGGGTCATGACGGTGTTGAGCTGCTTGGCAAGGTTGATATCGACGGCGGATTCCGCGCCGACCTTCTGGCCGTAGGCAAGTCCTGCGGACGCGCCGACGGTCTTGTAGTTTTCGTCGCGGGCGGACAGAACGAGAATGTTCTTACCGGCCAGCGCTTCTGCGATCTTGTTGAAAAGTTCGGTGTCCTTTTCGATGTTCTTGCAGCCCATGATGACGATCGGCATCGTCACGGCGTCGGAAACGGCCTTGGCCAGCGCCACGCACTCTTCGACGGACTTGTTGAGGCCGTTGGGATCGGCGCCCTCGAAGTGCAGGCAGAGGAAGGACGCGCCTTCCATGGTCTCTGCGCGCTTTGCCATATCGACAACGCTCTCGCAGCCGGCGTAGAATTCCTTCTCACCGGGCATGGTGTACTCTTCCATGCCGAGGTCGGTCAGCTCGACGCCGATCTTCGGCGCGTTTGCGATCTCCGCATCGAAGGTATAGAACGGCAGCACGTTCTGGCCGCCGATCTTGGTGGCTTTTTCGCCAACGCCGAGAGTCACTTCATTGATTCTGGCGTTGAAAGCCTGCTTTTTGGGAACAAAAGGCATAATGTTAATCCCCCTATATAAAATATTGGACTTACACAGTAAACGGCGCTCCGGCTCACAGCCCGAGCTTACGCATGATCTCGTGCAGCGCCTGCTTGACCGGCGCGCTCTCGGGAACCTGAGAGCTCGGCTTTCCGTCGCAGTCATACTCGAAAACGAGGTCGTCCTGCGGCAGCACGCCGATCAGCTCGAGACCGTACTTTTCTATCTCCTCCTGAACGCCCGGCGTCAGAACGCCTCCGGGCGCGCGGTTGACGATCAGCTTCATTTCGCCGGGCTTCAGCTCCAGCTCGCGGATCATCTCCGCGATCCGCCCCACGGCCTGCACGCCGCGGCGCGAGCAGTCGGAGATCAGCAGCATCGTATCCACATGCGGAAGCGTTCCGCGGGAAATATGCTCCAATCCGGCTTCGTTGTCTATGACCATATACCGGTAGTTCCCGGCATATTTGTCGATCTGGGTCTTGAGCACGCCGTTGACAAAGCAGTAGCACCCCTTGCCCTGCGTCCGGCCCATGACCAGCATATCAAAATCGTCCTCTTCAATGAGGGCGTTGCCGAACATCATTTCGGCATAGTCCGCCTTCGTCATATTTGAAGGCACAGTGCCCTTCTGCTCCGCGCGGGCCATGTCCTCGCGGATATCGCCCAGCGTCGTGTCCACCTCGACGCCCAGCACCTCATTGAGGTTGGAGTTGGCGTCCGCGTCCACGACGAGGATCGGGCCTTTTTTCTGCTTGCACAGATAGTCAATGATCATGCCGCAGGTCGTCGTCTTGCCGACGCCGCCCTTACCGGCCACTGCGATGGTATGTGTCGCCATAAAAATCGCTCCTTGCCACGCGCCCGGAAAGCGCGGTCAGGCTCCGGCGGAGGCTTCTCCGCCGGAGCGCTGGTGTTTTGCTTTGGGAAACTGGACGCGGTCAGCCGCCGGATGCGGCTGGGCGCGGGGGGTCAGCCGCCGGATGCGGCTGTCCGCGGAAGCAGCGCTTCCTTAGACAAGATCGATCAGGCCGGCAGCCTTTGCGATGTACGCAACGTCGTCATACTTGTTGAGCGCGTACAGATGGATGCCGTCCACGCCGCAGGCGCGGTATTCGTCGATCTGGTTGATGGTGTATTCGATACCGGCAGCCTTGAAGCTTGCCTTCTTGCCCTCGACGTCGGCGTCGAACGGCTCTTTTTCAAACGGATTCGGGAAGATCCAGTTCTTGGAGATGATCTCGCAGAGCTTGCGGTCCATGACGCAGCCGTTGCGGCTGAGAGCCATGTTGATGGTCGCGGCCTGATCGAGGATCGGCATGATGCCCACATCGACGGGCATCCAGATACCGGCGTCACGGATGGCGTCGAACCAGTAGCGGAACGCATCCATGTCCCAGCAGAGCTGAGAGATGATGAAGTCGGCGCCGTTGTCCTGCTTCTGCTTCAGGAAGGCGATATCGGCCTCAAGGCTGCGGCACTGGATGTGGCCCTCGGGAGAGCCAGCCACCGCGATGGTGAACTTGTCGCCGAATTCCTTGCGGACGAACTTGACCAGCTCGGTCGCATAGTGCAGGTCGCCGTTGGTTCCGGTCCAGCCGAAGGGCAGGTCGCCGCGCAGCGCCAGCATATGGTCGATGCCGTGGTCAAGGTAGGTCTGAAGCTTTTCCTTGATGTCTTCCTTGGTATTGCCGATGCAGGTGAAATGGGTAACGGGCGTGCACTTGCCGTCCTTCTGGATCTTGTCCAGAACTTCCAGGTTCTTGCCGACGTTGGTGCCGCCTGCGCCATAGGTGCAGGAAATGTAATCGGGATTCAGGGTGTAGAGCTTTTCCAGCACGCCGCCTTCGCCGCACAGTTTTTCCATGCCGACGTCGGTTTTGGGCGGGAACACCTCAAAGGAGAAGGTGGCTCTGTTTTCATAGATCTCAGCAACGCTCATTTTTGCCTCCAAAATATAAAAATAGTGTCCTCTGTATTTCCGCAGAGACCGTTTGCAGGACATTTCCGCCTCCGGCCCCTACTGTCTGAGCCCATTGGCTGTGAGCCCATTTCGATACTATTTTATCGTAACACATTCTGTCGGCAAATACAAGCCTGTGTCTGCAAAAAACCGTGAAATTTCCATTCCCGTCCGCTTTTCGCAGACATCTGTGCGTCACAGCTCCGTAAACAGGAATTTCTGGCACACGCCGCCGCTCTCGACGAACACGGTCATACGCCCCTCACCGGTCCGGTCGGCGCGCAGCTCGACCTGCTTCCCCTTGACCTCCCGGCGGACCCATTCCACGGGATCATCCGTTTCGATCTCGTCGAAAAAGACGTCGCGCATCTGGTTGTTGGCGCACTGATTTTCGATCTCGCGCACGACCTCCCAGCTCTTCATCCGCTCAGTCCTCATCCGGCACAATCAGCGCCGTATTGCCGACCAGATCGACGGAAACGAGCCTGCCGACGACGAGCGCCTGCCGCTCCATAATGTCGGTCAGAATGATCTGTCCGTCCTGGCAGTCGATGCGCTGCACATTGCTCAAAACCAGATTCTCCGGCTTCTGCTCCTTTTTATAAACCATTGCCAGACACATGGTGCTTGCCTCCTCAGCCGTTCATCGCGGCCAGCACCGTGCTCAGCCGCATATTGCCCTTTTCAAAATCGCTGACAGCCTGCATGACCTGCTCATAGGCGACGTTCTCGCCCATATCCTGAAGCTGCTTTGCCAGCTGCGCCAGCTCGTTGGCATGGGCCGCGTTGTGGCCCACCATATACTTCATCAGCGCGATCAGCTCCTCGCGGGGGCTGACGTGGGCGTGGCCGCAGTCGGCGCAGTTGACGTTCTCGCCGCAGTGGATATGCTCGCCGCAGGCGTGGTCATGCTCATGCTCATGGGTATGGGGATGCTCATGCGGATGCGCATGGTCGTGTTCATGTTCGTGGTCGTGATCGAGATGCATAGGTTTCATCCTTTCCAAGTGATTCTTTAGCTGTATTATACCGTCCTCGCGTCACTTTGTAAAGAAGCTGTGCGAAGGAAAAAATCCCCCTATCCGGGTTATTCTCCGTCTTTTTTCCGGAAAATCATGAAATATTTCTATAGCAAACCGGAGCGAAACGTGCTATACTCTGCAATATCACCCGGAAGGAGTGCCGTCCATGCAGCACGATCATGAATATCTTCACGAACACAATATCCCGCATGTCCATCATCCGGACGACGTCCATGACGAGGCGCTGGCGCACCTGCACAGCCACGAGCATGCGCATGACCACGCACACGGCGCGCATCCGCATGTCCACGAGAACACCAAGGCCGTGCTCAACCGGCTCTCCCGCGCCATCGGCCATCTGGAATCGGTCAAGAAGATGGTGGAAAACGGGCGCGACTGCTCGGAGGTGCTGATCCAGATCGCCGCCGTGCGCTCCGCCATCAACAACATCGGCAAGGTCATTTTGCAGGATCATATCCAGCACTGTCTTGTGGACGCCGTGGAGAACGACGACGAGCAGGCGCTGGACGATCTGTGTCAGGCCATCGACAAATTCATCAAGTAACTCAAGGCGGCGCTTTCGGCGCCGCCTTTTGATCTGTGCACAGAGAGTCGGCAGGCTTCCGCCTGCCGCCCAAGAGCTGTCGAAAAGCTTCTGGGCGGTTCCGTGATACAGGTATTCCGCTTTCCTCGTAGGGGCGGACGTTTCTGTCCGCCCGCAGAAAGCAGCGATTTTACGAAAAACTACAGCAAAACCGATACGTTTCAGAGGGCCGGCAGAGTCGTCGGCCCCTGCCAAAATGCTGCGTGTTTTACGCTGC
>FR887243.1:0-4940 GCA_000436735.1 Firmicutes bacterium CAG:170
GCATTCTTTCGGAGCGCCGCGCCGACCAATGGCTCTGGCGCTTGCCGGAGCAAGAGGGTAAGGGGGTAACGCCTTGAACGGTTTGCATCCTTGCACCCTTCCACAGCGGGCACCGTTCGCCGCCGAGAGGCGCGTACCGCCGCTGTGTGCGGCTTTCGGGGCAGACTGCGTGTCCGTACTAGGAACGGCGATGCAATCTGTATACGCATGGCGATCAGGTCTTGAAAACTCGAATTTGACGCAATTTCATAAGAAAAACGATTTTCAAGCTTCCAATACTGGTCATATTGTGTTATTCTTTTTACATAATAACAGGAAATGGAGCGTGAAACTATGCCGCTGGTACAGGCGAAATGCACCAACTGCGGTGCAGATCTGGAAATCGACAACACAAAGGACGCCGCTATCTGCCCGTATTGTGGGACTGCGTTCATTGTAGAAAAAGCGATCAACAACTATAATACTACCAACCAGATTCATGCCGGCACTGTCAATATCTACGGCGGAAACTCTGCCGATTTTGTGATTCGCGGCGGTGTTCTGGAAAAGTACAACGGAGCGGCAACGGAGGTTGTAGTTCCAAACAATGTAAAAACCATTGGAGCGTACGCTTTTAGGAATTGTATTGGAATCACATCTGTTGTGCTCCCGGATTCGGTGCAGGAGATTCCGGAGTGGGCCTTTTGCGGATGCAGTTCGCTCACCTCGGTCACAATTCCAACTTCAGCTCAGAAGATTGGAAGCTGTGCATTTTTTGGATGCAGTTCACTTACCTCGGTCACGATTCCGACTTCGGTTCGGAAGATTGAACATTCTGCATTTTCCGGGTGTAGCTCAGTCACCTCGCTCACAATTCCAACTTCGGTTCAAGAGATCGGCAGCTTTGCATTTTCTGAATGCAGTTCGCTTTCCTCGGTCACGATTCTAGCTTCGGTTCAGGAGATCGGTAGCTCTGCTTTTTCCAAATGCAGTTCGCTTACCTCGGTCACAATTCCAACTTCAGTTCAGGAGATTGGAGGCGGTGCATTTTCTGGATGCAGCGCGCTCACCTCGGTTAGAATACCTAGTTCAGTAAAACTCATCGACAATTACGCATTTTCAGGTTGCACAGCGTTACGCAAAGTAAAAATAGATGGTGAGCCTGAGATTCGTAGCAGCGCTTTTAAGGAATGTAATATTCAAACTGTCGAAGCCTCAGAGGCGTGGAAAAAGAAAAACTGGAATGCATTTAAGAACGAGCAGCAGTCGCGTAACGGCGGCTGCTATGTCGCAACTGCCGTCTATGGCTCCTACGACTGTCCGGAAGTCTGGACGCTGCGGCGTTTCCGCGACAATATGCTGGACCGGACATGGTATGGTCGCGCGTTTATCCGCGCCTATTACGCCGTCAGCCCGACGCTGGTGCGATGGTTCGGAACGGCGGACTGGTTCCGCAGCCTGTTCAAAGCACCGCTTGATCGTCTTGTCCAGAAGCTGCGGCAGCGCGGCGTGCAGGATACACCATATCAGGATAAATATTGAAAAGAATCAAAAACCGGCGAGGTCAAACGGCCTCGCCGGTTTTGTCTATTTGGAAGAAAGGGCAGAAACAGATTTGAATACAGAACAAGAGTCAAAGAAGAAAATCCGCCTCTGCGCGTGGATCTCGATTACGGCGGTGATCTTGTGCGCGGCGCTGTGCGTCTTGGCCGTGCTGTGGAGCAGATGACGGATGATGCGCCGCAGCACGACACAGCGACTATGCCGCTGCATATTGACAGCAAGCGCCGGAAGAAGCTCAAGCAAAAGAAAACTTCCCTCGGCCATGCCGAGGACGATCATGAAGAAATGCGAATGGACACGATGTAGACGTTTGGGGGTGGCGAAGAAGAACTGCATGATTCCAATTCCCGCTGGGAATACTTACAACAAAAAGGAGGTGGACAGCATCAGCACGCAGAAAAAACCGTCGCCGGAGCAGGCAAAGAAAGAGCTTGCCGAACAGCTCTGGCTGAGTTACTACAATCAGGTTCTGTTTGAAGCCGGACTGATTACGGAGACGGAACGCAACCGCATGAAAAACAAAATCAGCGCATTGGCGCCGTCCGCCTCCAATGGAGTTGACAGGAGCGTCCTGACGTGATGCTCCTGTCAGAAACTCACACTTGCTTGTTTCACACAGGTGTGATATGGTAGAAAAAACATGATAAAACGAAAAACGAAGGAGCGCACCAAATGGACATACATACGATCAGAATGGAATTAAGAACAAAGTCCATTTACGATTTGCCGCTGCGCGTGACCTACTATGCGCGTGTGTCGTCTGAGAGTGACGAGCAGCTGAACTCACTGGGCAATCAGGTTTCCTACTACGAGGATCTGATCCGAAGGAATCTCCCGTGGACATTCGTGCCGGGGTACATTGACGAGGGCTTATCCGGTATCTCTACGAAGAAGCGTGAGAACTTTAACCGCATGATCGAGGACGCCGCCGAAGGTCAATTCGATCTGGTTATCACCAAGGAAATTTCCCGCTTTGCCCGAAACACGCTCGACTCTATCCAGTACACGCGCCAGCTTCTGAGCTACGGTGTCGGTGTATTCTTCCAGAACGACAACATCAACACGTTCGATGAGGATGCCGAACTGCGCCTGTCCATCATGTCGTCTATCGCGCAGGACGAGCTGCGCAAGCTGTCCTCGCGTGTGAAATTCGGTCACCAGCAGGCCATCAAGTCGAGCGTCGTACTCGGCAACAGCCGCATCTTCGGCTACACAAAAGCAGACGGAAAGCTGGTCATTGACGAAACGGAAGCGCCGATGGTACGCGAATTGTTTGAACTCTACGCGACCGGTGAATACTCGATGAAGCAGTTAGAGACACTGTTCTGGGACAAGGACTATCGCAATCACAACGGCAAGAAAATCGCGCACACCACCATGTCCAACATCATTTCCAATCCCAAATACAAGGGCTACTACGTTGGCAACAAGGTCAAGGTCGTGGATATGTTCACGAAGAAGCAGAAATTTCTCCCGCCGGAGGAATGGGTGATGTTCAAGGACGAAACAGGCGAGATCGTACCGGCGATCGTGTCTGAGGAAATCTGGGACGCTGCGAATGCTGTCCTGAAAAAGCGCAGCGAGGATGTGAAGGCTCGGCAGGGCGTCTGCAACCACGCCAATCTCCTGACAGGAAAGCTATGGTGTACAGAGTGCAGGCAGCCCTACTACCGCCGCGAATCCGAGGACAAGCGCGGGAGAAAGAACAGCAAATGGCTCTGCTCCGGCAAGATCAAAAACGGCGCGGATTCCTGCAGATCCTTTGCCATCTACGAAAGCGAGATCAAACCGCTTCTGTTCGAGGTATTCCGCGATACGTCTGCCGATGCCGATGCGATGGTCGAAGAATACATCCGTATGTATAACGAGCTGACGCAGCACGGCTCGCTCCGGAAAAAGATCGAACAGCAGAATAACATCATCGATCAGGCAAACCGGAAGAAGAACAAGCTCCTGCAGCTTGCTGCAGACGACAGTATTACGAACGCGGATTTCAAGAAGATGACTGCTGACTGCAATCGTGAAATAGAAGAAGCCGAAAAGGAAATCGCAGAACTAGAGCAGACAGCCGCCGAGGGAGACGCCTTCAAGCAAAAGATCGACGAAATCCGCAGAGTCCTGACAAACGCTCAGCGCGACGCAGCGCAGGGACTCATCACAAAGGAGTTCATCGACAAGTATATCAGCAAGATCTTCGTGACACCGAAGGACGACACGACTATGCTGCTTCAGGTCAAGATCTTCACGGGGGAAACGACGGAAAAGTACCTCCGGAAACTCGAAAGCCGCACGGGTCACATCACCCGTGATTTGACTGAACAAGCAGAAAAGCCAGACGCCGCAAGGGTTTCCAGCCCTGACGATTCTATGGGTCACATGTCTAAGAAGATGATCGAGGCTTACGAGCGCAACATGAAGTAATTTGATTTTGCTCTGCACGGGCGACCGTGCGCTGCAAGATCAAAGGCCCGGCTTTTTTTGGCCGGGCCTTCTTCTTTGTTTACAATTCCTTCTACATTCGTTCACAAATCAGACATGAATAAGGGTTATTCTATACTTGGAAATCAAGTTTTCCTCTTTTTCTTTCTCTTTTTCTTTTCTCAACGCAAATGCCCGCAGCGGAAGCTGCGGGCATTTGCGATTTTTTTTTTTACTTTGTATTATAGAATTGGGCATTTGCGATTTTCTGTATTACTTTGTATATTCGAATTCAAAATCGTAAATGCTGACCGTATCGCCGTCCTCGATGCCCATCTGCTCCAGACGTTCAAAGAGTCCGCTCTTGCGGAGCTGGCGGTCAAAATACATCCGCGACTCATAATCGTCAAAATTGATGTCGTTCAGCAGCTTCATGATCCACGGGCCGGAGACCTCCCACAGATCCTCATGCTGCTCGATCCTCAATTCCTTCGCGTCGCCTGCCTCCGCGAGCGGCTTGACATACTCCGGCTCATAGTAGACCACCGGCGGCAGCTGGGCCAGCTTCCCGGCGATGGTGCGCATGAGATTCTTTGTACCGGCCGTCGTTGCGGCTGAAATTTCATAAAACTCATAGCCGCGCTCCTCGACATAGGCGCGCAGGCGTTCCAGATTGTCGCTGTCCGGCGGCAGAAGATCGATCTTGTTTGCCGCCACGAGCATGGGACGCTTCGCAAGCTCCTCGGAATACTGCGCAAGCTCCTGATTGATCTTCTCAAAATCCTCGATCGGGTCACGATCCTCGCTGCCGGAGACATCCACGATGTGTACCAGCAGGCGGCAGCGGTCGATGTGCCGCAAAAAGTCGTGGCCAAGGCCAGCACCCTCGGCTGCACCCTCGATAATGCCCGGAATATCCGCCATTACGAAGGAAACGCCGTCATCCACATAGATCACGCCGAGATTCGGATAGAGCGTCG
>FR887243.1:5049-7922 GCA_000436735.1 Firmicutes bacterium CAG:170
ACCAGCCCGACGTCCGCCAGAAGCTTCAGCTCGAGAATGACCTCATGCTCCTCGCCCGGGAGGCCTGCCTTTGCAAAGCGCGGAACCTGGCGGGTCGGTGTGGCAAAATGCTGATTGCCCCAGCCGCCGCGGCCACCCTTGCAGAGGACGAAATCCTCAGAGGTGGACATATCCCGAATGACCTCGTTCGTTTCCGCGTCGCGCACGACCGTGCCGCGCGGCACCTTGATGACGAGATCCTCACCGCGCTTGCCCTTGCAGCGCGCGCCGCGTCCGTCCTCGCCGTTCGGGGCCGTGTATTTTCTCTTATAGCGGAAATCCATCAGGGTAGACAGATTGTCGTCCACGCGAAGGACGATGCTGCCGCCGTTCCCGCCGTCACCGCCGTCGGGGCCGCCGGCCGCGACGTATTTCTCGCGGTGAAACGCGATCGCGCCGTTGCCGCCGTTTCCGGCCTTGACGAAAATTTTTGTTTTATCAATAAACATATGCTTCGTCTCCTTTCAGATGAAGCTCGTAAAACGCTGCGTCAAACGTCTCGCTGCCGTCAAGCTTGCTGTACTGGCCATAGCGCACCAGCTGAAAGCCGCATTTGTGCGCAACGTTTCCGGATGCCGTGTTCAAAACTGCGTGATCCAACGCAAAATCCCGTACGCCGAGGCTGTGATACGCCCACGCAAGCATCGCCTGTGCCGCCTCAGTTGCATAGCCGTGTCCCCACGCATCTTGCCGGAGATTGTAGCCCAGCACATGCACGCCGTCTTCGTTTTTGCCAACGCCGCCTGTGCCGATCAGCAAACCGTCATTCTTGCGGTAAAACCCGAATTCCAGCATATCTGGCGTAAGCGTCGCGATCCACATGCGCGTATCCTCGATGCTTTGATGCAGCGGATAGGGCATATATCGGTTTACTGCCGGGTCGCTGGCCCACACAAAGGCCGCCGGTGCATCTTCCAGCGTGATCGGCTTGAGGATCAGCCGCTGCGTTTCAATTCTCCGGTTTTCCATGAGAGACTGCTTTCTCCTGCACCATACGCTCCAGCGTGCGCTTCCATATCTCCGGGTAGTTTTCCCGGTAATACCTCGCTTTTGCGGCGTCCGGCTCCTGCCAGAGGCGCTCGGCACAGATGGTCCCGCCGATCTCCTTATCCAGCCACGCGAGCGCGGCGGGATCCTCCGCCGTGCGTGAATAATCATACAGCAGGATATTCCCTGCCCTTTCCTCCTCCAGAAACGCCGCGTAGGCGTCCGGAACAAAGGCCGCTTCGGTCACACGCACAGGCGTGCGCGAAATATACTCGTTCGGGATCGCCGTTTTTTCATAATCGCCGCTCTCGCAGGTGTAGACCCATCCTTGCTTTCCGGAGTAAAGCTTTTTCAGCGCATCCGGGAAGAGATCAGCGAAATAAAGCCTCCCCTGCCGGTCGTAGCCGTAAGCATATTCAAAATTCCGGATCAGATAGAACAGCGCCATCGCACGCAGCGAGGTCATGCACACCTGAACAGGCTTCTCGAAAAAAGGAGATCTACGCGGCTCCAGAACTTGAAGCCCGCCATGTGTGGAAGCATGGTAAAGCTGCATTTCCGCACCTCCCGCGATTGAGAAAAAACCCCGGACGGGTCTCGTTCGGGGTTTCCTGCAAATTACTGTTCAGCGTAGACGGAGCACATCTTGCGATCCTTGCCCATCCGCTCGAACTTGACTCTGCCGTCGATCTTGGCGAACAGGGTATCGTCCTTGCCGATGCCGACATTGTTGCCCGGATGAATGTGCGTACCTCTCTGACGAACGAGAATGTTGCCAGCCAGAACGAACTGACCGTCTGCACGCTTCGCGCCGAGACGCTTGGACTCGGAATCACGGCCGTTCTTGGTGGAGCCGCCGCCTTTCTTATGCGCGAAGAACTGGAAACTCATTTTCAGCATATTGTTACACCTCCAAAACTTCGATATAATCAGGATATTCGTCCCGCAGGCTGCACATTGTCAGCATCATGCCCGTCAGAACAGCCTGTACGGCTTCTTCGTTCTCACAAGCTGCGGGAAGGTTCAAGGTGACCCGGGCCTCTTCTTCATTCACCCTGGTTTTTGCATGCTCACCGAGCACATCGTTGATCGTGCACTCCGTAAGCTTTACAGCAGCAGAGACTGCGGCGCAGACAATGTCCGCTCCCTCTTCTCCATAGCCGCTGTGGCCCGTGCAGCAGAATCCGGAAATCCTGCCGTCCTGGTCGAAAAATTCAACTCTGGTCATCTTACAGAGCGATCTTTTCGATCTGCACCTTGGTATACGGCTGTCTGTGGCCCTGGAGAGACTTGGAGTCCTTCTTGGAGCGGTACTTGAAGACACGGATCTTCTTGCCCTTGCCGTTCTTGACGACTTTCGCCTCAACCTTAGCGCCGGCGACGGTGGGAGCGCCGAACTTGGAGTTCGCACCATCCACAACAGCCAGAACCTGATCGAAGGTCACGGTTTCGTCAGCCTCCGCATTGAGCTTCTCGATGTAGATCACATCGCCCTCTTTGACGTTGTACTGCTTACCGCCGGTAACGATAATAGCCTGCATTTCCATTTGCACCTACCTTTTTTGTAGACTCGCTCTGGAGGCGTGAGGGCATACCTCAGCTTCAGCCTCTTCGACGCGGCCTATTGATTATAGCAGTGCCCCGTCCATTTGTCAAACCCTTTTTGCGTCTTTTTCTTCCTTTTTCGCTGAGATCGCCGCAAAAATCAAAGCTCCTGCCCATCCATATGCCGGACGCCCGCGCAGATATCCTCAAGCGCCTCCGCAGCCTCCATCATGTAGTCCGGCCTGCGGGAAAGATCGGCAAGACTTACCATCCCGACGAGTCTCCCCTCCTCCGTCACCGGC
>FR887243.1:7969-12274 GCA_000436735.1 Firmicutes bacterium CAG:170
CCCTTCTCCCCCCCCGGCGCCGCCGCACCCGTTCCCGGCGCAGCCGCCGCGACGCTTCGCGTCATGACCTCCCGCACGCGCACCGCCTTGGGGCTTCGCTCCGCAGCAATACACCGGAGCACGATATCCCGGTCTGTGAGCATTCCCTCGAGCTGTCCGTCCGTCCCGCGCACCGGTAGTGCGCCGAGGTTGTAGCGCGCCATGAGTCTGGCCGCCACGGAGACCGGCTCTCCGGCTCCGACGGAAATGACCTGCTTCGTCATGCAATCCTTTACCCGCATATTAGCCTCCTGAAATGTTTTAACCTCATTCTGGACACTTTTGCAGGATATTATTCCCATTTTGCAATTTCAGTCCGATCATACTTTTCCCATTGCGTGTTTCGACGGCGCGGATTATAATGAGAATAGAATACTCCCATACAGAAAGGAGCCGCCATGACCATCAATTTTGACGAACGCATCGACCGGCGCCACACGCAGGCGATCAGCGTGGACGAATGCCGTAGCGCCGTCTTTCACGAGGACGCGCAGACCGCGAAATTCCCCTGCCCGGACGATCAGGTGATCCGCATGTGGATCGCCGATATGGACTTTGCCGCGCCGCCTTGCGTTCTGGAAGCGCTCCACCGTCGCGTGGAGCACGGCATTTTCGGCTACACCGATATCACCGACGACAGCTTCTCGACCGCCTTCTTCCGCTGGTGTGATCGGATGTACGGCTGGACGCCGCCGAAAGAGCAGCTCTGCTTCTCCCACGGCATCGTACCCGCGCTCTGTGACCTTGTACCGATGCTCACGCAGCCCGATGAAAAGGTACTCTTCCTGACGCCCTCCTATCCGCCCTTCCGCGGAGCCGCCGTCAAGGCGGGCCGGGAATACGTCTGCTCGGACATGCTGCGCGGAGAGGACGGCAAATACCGGATCGATTTCGAGGATTTTGCCCAAAAGGCTGCCGACCCAAAGGTCAAGCTCTGTATTTTCTGCAATCCGCACAACCCGACGGGCCGCGCATGGACGGCGGAGGAACTGAAAAAGGTCGGCACGATCTGCCTGGAAAACGGCCTGTATATCCTCTCCGACGAGATCCACTGCGACCTTCTGCGCAGCGGCCTGCGCCATACGCCGCTGGCCAGCCTGTTCCCGGAAAGCCGCCGGATCGTGACCTGCATGGCGCCCAGCAAGACCTTCAACATCGCGGGACTTCACTTCTCCGAGCTTCTGATCCCCGACGAAGCGCTGCGCGCAGAGTGGAACAAAACGCATTCCGAGGGCGAAAACCCTCTCTCGCTGACCGCCGCCACTGCCGCATATGCGGATGGCTATGACTGGCTGATGGAGCTTCGCAGATATCTCGACGGAAATTTTGCCTTTGCCGCCGATTATTTCTCGAAGCACGCCCCGAAGGTCGGCTTTTCCGTTCCGGAGGCCACCTATCTCTCCTGGGCCGATCTCAGCGCCTATACCGGGAAGCAGACGGGTCTTACACGGCTTTTCGGCGAGCAGGCGGGCGTTGTCCTACAGGGCGGCGAACAGTTCGTCCATAACGGCGAGGGCTTTGTGCGCATGAACTTTGCCTGCCCGCGTGCGGTGCTGGAGGAAGGGCTTTCGCGCATCTGCGCCGTTTTGCAGAAGCTGTAACAAACGATAGAAAGCGACGTAAAGTCAGCCCCGGCGGTAATCAAACCACCGGGGCTGAGTTCTCTTTCACTTATGGCAGCGCCGCCTTAGGGAAGCTCTGATTAAATCAGCAGCTGTGGACGGCGAGTGATTTTTCGTCAAGACAAGGTTTGAAAAACGAGGGAATACTGTATGCATTTCTCGTTTTTCAAACCGCAGGATTGGTGGAAAAGATCCGTCGTCCGCGGTCGGGGGTTTATTCAGAGGTTCCTTAGATCTCGATCTGGCGAATGACTTCCTTCAGGCAGTCCGCGCTGTGGTGCAACTTGGCAACCTCGTCGTCGGTCATGGGATTGAGGATCTTTCCGCGCACGCCCTTGTAGTCAACGAGGGCCAGCGTAGACAGGCAGACATCGTCAACGCCGTACTCGCCATGCATCATGGTCGAGATGGTCAGCGCCGTACCGGCAGTGTTCAAGCAGCACTTGCAAAGATGGCAGACGGACATGGCGACGGCGTAGAAGGTCGCGCCCTTGGCCTTGATGACCTGACCGCCGGAGGTACGGACGTACTCCTCGATGCCCGCATACTCGTTCTCGTTGTCCCACTTGATGCGGTCGCGGTCGGGAGAGCTGTCGCGGTAGACGTTCACATGGTTGTTGGCGATGTGTACCAGCGACCAGGGCACGAAGGAGGAATCGCCATGCTCACCGTAGACATGCGCATGGACGTTCTTCGGGCTGATGCGGAAGCGCTTTGCCAGCACGGACTGCAAACGGCTTGTATCCAGAATCGTACCGGAGCCGATGATCTGCCGCTCCGGCAGGCCGGAGATCTTATGGAAAACATAGGTCAGCACATCGACCGGGTTGGAGACAATGATATAAATGGCGTTGGGCGCCACCTTGACGATCTGCGGCGTGATATCCTTGAGGATGTTGACATTCGCCTGCGCCAGCTCAAGACGGGACTGGCCGGCTTTTCTGGGCATACCGGAGGTAATGATTACGATATCCGAATCCGCAGCGTCTTCATATTCACCGGAACGGACGATGGCAGGCGAGCAGAACGGCGCGCCCTGATAGATATCCATTGCCTCGCCGAAGGCCTTCTGCTTGTTGATGTCCACGAGAAGGATCTCAGAGGCGATGCCCTGAATCATCAAATCGTTTGCGATCGTTGCGCCGACGCTTCCCGCGCCAATGACGGTAATCTTGCTCATAAAAATCATCCTTTCAAAATCGTTCCCCTGCGGTGCATAAGACCGAATGCTGTTCGCTCTTTTGTTACCGATAAAATTATATCGAATTTATGTGCAAAGAGGAAATGCTTTTTCCTTCCACGCCCATATCATTTATGATATGCATTATTTGCACTTCTGCATAATGTGCTGAACGTAGCCCGATTCGATCTCGGTCATCGCATAGCGCGGATGGAGCACCAGCGCATTGTGATAGATAATGGGATTGTCCACGCAGGTCTTTTGCACAAGGCCGAACTGCCATAGATACCGGTCAGGCATCTCCGGCCCCCACATATAGGCGTTCGTGAGCGTTTGCAGCAGCGCCAGCTGCGCCATCCGATCCACCGTATAGACCTTCCGGCAGGCAATGTCCGTCTGACGGCTGTGTGTACGCAGATTGTCGCCGTGTGTGATCTCCGGATATAGCTCAAGATCCGCCGTATGGATCACGGAGCGTTCCGCCAGCGGGTGGCTGTGCGGCAGGATCAGATGATAGCGGTAGCGGCTCAGGATCTGGAGGCTCAGCTCCTGCTGGGCCGTCTGCTCCTCAAAATAGTCGCGGTACTCCACGCGGAAGCGGATAACACCGATCTCCGCCTCCCCGGCGGAGAGGATCTCAAGCGCCCTGCGGGCGTGGCATTCAAAAATTCGCGCGTCCAGATCGGACGCCTCCGGCAGCGACGCAAGATACCCCGCCGTCGCGTCCAGAAGCTTCGCAGAGCGCGGGATGCAGACGCGCAGCCGGTTCGGAACGGCATGGCGCGGCCCGAGCGCCTCAATATAGTCCATCTCGCGGAGCATATTGCGCGCGTGCTTGAGGAACCTTGCGCCGCGCTCCGTCGGACGGACGCCCCGGCTGGTGCGCTCGAAAATGCGGAAGCCAAGCGACTCCTCCAGATCGTGCAGGATGCGGCTCAGATTCGGCTGGCCGAGAAAGAGGTTTTCCGCCGCCTGCGAAATGGAGCGTGTGCGTTCGATCTCAATGATATATTGTAAATGCTGCGTGTTCATTTCATGCCTCTTCCGTTTGGGTTTTCCATATGAAAACTAGTATAGCACAGATCACGATCCTTTAACAGTCCGAACTTTTTGAAAACAGAAAAAGTCCTGCTTACCGGCACTATACAAGCTCCAGCTTCGCCACGCGGACGACCAGACTGCGCCCGTAGACGAACGGCTTCGGGCTGACGGTGACGTGTCCGTCTCTCTGCACCATCGGGAGCGGCTCTCCATTGTCGAGCCAGACGGCGGAGCGTACCTCGCCGGGAAGGTCGAACTGCGCATCCGCCTTCCCTGCCGCCTGAAGCGCAACGTGCTCATCCGCCGTCATGTCCAGACCGAAGCAGAACAGATAATAGCTTTTTCCGTCCTGAAGCAGGAAGTCGCGTCTGCGGCCGCTGACTGCGATCCCGGACGGGCGTGGGGCGTGGATGCTTTTGCCGG
>FR887243.1:12399-19273 GCA_000436735.1 Firmicutes bacterium CAG:170
CGCCGTATCGGCGGCAGTCCCACAGCTCCTCGATGAGCAGCGCCGGGGATTTGATGTTCAGATCCTCCCGCGCGTAGCCCCAGTGGTCGCAGGTGACCTCGCACATTTCGCTTGCGATATACTTCGGTGAATCCGCAAGGTTGATCGGCTGCGGCTTTCCGCGCTCAAAGGTCACGCTGTCCAGCTCGATGTTTCCGAGCTGGCCGCGTCCCTCAAGGCCCGTATTGTTGATGAGGATGGTATCCGGCTGATAGCGCCGGATCATGCCGTAAAGCGCGTCCTCCTCCCAGTCTGCGTCCGGCTTGTTCCACTTACCGTCAAACCAGAAGCCGCCGATTTCGCCGTAGTTCCTGCACAGCAGCTCCACACTGCTGCGCAGATAGCGAAGGTACGCCAGAAAATCCGTCTGATACGTCTTTTCGTGCCAGTCAAGCAGCGTATGATAAAAAAACGGCACGATCCCGCCTGCGCGGCAGGCGTCCACAAATTCGCGCACAAGGTCTCTGCCGCAGTCATGGACGGTATCGTACTCGTTCAGGCCGCAGGTGTCATAGAGCGAATAGCCGTCATGGTGCCGCGTCGTGAGGGTGATGTAGCGGCAGCCCGCATCTTTTGCGGTGCGCACCAGATCAGCCGCCCAATCCGCTTTGGGGCAGAACTGCTTTCGCGCCGCGTCATAGCTCTCGTCATCGATCTTCAGGCAGAATTTTGCCCACTCGCCCTTCCCATGCACACTGTAAAGGCCAAAATGGACAAACATGCCGAAGCCCATTTTCTCAAAATTCAGAACAGCCGGACGGATCAGCATTTTCATTTCCTCCATTTATAAAAAAACGGACTGGCAGAGCCAGTCCGTTTTCATGATCTGTTTCAGGTGATTATTCTGCCTCGTCCTCGGACTCGTTCGCCGGAGCGATGAGCGCACGGATGGAGAGGGAAATTCTCTTATGCTCCTGATCGATGTCGATGATCTTGGCCTCGACTTCCTGACCCTCAGAAAGGACATCCTCGGGCTTGGCAATGCGGCGGTCAGCGATCTGGGAAATGTGGATCAGGCCGTCCACGCCGGGAATGATCTCAGCGAAAGCGCCGAAGGTCATGAGCTTGACGATCTTGACGTTGACAACGTCGCCCACAGCGTACTTCTCATTGAAGATGGTCCACGGGTTGGTCGCGTCGGTCTTGTAGCCGAGGGAGATCTTCTTCTTCTCCGGATCGAAGGAAATGACGAACACCTCGATGGTATCGCCGACCTTGACGACCTCAGCCGGGTTCTTGATGTGGTTCCAGGAAAGCTCGGAAACATGAACCATGCCGTCCACGCCGCCGATATCGACAAACGCGCCGTAGGAGGTCAGGGACTTGACAACGCCGGTATAGTGCTTGCCGACCTCGATTTCGCTCCAGATCTTCTCCTGAGCGGCCTTGCGCTGCTCGGAAGCGACGGAACGGATGGAGCCGACCACACGGCGGCGGGCACGGTTGACCTCGGTAATACGGAGCTGAACCTTGCTCTTGACGAGCGCGCCCAGATCGCCGCCCTTGGGAACGTTGGTCTGGGAAGCGGGAACGAACACGCGGATGCCCTTCACATTGACGACAACGCCGCCCTTGTTCTCTTCGGTGACAACGCCTTCCATGATCTCGCGGCTCTCAACGGCAGCCTCGATCTCTTCCCAAGCCTTGCCTGCTTCCAGACGCTTCTTGGACAGACGGACAACACCCTCGCCGTCGTTGACGTGAACGACAACAGCCTCGACCTGATCGCCGACCTTGACAAGATCCTCGATCTTGGCGCTGGGATCTGCGGAGGTGAACTCCTCCACGGGAATGTAAGCGGTGTGCTTCGTGCCGAGATCGACTTCGACCTCATTGGTGCCGATCGCCATGACGGTGCCGGTGACCTTATCCCCGTTATTCAAAGTCTTGAGGGACTGCTCGAGAAGCTCGGCAAAATTCTCCTCCATTGCAGTTTCAACTTTCATTTCTTCGCTCATTTTGTTGTTTACCTCCTTAATTATCCACGCCGGAGTTGATGCTCCTGCCGTGATACCCACAGTTTTCGCGTTAGATAAAAGAAGCATATCCAACTCAGCCGCGCTGTCGATCAGCACGACATTCTTGCAATACTGCCTGCATATCATAGCGAGACGCCCCGTATTCGAGCTTCTCGCGTCGCCGACAACCACCATGGCATCACATTTCTGAGCCAATTGGGTCGCTTCTTTTTGACGCATCTCCGTAGCCTTGCATATTGTATCAAATATTTCGCAATTTGTACACTCTTTTTTTGCGATTTCGCAGGAAGATTTCCATAAATTCTGCGTACTGGTGGTCTGGCAGACCATCCGCATGGGAATTTTTGTACGATTTGCACCATTTCGCAGCCATTCTGCCAGCTCGTCCGGCGTTTCGAAGATCACCGGCTCCTCACACCAGCCCGCGATGGCCTGCACCTCCGGGTGAGAGCGCGTGCCGATGATGACCGGCTGCTGCATTTTTTCCTTCGCCTCGGATATGATCCGGTGGATCTTTTTCACAAACGGACAGGTCGCGTCGATGACCTCGACATCCATTCCGGCCAGCTGCTCCATGATCGCGCGTGTGACGCCGTGCGACCGGATCACCACGCATTCGCCGGGCCGCGCTTCCTCCGGCGCGGCGATCTCGCGCACGCCGAGCGCCGTGAAGCGCTCGATCACATGCCGGTTATGTATGATCGGGCCAAGGGTCGCCACGCGCTTGCCCTCCCGGACGGCTTCCTCGACCAGCGAGACCGCGCGGTCAACTCCGAAGCAGAAGCCCGCTGTTTTCGCCAATATGATCTGCATAGCTGTCACCGCCCAAGCTGTAAATCGTTCTGAGAAGCTCGTCCGCTTCCAATTGCAGGCGCTCTCTCGATGCGTCCGCCGCGCAGTCCACGCGGATTGGCTTTCCGACGATCACGTCGATTGGACAGAACGGCGTCTTATTGCGCGTCACGAAGATCGGCGTGATCGGTACGCCGGCGGCAGCCGCCATCCGCACCGCACCCGTTTTTGCCCGGACGTGCTTGTTCCCATTGCAGCGCGTTCCCTCCGGGAACAGCAGCAGCTTTTCCCCGCTTTTCAGCGCCCGGACGCATTCCTCCACCGCCTGCGTGTCATGCTCGCCCCTGTGTACAAAGATCACACGGAATTTCTCCATGACCCATCCGATGAACGGCGCGCGCCGCAGCTCGCTTTTCGCCATGATGCGGAAAAGCTCCGGCTGACGGAGCGCCAGAATGATCCAGAGCGGATCGGCGGCGCTGCTGTGGTTGCCGCAGAGCACGGCCGCGCCCTTTGTCAGATTTTCAAGTCCCTGCACCCGCAGCACCGGGTGCCAGAAAAACAGCCCCACGCGCACCAGAACAAAGCACACGCGATACCAGAATTTCATCCAAGCTTCCTCCTGACAAGCTTCAGAATGGCGTTTTTCGCCTCTTCCAGATTCATTTCAGAGGTATCCAGCTTCACCGCGTCCGGCGCGCACCGCAGCGGCGCGACCGTGCGGGTCGAATCCTGCTTATCCCGCGCCTTCATGTCGGAAAGCACCTTTTCCAGGGTCGTTTTCTCACCCTTTGCCTGAAGCTCGGCAAATCTCCGCTTCGCTCGGATCTCCGGCGAGGCGGTCAGGAAGATCTTCACGTCCGCGTTCGGAAGGACGACCGTTGCGATATCCCGCCCGTCCATCACGACGTTGTGCCGCCGCGCCAGCTCCCGCTGCATATCCAGCAGGAAATCGCGGACGCAGGCCTGCGCCGACACGCCGGAGGCGTAGCTCGACATGAGCGGCGTCCGGATCTCGTCGGTGACGTCCTTTCCGTTGAGGATCATGTGCTGCATCCCGTCATCGTCGTATTCCACCGACAGATTGACGTCGTCCAGAAAACGGCGGATGCCGTCCGCGTCCTTCGGGCCGATGCCCATCATCCACATATGATAGCCGACAGCGCGGTAGATCGCGCCGGTATCGACATAATAGAAGCCAAGCTCCTTCGCGGCTGCGCGCGCAAGCGTGCTCTTTCCGGCACCGGCAGGGCCGTCAATGGCGACGCTGAAGGTTTTCTTTTTCATGGGACATCCTCCCTCTTATTCTTCGCACGCTGCGGCAAGGCCCGCCGCGCGTCCGGTCGCCCATGCGATCTGGAGATTGAAGCCGCCCGTGTAGGCGTCCACATCCAGAAGCTCTCCGGCGACATAAAGTCCGCGCACCCGCTTGGACTGCATCGTTCCCGGCTCGATCTCCGAGACCTTGACGCCGCCGGAGGTGACGATGGCCTCCTCGACCGGCGCCTTACAGGCGATCTCCACCGGGAAACGCTTCATCAGCTCCAGCAGCGCGCGGCGCTGCTCGCGCGTAATGGAATGCACCTTCTCCTCCGCCGGAATGCCGCTCCGCCGGACGATCACCGGGATCATGGATCTCGGCAGCAGCTCCACGAGCGCGTTTTCAAAATCCCGGTTCTGGAATTTTTCAAAATCCCGCAGCAGGCGCAGATCGAGCTTCTGCTCGTCCAGCGCAGGCTTGAGATCGAGCAGCACGGTATACGAGTCCTTCTCGTTCATGTGTGCGCTTGCGCTGAGCACGACCGGCCCGGAGAGGCCGAAGTGCGTGAACAACAGCTCGCCGAACTCCTCAAAGACCGTTTTCCCCTTCTGATTCACGAGCCGCAGCGCCACATTTTTCAGCGCCAGCCCCTGCATCTGCTTGCAGTCATAGCCCTTTTCCACCAGCGGCACCAGCGAGCCGACCGGTGGAACGATCGTATGGCCCAGCTTTTCCAGCATCCGATAGCCGTCGCCTGTCGAGCCGGTCTGCGGATAGCTGCATCCGCCGGTCGCAAGGATCACGCGCTCCGTTTTATGAAAGCCGCCGTCTGTCTCAATTCCACAGACGGCCCCGTCCTGCGTCACGATATCCAGCGCCCGCTCCTGCAAAACCCGCACGCCGAGACGGCGCAGCTCCGCACGCAGTGCATCGATCACGCTGGCCGACTTGTCGGACTGCGGAAACACGCGGTTTCCGCGCTCCGTTTTCAGTGCGCAGCCGCGCGCTTCAAACCACGCCATAACCTCACGCGGGGGAAATGCGTAAATTGCGCTGTAGAGAAAGCGCGGATTGCGCGGTACGTTCGGGAAAAAATCCTCCGGCGCGCAGTCGTTCGTCACGTTGCAGCGGCCCTTTCCGGTTATGTAGAGCTTTTTGCCCAGCCGGTCATTCCGTTCCAGCAGCGTGACCTGCGCGCCGTTTTCTGCGGCCGTAATGGCCGCCATCATCCCGGCGGCGCCGCCGCCGACGACAAATACGCTGTTATTCCACCCGTTCATAGACGTCATACTCATCCCAAAGGCGTTCCAGATTCTTGAAGGTCGTGGAGACCTGCTCCTCCCGTCGGCGGCTCACCGCGACGATCAGCGCGTTGACCACGCTCATCGGCGCGACCAGCGAGTCCACGATCGACACCATATCACTCTTGGCCACCAGCACATGGTCGGCAAGCTTGCCCGCCGGAGCGTCCGGCTTGTCGGTGATGGCGATGGTCGCCGCGCCGCAGTCCTTCGCGTACTGCATGGTCTTGACCGTCCGGCTCGAATAGCGCGGCAGGCTGATGCCGATCACGACATCCCCCTTGCCGACGCGGAGCATCTGCTCAAACATTTCGCTTGTAGAGGTCGATGAGACCAGCGACACATTCTCGAAAATATTCCGGAAATAGAAATTCAGGAAATCGGCGATGGCCGTAGACGAACGGACGCCGATGATGTAAATACGCTTGGCCTGCAAGATCAGCTCCACGCTCTCGTTCATCTCCCTGCGGTCAAGCGTTTCGCTCGTCTTGCGGAGGGTATCGATGTCCGCCTGAAGAACGGTGGAGACCACGTCCTGATTACCGATGCGGTCATTTGCGACCTCAATGCGCTGCACGGAGGTCAGCTTGTTCCGCACCAGCTCCTGAAGCGTGCGCTGCATGCTGGGATAGCCGTCAAAGCCAAGCTCCACGGCGAAGCGCACGACCGTGGACTCCGAAACGCCGACCGTCTTTCCGAGGCGGCTGGCGGTCATGAAGGCGGCCTTGTCATAGGACTGTAAAATATAGTTGGCGATCAGCTTCTGCCCCTTTGAGAAGGTGCGCAGCTGATCGTGGATCGTCGTAAGAATATCAGAAGCCATCCGTTGCCTCCCACGCCTGCCTTGCGGCAGAAATTATTTATATCTTACAATTCACGCGCGGATTTTGCAAGCAGGAATGCCGCATCCGCGCGAAAAAAGTCATGGAGTTTTTAGCTTCTATTGGCAGACCGCGAAACCTTCGCATTACCGGCCTTCCAGTGCGCGTTCCAGCGCCTCCAGCTCCTGTCCGTTCAGCGGACGCCACGCACCGGTCGGAAGCTCTCCGAGCGTCAGCGGCCCTTCCGCGATCCGGCGCAGGCGCGTCACGCGCAGGCCCGCCGCCTCGCACAGGCGGCGAAGCTGACGGTTTCGTCCCTCATGGATCACAAACTCAAAAAGCGCCGTCTCGTCCTTCCGGCTCAGCAGGCGCAGCTTCGCCGGCTGCGTCATACGGCCATCGATCTCGATGGGCTGGCGGAGCGTTTCCTCGCAGCCCTCCCGATAGCCGCTGACCCAGACGAGATACTTCTTTTCGATCTCCTTTTTCGGGTGCATGATCCGGTTGGCAAATTCGCCGTCGTTCGTCATCAGAAGAAGTCCCTCGGAGTACAGGTCGAGCCGTCCGACGGGATAGACCCGCCCGCCGCAGTCCTGAACCAGCTCCGAAACGTTTTTCCGGCCCTTCTCGTCGGAAAGCGTCGTCACATAGCCGCGCGGCTTGTTGAGCATCAGGTACAGC
>FR887244.1:0-1850 GCA_000436735.1 Firmicutes bacterium CAG:170
GCGGTCGTCTCAGGCTCCGTCTGCGGGCTGTGCTGGCTGGACTCGATCTCCAGCACCGCGCCGATACGGTTGCAGCAGGCTGCTGCGCGCGTGATGTTGAGCACCAGATTGGCAAGCTTGATCAGTTCCACCAGGATCTGCGACATATAGTTATAGAGCGCGATCACATCGCCCTGCGACAGCGCGCCGCTTTCCACGCGCAGCGCGCCGGTGCGGATCAGCGCGACGATCGCCAGATTGATAATGACATAGGTCACCGGATTGAGCAGGACGGAAATGCGCCCGACATGGTTTTGCTCCTTTGTCAGGGCATCGTTCCGCGCAGAAAATTCGCGTTTCTGCTCCTCCTCGCGTCCGAACGCGCGCAGAACGCGCACGCCGGTCAGGTTTTCGCGCGTCATGCCCAGCACGCGGTCAAGCCGCGCCTGCACCTTCCGATAGAGCGGAATGCAGACGATCATGACACCGAACACCACGGCGAACAAAACGGGGATCACGATGGCAAATACAGCCGCGGCGTGCACGTCGATGGTAAACGCCATGACCATCGCACCAAAGACCACGAACGGCGACCGGAGCGCCAGCCGAAGCGTCAGATTGACGCCGGACTGCACCTGATTCATGTCGCTCGTCAGCCGCGTCAGCATCGTGGACGCGCCGATCGTATCCAACTCCGTATAGGAGAGCGTCTGCAAGTGCGCAAACAGCGCCCGCCGCAGGCGCGTCGTCGAGCCGACCGCCGCCTTGGCCGCGAAATACTGCGCCGTGACCGAGCACAGCAGCCCGATCAGGCCCAGCCCGACCATCATCAGGCTCATCCGGACGATCACGCTCTTGTCTCCGAGCTTGACGCCCTGATCGATCATTGCCGCCACGAGCAGCGGCACCAGCAGCTCAAAGCCCGCCTCCAAAAGCTTGAACAGCGGGCCGAGAATGCTCTCCTTCCGGTATGCCTTGAGTTGTTTCAAAAGATGCTTCATAGCGTTTTCCTTCGATCTCGCAAAGATAAAAATAGTGTACCACATTCCGCGCGTTTTTTCTACACCCCGCCTCGCTTCTTTCCAGTCCTCGTCCGATCCCGCGCATACTTGACAGGCGGCGGATTTTCCTGTATATAATTTCTATCGAGATTTTTCCCATTTTCTTCTGATTTTACGACAGAGGAGGACACGAAATGCGTTACATCTGCGCAAAATGCGGGCACATCGAGGCCGTGACGACCCGCAAACCGCACTGCGAATGCGGCGGACTCTGGAAGCTGGATTACGAGCCGCCTGCCTTTTCCCTTGATGCGGTCGATCCGCACGAATGGAGCCAGTTCCGCTACCGGCGCTTCATGGCGTTGGACGACGAAAGCTGGCGCGGCGTTTCCATGGGCGAGGGCATGACGCCCGTCGTCCGTCTGGACGGCGACGTGCTTCTGAAAATGGATTATTTCATGCCGACGCTCTCCTTCAAGGACCGCGGCGCGGCCGTCCTGATCGCGCACTGCAAATCCATCGGCGTGGAAAAGGTCGTGCAGGATTCGAGCGGTAATGCAGGCAACTCCGTCGCCGCCTACTGCGGCCGCGCGGGCATCGGCTGCGAGATCTTCGTCCCGGAGGGCACCAGCCCGAAGAAGATCGATATGATCCGCGCGCACGGCGCAGTCTGCACCGTCGTTCCCGGAACGCGCGACCACTGCGCCGATGTCTGCCGCGCCAAGGTCGAGCAGGAGGGCGTCTATTACGCGAACCACGTCTACAACCCGTTTTTCTACGAGGGCACCAAGACCTATATCTATGAGGTTTTCGAGCAGCTCGGCTGCCTGCCGGAGAACATCGTCATTCCCGTCGGCAACGGCACGCTCT
>FR887244.1:1901-2704 GCA_000436735.1 Firmicutes bacterium CAG:170
GCATCTGCTCCGCAGCGGCGTGATCGCCAGAATACCGCAGATCATTGCGCTGCAAAGCCAGAACTGTGACCCGCTTCTGCGCGCCGCAGCGCATGACGGCGCGTCGCCCGATTCCATCACGCCCACGCCAACCATCGCGGAGGGCATCGCCATCGGCAAGCCGATGCGCGGTGAAGAGATCCTCGCGCTGGCGAAAAAGCACAGCGTCCGCTTTGTCCATGCGCCGGAGGATCAGATCCTCGCAGCCCGCACAGCGCTCGCGCGCAAGGGCGTCTACTGTGAGCACACGACCGCGGCAAACTACGCGGCATATCTCGAATACTGCCGCCTCTACGGGCCGGCGCCCGATACGCTCATCACCATGTGCGGCGCAGGTTTGAAATCCGACCACTGACGCGCGGCTTCCCTGCTGGTTTTTCTATCGTACCGTAAAAAAGAAAATGTCGCTTTTCAAGCGACCAAAGCCTCCTTCCGATCTGTTATGCTTGTGCCAACAGATTTGAAGGAGGCTTTTCCCATGAAAAACAACATTACCGAACTCGTATTTATCCTTGACCGCAGCGGCTCCATGTCCGGCCTTGAGGACGACACCATCGGCGGCTTCAATTCCCTTCTGGAAAAGCAGAAGCGGGAGCCGGGCCGGGCTTATGTGTCCACCGTCCTGTTCGACCACGAGACCACCGTCCTGCACGACCGCGTGGACATTCAGGCGGTACGGCCCATGACCCGCGAGGACTATACCGTCCGCGGCTGCACCGCGCTTCTCGACGCCATCGGCGGCGCGATCCACCACATAGGCCAAC
>FR887244.1:2860-3895 GCA_000436735.1 Firmicutes bacterium CAG:170
ATCAAAAGACGGCTGGGAATTTCTCTTCCTCGGCGCGAACATCGACGCCGTCGAGACCGCGCAGCACTTCGGCATCGGGGCCGACCGTGCCGTAAGCTTCATGAGCGACCACATCGGAACGGCGCTCAACTATGATGTCGTCTGCGAGGCAGTCCGCACTGTCCGCTGTGCGCAGCCGCTTTCAAGCAGCTGGAAATCCCGCATCGAAGCAGACGTTCAGGAGCGCGGAAAATAAGCGCCTATTCCCTGCCGTCCTCCAGCAGGCACACCGCGTGTGCGGCGATCCCGTCGCCGCTGCCGGTGAAGCCGAGATGCTCCTCCGTCGTGGCCTTGACGCTGACACGGGAAACGTCGATTTGAAGCCGTTCGGCAATTTCCTTCCGCATGGCGTCGATATAAGGCGCAAGCTTCGGCCTCTGGGCGATCACGGTCGCGTCGATGTTCCCGACCGCATAGCCCGCCGCCCGGAGGCGGCTTCCGACCTCCGTCAGCAGCTCCATGCTGCATATGCCGAGGAAGCGGTCGTCCGTATCCGGAAAGAGCTTTCCGATATCGCCCATGGCCGCCGCGCCGAGCAGCGCATCCATAACGGCGTGCGTCAGCACGTCCGCGTCGGAGTGGCCGTCCAGCCCCTTTTCCCACGGGATCTCCACGCCGCCGAGGATCAGTTTTCTTCCCTCGACAAGCCTGTGAACGTCATAGCCGTGTCCGATCCTCATGCTTCCCTCCTGCGGCGCAAAATGGCCTCCGCCAGCTCGAGATCGAGCGGCGTTGTGATCTTGATGTTTTCCTCCGAGCCTTCCGTGAGAAAGACTATCTTTCCGATGGCCTCGACCGCCGAACAGTCGTCCGTGACCGGCAGCTGCTTTTCCTGCGCGTTCTGCAGCGCGCCGCGCAGAAGGTCAACGTCAAAGACCTGCGGTGTCTGCACCGCAAAGAGGCGGCTCCGATCCGGCGTTTCCACGACTGCGCCGCCGCTTGCGACCTTGATGGTATCCTTGACCGGGACCGCAGGCGCAGCCGCGCCGCAGCGTC
>FR887244.1:3930-11024 GCA_000436735.1 Firmicutes bacterium CAG:170
CGGCTGCGGAAATGACCCTTTCCGAAACGAGCGGCCTTGCGCCGTCCTGTACGGCGACAAGCTGCGTCTGCTCCGAGACGGCGCGCAGTCCCGCCAGCACCGATCCCAGCCGCGTTTCGCCGCCCGGCACGACCATCCGCACCTTCGGATACGCGGGACACAGGCGGCTGAGCCGTTCGAGCTTCTCCGGCCGCGTCACCAGCACGATCTCATCGATCAGGCTGCACTTCTGGAACGCCTCGACCGTCCGGCAAATGACCGGGAGCCGGTCGAGCAGCGTGAAAATTTTATCGGTTCCCTCCATGCGCGAGGCGCTGCCTGCTGCAACGATCACCGCCGCGCAGTAGGGATGGCTGAGGCTGCGCTTGAGGCTTACCGCCTTCTCGCAGACGCTTCGTACCTTTTTCAGTGCCAATTGTCCACCTGCTTTCCGTCCGGCGCTCATTTCAGCGCCGCGACCATCCTCTTGTAGCTTTCTCCGCGCACCATAAAATTTTTGAACTGATCGAACGCCGCGCATGCAGGACTCAGCGTTACAATGTCCCCCCGTTGTGCGCGCGTATGTGCCAGCTCCACGGCGTCGCTCAGCGACTGCACCGTCACGATCTCCGGCTGCCCCTTTGCGTATTTCGGCGCACCCTCGACCGCCGCGCGGATCTTATCCGCCGTCGCGCCGCAGAGGATCAGCAGCTTGACATGCGCGCAGACCTCCGGCCCGAGCGCATCGAACGGAATATGCTTGTCATAGCCGCCGGCAATCAGAATGACCCTGCGGTCAAAGCTGTGCAGCCCCGCGATGGTGCGCGTGGGGCTGCTGGCGATGGAGTCGTTGTAATAGCGCACACCGTCCAGCTCACGCACCAGCTCGATGCGGTGTTCCACACCGCCGAAGCTGCGCGCCACAGCGTCGATGTCCGCGTCCGACGCGAAGCCCTCGACCGCGCAGGCCGCCGCCATGTAATTTTCAATATTGTGTACGCCCGGAATGCGGATATCCGCCGCGTCCATGATCTTTTTCCCGTTGCGGTAGATCGTCCCGTCCTGAAGATGAACGCCGTTTTCCGGTATGCCGAAACGCGAGAATTCCTCTACCCTTCCCTTTGCCTTTCCGACAAACGAATGCGTGATGGCGTTATCCATATTCACCACGAGCTTGCCGGACGGCGACTGATGGAGATAGACGTTCTCCTTGGCGGCGATGTATTCCTCCATGCTCTTATGGACATCCAGATGGTTCGGCGCGAGATTCGTCACAACGGCGACCTCCGCCGAGCTTGTCATCGTCATCAGCTGGAATGAGCTTAGCTCCACGACCGCAAAGTCCTCCGGAGACATCTCCTTCGCCAGCGGCAGCAGCGGCTGACCGATGTTCCCGCCGATCCAGACCTTTTTCCCGGCGTGCTCAAGAATTTTTGCGATCAGCGTCGTGGTGGTCGTCTTGCCGTCGGAGCCGGTCACGGCGATGCGCGTACACGGGCAGACCTCAAAAAATGCTTCCATCTCCGAGGTCAGCTGCGCGCCGCCCTCCGTCAGCCGCCGGATCTGCGGCAGATCCGGACGCATTCCCGGCGTGCGGAACACAACGTCCGCCTCCAGCCCCTCCAGATAGTCCTCGCCCACATGCAGCCGCGCGCCCAGACGCTCCAATGCAAGCACTTCCTCGTCCAGCTTTTCACGCGGCGTCTTGTCGCAGGCCGTCACCTCCGCGCCGTATTCCAGCAGCATCCGGATCAGCGGGCGGTTGCTCACGCCGATGCCGAGCACGACGGCGCGTTTTCCTCTCAGTCGTTCAAAATAAGCGTCCACACGGTCGTTCATAGCAGATCCTTCTTTTCCATGTTGTTGTTCTATTATATATGCTTCGGAAAATAAATTCAATCTGTTTGACAATTGCAGCGTAATAAAGTAAAATAATCCTGCGACCGGGACGGACAGTCGCGGGCACAGCGCCGAAAGGCCGTGCATGAGGAAAGTCCGGGCTCCACAGGGCAAGGATAACGGGTAACGCCCGCCCAGAGCGATCTGAGGAAAAGTGCAACAGAGAAATACCGCTGTGAGCGGTCCGCCGCTTGCAGTAAGGATGGAAAGGCGAGGTAAGAGCTCACCCAATGGCGCGTAAAAGTGCCCATTGCTGTAAACTCTATCCGGAGCAACACCGCAGAGGAAGCAAGGCTTGCCCGGCTGCTTCCGAGAAGGTGGCTGGAGCATACCGGCAACGGTATGCCTAGATAGATGACTGTCGATCACAGAACCCGGCTTATAGTCCCGATCGTGTAAAAATGCCGCCCAGATGGGCGGCATTTTTGCGCATTATGAAGTGCTTGACGCACCGTTTCAGCAGCCGGCGTTTTTCAGCTCGGCTACCAGCTGCACATAAAACTCCCTGACGTCGAAGCCCTTTATATTCTCCCGGTTCAGATCGACCATGTCCCCGTGCGAGATCCCGCGGCGGCCCTGCGGCATGAGCAGCTGATACCGGCTTCCCCACTCAAAGGAATCCACGCCGACCAGCCCGTCGTTTTCTCCGTCGAAGTACTTCACGAACCGGTGCGTCAGATTCAGCGGGAAGCGTCCGTAGGACGGCTTTTTCTGCACGGAGCCGACTGACTGACAAAGCACATTCTCCGGATCGGTCAGCAGCGCATTTCTTTCCACGCATTTTTCATGCGTCAGATCCGAAACCGCCTCAAGGAAGTCCGGGTCGGTATCGCCGAGCTTCGCAGCGGCGGCATTATATGCCTTCGCAAGCATATTCTTGAATTTATCCGAGGTTTTCTCAAACAGATAATCGGCAAATTTGCACCCTCTGTGCGGCGTGTTGATCGTCGTGACCGATGCGACCAGTCTCGCTTCCGCCGGGTCTGAAAGCAAATACCGCACGTCCAGGCCGCCCTTCGAATGCGCAATGATATTCACCCTTTCGCAGCCGGTCTCCTCGATGATCTTGTGGATGCGCACCCTCAGCTCCTCCGCGCTTTTCGCAACGGACGACGCGCTGTTGTGATCTCCGTAATAAATGACCGCTCCGTTTTCCGTAAGCTCCTTCGGAATTCTTCCCCAGTAGTTTATCAGCTTGAAGTCGCGGAAGAACACACCGTGTACCAGCAAAAGCGGATACTTGGTCGCGCAGAGCTTTTCGTTCTTCCGTGATGCATTAAGCGCATACTTCGCTTTTTCAAAGCGGTATTCTTCGTCGGCGGTACGAATGATATCCAGAAGCATGACGATATTTGCGATTGGAACCCACGCAAGCACGATGCCCAGCACGCGCTTTTTCAGCCGCAACTGGTTGCAGCAGATGTAGGCGAGCAGGATCCCGGCCCAGAAGACCCACGAGCAAAGCAGGATCACCGCCACCGCACCGATAATAAAAAGCGTTCGATTTGTGTGCCACTGCGAAAAGCCCAGCGGCGGCTTCAGGAAATCGTACAAATAGAGCGCGCCGAAAACGCATACCAGCACAAGGAATATTTTCAGCAGGATGCTTCCCGCTTTGCAGCATTTCAGTCTTTTCACTCCGCTTTCTCCTTTTCCTGCATCAACGGTACGGACATTGCGTGTTTACAAACATATCATACCATTCCTGCAAGGAAACAGCAAGCGCTGCGGATGCGATTCTGTATTTTCCGCATGGCAATTTGTGTCTCGTCTAAAGAACGTAAAAAGCTGCAAGCCCGTTTCAGGCTTGCAGCTTGCCATCTGGCACCCCAGAGACGATTCGAACGTCCGACCCTTCGCTTAGGAGGCGAATGCTCTATCCCCTGAGCTACTGGGGCGTATGCGGGAGCGGACGCTCCCAAAAACATGGACATTTTACAATGAAATGGCGCTTCTGTCAAGGCGCACAGTCATGAAAGAGGCAACGCCGTCCCAATGCGGGGCAATGCTTTGCAGGCAGCGCAGGGCTGACACTGCTTCCCCACGCTTCCCCGCACTGTACCGTGCCTCGCGTCAGGTCGCCGAAAGCTCGACGGCGTGGCGCACGAAGGAATATGCGGGCACACGGCACGGGAGCTTCGCGCGGAAGCGCATCTGCGGCGTGCGCGGCTCCAGCAGCGGAACGCCGTCCAGATCCTCCATTGCGCCGACTGTCCAAGGCATCGGCCGGAAATCCGGGCCGACCAGCTCGGTCACATCGCCCGTGCGGAACTTGTTGCGCAGGCTGAGGATCGCGTTTCCCGCTTCGTCGCAGCTCTCAACGACGGCGCAGATCTGCCACTCGCGCAGATAGCGCGAGCTTTCCGTATACTGTCCGGGCTGGCCATAGTAAAAGCCGGTCGAATAATGCCGGTGGGAGACATGCTCCACCTCGTCGCGCCAGACGGGATCCGGTGTCCGTCCGGAGGCCACATCATCGAGCACATGCCGGTACGCGCCGGTCACGATTGCGGCGTAATAGGCCGATTTGGCGCGGCCCTCGATCTTCAGGCAGTCGATTCCCGCGTCAAGGATGTCGTCCAGATGGTCGATCATACACATATCGCGGGAATTCATGATGTATGTACCCTTTTCGTCCTCAAAAACCGGGAAATACTCGCCCGGACGCTTTTCCTCCATCAGCGCATACTGATACCGGCACGGCTGCGCGCACGCGCCGCGGTTGGAGTCGCGCCCGGTCATGTAGTTGCTGAGCAGGCAGCGCCCGGAATAGGACACACACATGGCGCCGTGGCAGAAGGTCTCGATCTCAAGCTGCGGCGGCGTTTTTTCACGGATCTCACGGATCTCCGCAAGGGAAAGCTCCCGCGCGAGGACGACGCGCTGCGCACCGAGGTCATACCACGCCTGCGCGCAGGCGTAGTTGCCGATGGACTGCTGCGTTGAAACATGGCGCTCACAGTTCGGCGCGAACTTTCCGGCCATGGTGAACACGCCAAGATCCGCGAGGATCAGCGCATCCACGCCCGCCGCATCCAGCGAACGCAGATACTCCGGCAGCTGCGCAGCCTCGTTGTTGCGCGGCATCGTATTGACCGCCGCGTGGACGCGGACGCCGTGGCTGTGCGCAAGCGTGGACGCGGACGCGGTGGCTGTGCGCAAAGCGCACAGCCTCCGGCAGCTCCTCCGCAGTAAAATTCCCCGTAAAGGAACGCATACCAAAGCTCGTTCCCGCCAGATAGACGGCGTCCGCACCGTACAGCACGGCCATTTTCAGCTTTTCCATATCGCCGGCCGGACAAAGCAGCTCCGGTTTCTTCTTCATGTCAATGCTCCATTTCTGCAAGGACTTCCTGGTGCTCATAGTACGTCTCAGAGAAGGTATGCACGCCGCTCTTGTTGAGGGCGTAGAAGTAATAGTTCGTATCCGCCGGATACAGCGCGGCGCGGATGGAATTGATGCCGGGGTTCGAGATCGGCCCGGCGGGCAGGCCCGCGTTCGTATAGGTGTTATACGGACTGATGAGCGACTTGTCCGCGTCGGAAAGGACCTCCTTGCGCTCCGGCAGTGCATACTGGATGGTCGCGTCGATCTGGAGGCACGGATAGAGCTTGCTGCAAAGACGGTTATAGATGACGGAAGCGATGTTCGCGCTTTCCGAGGTCTTTGCCGTCTCCTTCTCGATCAGAGACGCAACGATGATGATATCGTGCAGATCAAGCGTAGAATTGCGGATCTCCTGCTGCGTGAAGCCGTTTTCCTCCATCTTTGCGGCGAGCTTTTCGTTGACGCCGCTGACCGCGTCGCGCAGCTCCTGTGTGAGCTTGCGGTCAAAGTTGCGAAGGAATCTGCCGATGACGTTCTCCGGCTCGTCTCCCAGATAGAACTGGTAGGTATCCGGGAAGAGGTAGCCCTCAAGGCGGTTGCTGTCTCCGTAGGGCAGATCCGCGAGGAAATCATAGTCGAATTCATACTCAGCGGCCGCCTTCTGGAGCTTTTCAACGGAGCAGACGCCCTTTTCCTCCAGAAGCGCAAAGATGTCCTTGCACTCGTAGCCCTCGGGGATCGTGATCTCGACGGTCGAGCGCTGCTGCGAGGTCTCGCGCATGGCGTTGACCAGCGCGTGGTAATCGTAAATATTATTGAGCGTGTACGTTCCCGGCGTGATCTTCTGCTCGGCGTGGGAATACCAGCAGTAGAACTTGAAGAGCCACGGGTAGTCCACAAGTCCGTTGTCGTGAAGCTCGCGCGTCACATCGTCGATCGTCGCGTTGTCCGCAATGGTCACGGTCATGGTGCGGTTCGGCTTCGTCAGCGCCAGAACGTCGTCCGCGCAGGTCCACGCGCCGACCGCCAGCAGTACCGACACCGCCAGCACACAGCAGATGTAGAGCAAAACGCGCAGTCCGGGCGCAAGGCGCGGCTTATCCTGCTGCATCGGCTCTTCCTCCTCTGTCTCTTCGTCTACGGTCAGATCTGCGTATTCCTCCGGAAGCGTGGGCTCAAAGCGCGGGAAGGTGTGCTTCGGGGCCGGCTGCTCCGGCTCGGTATCCGCAGCGCCGCCCTCGGCGGCCTGGGCAGCTTCATCCTCTTCCAGCTCTTCCTTTGTGCTTTCCAGCAGATCGTCCAGCGACATATTGCTGAAATCGACCTCGTCCTCCGGTTTGTTGAACTGAAGGTCGTCAAAATCGGGCATAGTATCCTCCGTTCTCCGCCTCAGCGGCTGTAAACGATCTCCCCGGCCACCTTCTCCGCCGCAGCCTTGCCCTTCAGGGCCTCCAGCAGGAGCAGGCCGAATTCCTCGGACGAGCCTGCCGCGCGGCCGGTGATGACCGTTCCGTCGCGGACCGCGCCGCAGCTCTGCATCACAGCGCTTCCCATCTTCGGCTCAAAGCCGGGATAGCAGGTTGCCTTTCTCCCGTCCGTGATGCCGAGCTTAGCAAGGATCGACGGCGCGGCGCAGATGGCCGCGACAAATTTCCCTTCGTCATAGACGCGCCGGATCAGCTCGAGCGTTTCTTCCGAGCCAAGAATGGACTGCACGCCGCCAAGCCCGCCCGGAAGGACGATCATGTCCAGCTTTTCCGCGTCCAGCTCCGCGACCGTGCAGTCGGCCTCGATGCGGATGCCGTGTCCGGCCTCAACCAGACGCTCACCGACAGAGGCACAGCATACCTCAATGCCGCCGCGGCGCAAAATGTCGCAGGGGGCGACC
>FR887244.1:11064-24886 GCA_000436735.1 Firmicutes bacterium CAG:170
CGGCTCAAAACCGGTTCCAAGAATCAAAGCTACCATATTTATCCCTCCATGCATTTTTTCACATGCGCGTAAATCTCCTCGTGGATCTCCTCAATGGAGCGCAGGACACCGTCCCTCGCGCACGGGACAACCGTCCAGCCATAGAATGCGGCAGCCTCCGCCGCCGTCGCGCGGCACTGACGGAGATATCCGTCGTTCCGCTCGTGGATGTCAGCCATGGTGTGCGTCTGCTCCTCGCGGCGGCGCATCAGCTCCTCCGCCAGCTCCACCGGCATATCCAGACAAATGACCAGATCCGGCTTTGGAAGGCCCATCTTCGCAAACTCAAAATCATAGAGCCAGCGGAAGAAGTCCTCCCGCGCCTCCGGCGGCAGCTTTCCGCCCTGATGGACGGCGTTGGAGGTCGTATAGCGGTCGGAGAGCACGAGTCCCCCGTTCTGATAATACTCCCGCCAGACCTTGACATAGGACGCATAGCGGTCTACAGCATAGAATGTGGAGGCCGCGTAGGCGTTGACATCGTCCGGCGATTCGCCGAACTCGCCGCCGAGATACATCCGAATGAGCGCCGACGACGGCTCCAGATACTGCGGGAATTGCAGGCGGTGGAAATCCGCGCCCTCGTCCCGGAGCCGCTTGGTCAGGAGCTTGAATTGGGTGGACTTTCCCGACCCGTCGGAGCCTTCGAATACGATCAGTTTTCCCATAATTATGTTCCTCTTATCCGTTTCAGCATGACAGCCCATAAATATTTTGGCAGGCGGAGCATCCTGCGGAAGCGCTTCGGCTCCCGGATCAGCCGGTAAAGCCATTCCAGATTCAGCCGAATCATCCATGCGGGCGCGCGCTGCACCGTTCCGGCGAAGGCGTCAAGGCTTCCGCCGAGGCCCGCCATCAAATGCACATGCAGCTCCTGCTGGTGCTGCACCATAAATCGTTCCTGCTTCGGCGCGCCGAGGCAGACGAAGAGCGCATCCGCGCCGGAGGCGTTGATCTTCGCGATCACGGGCGCCTCGTCCTGAAAATATCCGTCGGCGATCCCGGCGATGCGAAGCTGCGGGTGTGCTTCCAGCATCTTCTGTGCAGCCAGCTCCCCGATCCCCGTCTTGCCGCCGAGCAGATAGAGGCTCTGACCGTTTCGCTCGAGAATGCCGAGCAGCCCCGCCGCAAAATCCACACCGGCCACCTTCTGCTTCACCGGCGTGCGCAGGAGCTTCGACGCCAGCACAACGCCCGCGCCGTCCGGCAGCATCAGATCCGCTCCGTTGAGCATCTCGCGCAGCTGGACGTCATGCAGCGCCTCGTAGGCGATCTCCGCGTTGGGCGTCACGACATAGGCTGCCTTATCCCCCCGGAGAAGCGCCTCCGCTCGGGAAAGCGTCTCGTCCATCGTCATGCTGTCAAATTTCAGGCCCATTACATCGATCTTCATATGCAGGCATACCCCACCAATTTATTCTTTATAATTTTAGCACATTCTTTTCCCTTTGTCTATCACGGCCGCAGAAATCTCTCTTAGCGACGGAAAGAAAGTTTCACAATCCGCAGCTTCGGCATAAACTGTTATGAAAGCCTGTGCTTTCAATCTATATCAGGAGGTAATCCGATGTCTGATACCAGTCAAGTCAACACATCCTGTGATCTGCGCGGGATTCGGGAAGCTGTCTGTGTGCATACGGACAAAATCACGGACAGCTGTCTGGCCAAGGACTGCATAGAGGATCTTCGCGTGTACTTAACGCTCGATTCCCAGCGTGCTCTGGACGCGGCATCCGGCGCGCGCGCCAGGTATGTGGAGCTGATGCACGTCAGCATCCAGGTCGAGCCGGTCCCGTACAACACCGGCCACTACACCGTGGACATCACCTATTACTACCGCGTGCTCGGCGAAACGTCCTCGACCGGCAGCTGCCCGAACACCATCACCGGCCTTGCCGTTTTCTCGAAGCGGCTTGTGCTTTTCGGCGGCGAAAGCAAGGCAAAGACCTTCCTCAGCCGCGAATGCGGCTGCCTCAGCAAACAGACCATCGTCAACTGCGCCTGCCCGACCGGCGTTGTCGAGGTCGTCGATCCGATCATTCTCGGCTCGTGCGTACAGGACGCCTGCTCCTGCTGCTGCAATCCGGAGCCGCCGGCCATTCCGGAGCCGATCCTCGCCTGCTTCGATCAGGAGCTGGTGCTCAAGGGAGAATGCAAGCGCCTGCATGTCACGATCGGTCAGTTCTCCATCACGCGCCTTCAGCGCTCGACGCAGCTGCTGATCCCGACCTTCGACTACTGCATCCCCACCAAGCAGTGCCCGAATTCCGGCGTTTCCGGCGCGGAAAGCCCGTGCGACGTTTTTGGGCAGATTGAGTTCCCGATGGACGCCTTTTTCCCCAGCAAGAACGACGCCTGTATTCCGCCGTCGCAGAGCTGCACCGGCTGCGCCAGAACAGCAGAATAACGAAAAAGAGCATCTCCCGTGAGATGCTCTTTTTTGCCTATCAAAGAATTTTTTCGCTGCGCAGGATCTCGCACATCTGCTCTACGCGGGCGTCCCACGAGCTTTTCCGCCCCTCCTCGATGCGGGCGCGCACACGCTCCGGCTGCGTGTCCGAGAGCGCCTCGGCGCATTTCTCCACGAATTCGTCCGCCGTGTCCGCAATATGGATGAGCGGCGCATAATGCAGGATCTGATCCGGCTGGCGTGTGGAGACGATGGGCTTTCCGGTCGCAAGATACTCATAGAACTTGAGCGGGCTGACGTCCTTGCTCAGTGGGCCGCTTGCGAACAGATTGAGGCACACGTCGAAATGTGCAAGGTATTGCGGCAGCTGCTCGTTCGGCTTGATACCGAGAAAATGGCAGTTCGGCAGCGCCTTGAGTGCGGACACATCCGCCCCCGGCTTTTCTCCGCCGATCCATACGAAGCTCCATTCCGGGTGCGCCTTGGCCGCATGCTCGACGAAGCCGTACTCGATGCAGGGCTGAAGCGCGCCGACAAAGCCGAATATCGGGTGCGGCAGCGCCGCCAGCTCCGAAGGAACCGGCTGCGGCTGCGACGCCTGATAAAAGCGCTCGAAATTCGCTCCGTTCGGAATAAAGCGGGCCTTTGGGTTTGCAGCGCGGAGGCGCTCCGCCAACGGAGCCGCCGTCGCAAAAACCATGCCGCACTTCCCTGCCAGCTCCAGCTCCTCCGCGTCCACCAGCGCCGGATCCATCAATCCGCCGTAGGCTGAGTGACGGTCCACGCAGTCGTAGACCAGCGCGCTGTGCGGGATATGCTCCACAGCGTCCACCGTCACCGGCGAATAGACCCACAGAAGCGGCTTTTCAAAGCCGTGCCGCTTCATGATCTTCCGCACATAGGCGGCGATGCGCTTCTGATTGACGCGGTTGATGGCGCGGGACTTGTTGAAAAACGGAAGCACCGGCGGCAGGCTGTAGACCGTGATATTCTTCTGCGGCCGAAAGCCCTCCTTTTTATACGCCGTGAGCATCGGACGCGCCTTTTTGTCCTTGAGCGGCGCGATCACGCTCACGGACGGATCAAAATAGAGAATTTCCGCGTCCGGGATGCGGCTCATGACCTGCTGCTTGCGGGTCGGGATCGGAAACCACGGCGATGTGGCAAGGCAAACGATCTGTTTCATTCTGTATCCTCCAGAAGCGCCCGCGCGGCGCTTTCATTTTCCGCGGCAAGCTGCCGCAGATGCTCGACGCAGTACGGCTCGTCGTCCGCCAGCGTCTGGCCGATCAGCTCCGTCAGCCTCTCCTGCGTCACATCCTCAAAGGCGATGCAGTGCTTCTGCCCGATGTAGCGCATGAAGCCCGTCACCTTCGGATCGTAGGAGACCGCCGCCAGCTTTGCGCTGACGCTGGACGCGAAGATCAGCGTATGCAGGCGCATCGAAACAACAACGCGCATTTTCCGCATCATGCCGATGATGAGCCGCTCGTCCTGCGGCGCGGAAATAAAGAAGCTGCCGCCACTCAGAAGCTCCGCGACCTCGCGGCAGGGCTGCGTATCCCGGTCCGGCTCGAGCGCAAAAAAGACCGGCGTCAGCCCATACTGCGCGCGCACGGCCTCCGCCGCCGCGGCAAAGCTCTTCTTCCGTTCCTCAAAGCCCGGCCACGGGCGCAGCACATAGAGCGCATAGGCTCCATCCGGCGAAAGCCCCTGACTTTGCAGGAAGCTCTCCACCGCGCCGGGCTCTCCCGGCTGAAGCAGGAGCGCCGGGTCTGCGGTAATGCGGATATCCGGCTTTACAACACCCATCGCGCGAAGCTCCGCAAGGGACATATCCTCGCGCAGCGTGACGGCGTCCACGCAGCGGTTGATGATCCTCGCCGCCATTTTCCGGTTGCGTGCGCTGTTCACGGGGCCGATGCCGCAGCCGTACATCAGGACGCGGTTTCCGGCCAGCTTTGCAAGGCGGATGCTCCAGAGATAATACCAGAGCGAGCGGCTGCTCGTCTGATCCTGAATGAGGCTGCCGCCGCCGGACAGATAGAGCTTCGTCCGTCGCATGACGTGCCAGAAAGCAAACGGGTTGAACACATGCACCGAGCCGACATAATATTTCTTCCGTGTCTCGATGGGGTTATGGGAAAGCACATAGACAGGCATATCTTCGTCGATGTTCTTCATCTGCCGGACGATTGCCTTTAAGATCGCGTCGTCGCCTGCGTTTCCCTTTCCATAGGCGCCGCAGATCAGGACGCCGCTGCGCTTTTTCTTCGGCGCGCGCTCCCGGCGAAGGATGGTTTCATAGATCTGTATCTGATGGGACACAGTCGCCTCGATGGAAAGGAGCCGCGAGGCGCGCTCATGCAGGTTTTCAGCCAGCTGGAGGCGGTACGCCCCGTTTTCGGCCAGCGTTCGGATATGCTGCGCAAAGGCTTCATAGTCGCGCGGCTGAGTCAGAAGGCCCGTCACGCCCGGCTCGATGATATACGGCACGCCGCCGACCGCCGTTGCGATCGTCGCGCAGTGCATCCGCGCGCCCTCGGGCAGCGCATACGGGAACGCCTCAGAAAGCGAGGACAGCGTATTGACATCGATGGCGCTGTAAAAGCTGTCGGTGTCGGAGACCCATCCGGCAAAGGCGCAGGTGCCAGGCGCACACAACTCTGCAGCCAGCGCTTCGAGCTTTTCGCGCTCCTCCCCTTCGCCCGCGATCACGAGCCGGATGGACGGGCAGCTCTTCTGTGCGATGGAAAACGCACGGATGAGCATTCCGATATCCTTGACCGGCGAAAGCCGCGCCGCTATGCCGAACACAACACTGTCCGGCTCCAGCGTCAGGCCCACGCTCCGCAGAAATTCCTCCCGGCTCATGGCCGGCTCGACCGGCGTGAAATCCACACCGTTGTAGATGGAGAACATGGTCTGCGGATCGAAGCCGCGCGAAATGAGCATCTGCGCCACGGCGTCGGACACACCGATGTGATAATCGAACAGGCGCAGCGCAACGGTATTGATCGTGCCGTAGGTCAGACGGTGCAGCGGCCTTCCGAGATAATCCAGCCTGTAATCGCTGTGAACAGTCGTTACCGTCGGGACCCGGATCTTGCGGCGCAGGATTGCGCCCATCATATTCGCGCGCGCGCCGTGGCAGTGGACGATCTCGAAGCCCTCGGCGGAGATCATACGGCTGAGCCTGCGCACAGACTCCGGCACGCCGCAGTCCATGACCAGCGTATCGATCCCGAGCTTTCGCGCGTCGTCCGCAAACGGCCCGTCCGTAAAGCAGACCAGCCGCACCGTCTGCGTCTTTCCAAGCCCGCAGAGCAGCGACAGCACATGGGTCTTGGCCCCGCCGACGTCTCCGCCGGAGATCAAATGCATGATTTTCATAAGAATTCTCCTGTTTTGAGAAGTTATGCTTGTTTCTTGGCGCTTCATCGGATAAAATAAAAAGAAGTGCCTGCGGTTCCATTATAGTATACTTTGCCGCAGGAATCAATGAAAATCACCATTAGGAGGCACTCATGAAATTCATCGATGAAAAAGGCAGACTGTTCGGAAAAATCAATCTGATCGATCTGCTTGCAATTGTCCTGCTGCTGGCCGTCGTCTGCGCCGTGCTCTGGAAAACTGTCGGAAAGCGCGCATCCGAGGCAGCAAATACGCAGTCGCTCCGCGCATCCTACACCGTCCGCTGCGAAGAGGTCCCGAAGGAGATCTGTGATTTTGCGCAGACGCAGGTCGGTGAAAAGCTTCTGAACAATGCCGTTTTCCTTGACGCGGAGATCACCGCCTGCAAGGCGGAGCCGGTCGATGCGGAAAAGCCCGACGGCCTTCAGACGCTCTACATCACCATTGACGCCGCTGCGGCAACGGCCAACAATGTCTACAAGGTCGCCAGTCAGGAGATTCGCGCAGGATATGAGTACAACGTCAAAACGCCGCTGTTCGAGCTTGCGGGCGTGATCTGTGAGCTGGAGGTCCGCAATGGGTAGGCTGCTTTCCGGCAGCGCCGTCCGGCGGATTCTCTGCGCCGTCGGAGCATTTTTCTCCGCAGCCTTTCGCGGAAGCCGCCTGAATCAGGCTGTCGGCTGCGCATGGAAAAACTCCGCGCTGCGCGGCTGGTTCCGCCGCCGTCTTGACGCGCAGGACGGCTGCGTTCAATCCTCACGCACGACGCGCCTGCTCCAAAGCCTCAACGGCTGGCTCTCCCGCCGCTTCCGGCTCAAGGACACATGGAGCGCCTCATGCCTGCACCGCTGCTTTTCCGCGATCGCCTGCTGCGGCCGGGAAAGCCGTCTGCTCGGCTGGCTGTTCCGGCGCGGCGTGACGGGACTGCTTCTGACGCTGCTCGGTGTTTACGTTCTGATCGACTATACGCTGCGGGAGCTTCTGACCGTGCCGCTGCTCTCCTCCGTCTGGGACGAGCTGCTGATCCTTTTCGTGCTCTTCTGGATCGTCTGGGGACGGATGGGTCGGAAGGAGCCTGTCCGGACGCGTGCAAATCCCCTCGACCTGCCGGTCTTCGCGTTTTTCTGCGTCGGTCTCGCGCTGATGTGCGTCGTCGGGAGCTATCCGTCCATTCAGCTGGACGGCTACCGCGCGACGGTGCAGTATATTCTCTGGTTCTATCTTGTCACGCGGCTCCTGCGTGACCGCAGCGACCTCACATGGCTGTACAGCCTTTTCTGCGCGGTCGCGTTCGGCGTCGCCGTCCACGGCATTTACCAGTATATCATCGGCGTCCCGATGCCGTCCCACTGGATGAGCAAGGCGGAGACCGCCGTCCGCACACGCGTGTTCTCCATCTTTGGCAGTCCCAATATCATGGGCGACTTCATGGTCATGTTCGCGCCCATGACGGCGGCGCTCGCCTATTACACAGACAGGAAGCCGCTCAAGCTGGCCGCGTGGCTTGCGACCTTCGTCATGTGCTTCGCCTGTCTGTTCACCATGTCGCGCGGCGCGTGGGTCGGTATGGCGATCGCGGTCGTGCTGTTCATCCTGCTCGTTGACCGGAGGCTGTTCGGCCTTCTCCTTGCCGCCTGCGCGCTTTTGATGTTTGTCCCCTTCGTGCGCACGCGCATCAGCTTCCTGTTCACAGATGAATTTGTCGCGGCCAGCAACAACGGCGGCCGCAGCGAGCGCTGGGCTACCGGGCTTGCCCTTCTGAACTCGGCAGATCCGTGGCTCGGCTACGGCCTCGGTATGTTCGGTGGCGCCATCGCCATGCAGACGCAGATCATGGACTGGATCGAGTATTTCTACATGGACAATTATTACCTCAAGATCCTTGTGGAAATGGGCTATGTCGGCCTTGCGTCCTTTGCCGTCATGATGCTGACGCTCGTCTGGACCGGAAACCGCACGCTTTTCCGCCTCCGCGGCCAGCGGCGGCATATGGAGGGAACGCTCTATCCCCTCTGTGCGGGCATGTTCGCGGGACTCTGCGGCGTGCTGGCGCACTGCTTCTTCGAAAACATTTTCGAGCAGCCGTATATGATGGTCTATTTCTGGACGATCGCCGCCATGCTCGTCTGGGCCGGTTTCCTACAAAATCCACGCAAGGAGGTCGTTTGATATGCCGCAGCCTGTCCTGCTCACCTACCGCGTCCCCGCAAAGCACGCCGCAAAGCTGCGCGTACTTGCCGTGCGGATGGGCATTCGCGTCCGCGCAGTCGAAAAATGGGAATATATCCAGCCGGTCGGAAGCTTCACCGGGGACTGCGAGGGCTTTGAGTCCTTTTATGACGGCGAAGGCTTCTCCGACCAGATGCTCGTCATGGCGCATTTTCCGCAGTCCGTATTCAGCCGCTTTTTACAGGAGCTGCGCGCCGCGAGGCTCGTATTTCCGCTCAAGTGTGTGCTGACGGAGTCCAACCGCGGCTGGAACTCGCTGGAGCTGCACGAGCAGCTCTGCGAGGAGCGTGACGCCATCGCGCGCGGCGCCTCCGCGCATGACCCGGAGGGAGGCGGCATAGCATGAAAACGATTCTCTCCATCATCGGACTGCTTGCGCTCTGCGCGCTGGAATTCTTCCTCGCACGGCGCGGGAAAAAGTGGCTCGGATGGCTTCTGCCGGTCCTTTCCTTTCTCGGCTCGACGGTGTTCTACTTCTGCAACCTCCGGATGCCGGAGGGAGGTTCTGTGGACAGCTTCCTGCTGACGGCGCTACTCGGCTTTTTCCTGAGCAATATCCTGACGCTCATTCTGCTGGCGGTCTATTTCGTCGCGCACGAGAAGCAGCAGGATAAAAAGGATCAGCACCTTTGATGCATACAAAAATGACGCGGCAAATGCCGCGTCATTTTCTTATATTTTCTTCTTACTCGGCGGAATAGACCGTTTTGCCGCTGATGAGCACACGATGGACGCAGGTGGAGACCTCGAACGGGTCCCCGTCCGTCAGCACGATATCGGCGTCCTTCCCTTCCTCGATGGAGCCGACGCGGTCGGCCACGCCGATATGCTCGGCGGGATTGATGGTGATGGCGCGGAGTGCCTCAAACGGATCCATGCCCGCGCAGACGGCCATACCGGCGCACAGCGGAAGATACTGCTGCGGGATAACGGTGCAGTCCGTGATAATGGACACATGGCACCCGGCGCGGCTCAGAATACCCGGCGTCTGCCAGGACTTGTTGCGTACCTCGACCTTTGTCGCATGTCCGAGCGACGGGCCGACGGCCATGCAGAGTCCCGTCTTAGCCAGCTCGTCCGCGATCAGGTGTCCCTCCGTCACATGCTCGAGCGTCAGCCGGACGCCGAACTCCTTCGCAATGCGGATGGCCGTAAAGATATCGTCGGCGCGATGCGCATGGGCCTTGAGCGGGATCTCACGGCGCAGCACAGGAATCAGCGCCTCCAGCTTCATGTCAAAAGGCGGCAGCTTGCTCAGGTCGTCGCCTGCCGCCTCCTTCTTGCGAAGATAAAGCTGCGCCTTCATCAGCGCCTCGCGGAGGATCGCGGCGGTCGTCATGCGCGTGGAATCGCACTTGGAATTGTAGCAGCGCTTCGGGTTTTCGCCGAAGGCGCACTTCATCGCTGCCGTCTGCTTGACGATCATGTCGTCGATCCGCTTACCGGCAGTCTTGATGACCGTAAACGTGCCGCCGAGGACGTTCGCACTGCCCGGGCCTGTGCAGACGCAGGTCACGCCCGCATTTCTCGCCAGCTCGAAGCTGTGATCCATGGGATCGACGCCGTCGATGGCGCGCAGCTGCGGGCAGCAGATGTCGTTCATCTCATTGTAATCGACGCCCGGCTCACCGTAGCCGTCCAGACCGATGTGGCTGTGCGCGTCCACAAAGCCGGGATAGACGTTCAGGCCGGAGGCATCGATCGTTTCCTCCGCCTCCAGATTTTCACCGATCCTGCAAATTTTCCCGTCCTCGACCAGAATATCGGCCACATACGCCTCGCGGTGTACGGCGTCGTGAATGGTTCCGTTCTTGATACAAAGCATAACGCTGACCTCTCATTTCATTTGAATTCCCGGCGCTTTCGCCTTGCTATCAGAATAGCACATTTTTCGCGTTCCGGTCAAGACCGGCAGACAAAATGCCGCCGCCCATTCCGGGCGGCGGCACTGCGCATATTGGGAAATATCTGCAAGCCCTTGCGGCTCACTTCATCAGCTCGCAGACAAGCTCGGTATACTCGCCCGCGTTTTCGACCGGCAGGTCGGCCATCATCAGCGCCTGCGTATGCAGGATCTTCACATACTTCTTTGCCTTTTCCGGGTCCTGCGCAACGGCCAGCTGCAAGGCGGCGAACACCGGGTGATCCGGGTTCAGCTCAAGCACACGGTCAGCCTTTGCCTGCATCTCCGGGCTGACGCGGCGGAAATACTTCTCCATTTCGAAGGTCATGCCGCCCTCCGGCACCATGCAGGCCGGATGACTGCCGAGATTCGTGCTCAAACGAACCTCCTTCACGGCGTCGCCCAGCGTATCCTTGACGAAATCCAGCGTCGTCTTGGCCTGCTCTGCCTTCTCCTCGGCGGCCTTCTTTTCTTCCTCCGTCGCAAGGCCGAGATCCTCGGTCGTGATGTTGCGAAGCTCCTTGTCGGCGTACTTCATCAGCGACTGCGGAACAAACTCATCCACCTCGTCGGTCATGAACAGCACATCGTAGCCCTTCTGGCGGAGCAGCTCGAGCTGCGGAAGCTGACCGAGGCGCGAACGGCTCTCGCCGCTTGCGTAATAGATGTACTTCTGATCCTCCGGCATGGCGTCGGTATATTCCTTGAGCGTGACCAGCTTATCCTGCTTGCTCGACCAGTAGAGCAGCAGATCCTGAAGCATTTCCTTCTTCTGGCCGTAATCCGCAACGATACCGTACTTGAGCTGCATTCCGAAAACGGAGAAGAACTTTTCATACTTCTCGCGGTCGCTTTCCAGCAGCTTCGTCAGCTCCGCCTTGATCTTCTTCTCAAGATTCGAGGCCATAAACTTGAGCTGGCGGTCATGCTGGAGCATTTCACGCGAAATGTTCAGGCTCAGATCCTGCGAATCGACGATGCCGCGGACAAAGCGGAAGCAGTCCGGCAGCAGGTCTGCGCAGTTTTCCATAATGAGCACGCCGGAGGAATAGAGCTGAAGGCCCTTCTTGAAGTCCTTGGTGTAGAAGTCATACGGAGCCTTCGCCGGGATATACAGCAGCGCCTTATAGGTCACAGCGCCCTCCACGCTGGCATGGATCACAGCCAACGGGTCCTCAAAGTCAAAGAACTTTTCCTTGTAGAAGTTGTTGTACTCCTCGTCGGTGACGTCCTTCTTGGCCTTCTGCCAGATCGGCACCATCGAGTTGAGCGTCCGGTTCTCCGTCACAGTCTCATACTCCGGCTTATCGGAATCGGCCGTGCCTTCCTTGACGCGCTGCGTCTCCACATCCATTTTGATTGGGTAACGGATGTAATCGGAATACTTCTTCACGAGGCTCTGGATCGTGTAGGTCTCGAGGAAGCGGCTGTACTTTTCGTCCTCCGTGTCCTCCTTGAGCTTCATAATGACGTCCGTGCCTGCGCCGTCGCGCTGTGCCGGCTCGATGGTATAGCCGTCGGCACCGCTCGACTTCCACATGAACGCCTCGTCGGAGCCGTATTTCTTCGAAACGACCGTCACCTCGTCCGCGACCATGAAGGCCGAATAGAAGCCGACGCCGAACTGGCCGATGATGTCCAGCTCGTCCTTCTTCTCCATCTCCTGCTTGAACTTGAGGCTGCCGGAGCGGCAGATCGTACCGAGATTGTCCTCCATCTCGTCCATGCTCATGCCGATGCCGTTATCGGAAACGGTCAGCGTGCGCGCCTGCTTGTCCGCGCGGACGGTAATGGCAAAGTCACTGCGGCTGAGGCCGACCTTGTCGTCCGTCAGCGCCTGATACGCCAGCTTATCGATGGCGTCGGAAGCGTTTGATATGATCTCACGAAGGAAGATCTCCTTGTGGGTATAGATAGAATTGATCATCAGATCCAGCAGCCGCTTGGATTCCGCCTGAAACTGTTTCTTTTCCATAATGTCACGTCCTGTATCTCACAAATTAGCACTCTTTATCTTTGAGTGCTAATCGTATTATAGCCGATTCTGACAGGATTGCAAGTCCTTTCTGCAAAATTCACAAAGCGTTCACAAGGAAAACCGGCACGGGAGCGACCCGTGCCGGTTTTTGATCGTAATATAAATGTCTTAAAACTTGAATCTCCCGTAGGAGTGGACGCTCTGTCCCGCGAACGACTTCTCGCTCTGAAGCACATTGAACGCATCATAGGTGCTGACCTTCCAGAGTGCTCCGTTCTGGAATTCAAACACATTCACCGTGCTCAGACGTACTTCGTTCTTATCATTCACACTGTAGACGCGCTCCTTCCACGGCAGCCCATTTTCATCATACTCTGCCTCGGAATACGACGACATCGCACCGTCGCCATAGTAGTGTTCTTCACGGATCCAACGGTTCTGGTCGTCGTAGAACAACTGCCTGTATCCCAGCACCATTCCGTTTCCAAGGGCGGCTGTAAATTTGATCAAATTGTCGTTTTCATCATACTGTACCGTGAACACCGTATAGGCGCGGTCGTCTGCCGTATAGAACGTCGTTCTATGCTGGCGGTCCTCCAGATCCTCCTCGATCGAATAATACGCGAGCTTTCCATTCGACCGGAAGATCGTCTTTGTTTTGCCGTCCTCCAGCGTCTTTTTCTCCGAATTTGTCATTGTGTTGATGTCGTAATCGCCCGGGACCAAACGGCGCGGAAGCGAGCGCAGCAGCACCGTTCTTGTCGAGCCGTCATATCCAACGGAAAGACTGATTGAGAACGAAAGGTCGCGAAGCTTGAAGTAATTGTAGCCGCCGATATTATAGCTCTGGTAGGAATACTCCCTGTCGCCGATCTTGAGTATGCAGACGCTCGGCGTGCAGCTGGCGGACTGATCCTCGCCGCGTTCCAGCTCGCCGCCGACCGGCGTGTAATCCTTCCCGGGCGTCATGGTAACGGTCTTGGTCTCGCTGTCATAGCCGACTTCAAACCGGCTCGGCGTTTCCCGCAGCATCATGGCGAGGTCGCGGAGCTTAAAATAGTTATTTCCGTCGATCAGATAGGCCTGTGGCGTCTGCTCCACACCGTTTACCTTGACCTTCATATCAGAAACGGAGACCTGCGCGGCAAACGCGCACACGGAAAGCAGCACCATCATACAGGCGCACAGCAGGAAATTGCGGAGGAATCTTTTCATCTTTTTCTCCCTTCTGAACATCGCGCTCCGGCGAGTCTGAGAGCTTCCAGAATTATTCTATTACAGTTTTTTCGCCGTGTCAATCCCTGCTTCACCTTCCAACTGCAAATCGACGCTTTTTCCCCTTTCCAAACCGGAGAAACTATGTTAAAATCAATTATAATACAATTAATGAAAAACCGAACAGGAGCAAATCATGATTACAATATCCAATCTCGCCATGCAGTTCGGCGGTTCCGTTCTGTTCAAAAACGCAGATCTGCAATTTCTGCCCGGCAACTGCTACGGCATCATCGGCGCAAACGGCGCCGGAAAATCCACCTTTTTGAAAATTCTCTCCGGAGAGCTGGAGCCGACCTCCGGCTATGTCGCCATCAAGCAGGGCGCGCGCATGTCCATCCTCAAGCAGGATCAGTTCCAATACGACGAATATACCATTCTTGACACCGTCATCATGGGCAATCAGCATCTCTACGACGTGATGAAGGAAAAGGACGCGCTCTACGAAAAGGAGGATTTCACCGAGGCCGACGGCCTCCGCGCCAGCGAGCTGGAGACGGAGTTTGCGGAAATGGACGGCTGGGAGGCTGAATCCGACGCAAGCCGCCTTTTGCAGGGCCTCGGCATTCCGGTC
>FR887244.1:24914-28491 GCA_000436735.1 Firmicutes bacterium CAG:170
TCCGGTCGAGCAGCGCTATGACCTCGTGGCCAACACGGACGGCCGCCAGAAGGTGAAGGTCCTGCTTGCGCAGGCGCTTTTCGGCAAGCCTGATATCATTCTGCTCGACGAGCCGACCAACAACCTCGATATTGAGGCAATCGACTGGCTGGAAAACTTCATCATGGACTACGAGGACACCGGTCTTGTCATCGTAGTCAGCCACGACCGCCACTTCCTGAACACCGTCTGCACCCACATCGTGGACATCGACTACGGCAAGATCAAGCAGTACGTCGGCAACTACGACTTCTGGTATGAGTCCTCTCAGCTCATTCAGCAGCTCATCCGCAATAAGAACAAGCGCAACGAGGAAAAGATCGCCGAGCTGCAAACCTTCATCGCCCGCTTTGCCGCCAACAAGAGCAAAAGCAAGCAGGCGACCTCCCGCCGGCGACTTCTGGACAAGCTCTCCGTCGAGGAAATGCCCGCCTCCTCGCGGCGGTATCCGTTCGTCGGCTTTGAGCGTGAGCGCGAGGTCGGCAAGGATATTCTCTTCGTCACCGACGTGTCCAAGACCGTGGACGGCGTGAAGCTTCTGGACAAGGTCAGCTTCATCGTCAATAAGAACGACAAGATCGCCTTCGTCGGCGAGAACGAGCTTGCGCAGACCACAATGTTCAAAATTCTGATGGGTGAACTGGAGCCGGACGAGGGCAGCGTCAAGTGGGGCCAGACCGTCACGACGAGCTATCTCCCGAAGGACAACAGCGAGTATTTCGACGGCCATGACGAGAGCCTCGTCGATTGGATCCGCCAGTTCTCCGCGAAGAAGGACGACGTCTATCTGCGCGGCTTCCTTGGCCGGATGCTCTTCTCCGGCGACGAGGTGTTCAAGCCCGTAAACGTCCTTTCCGGCGGCGAAAAGGTGCGCTGTATGCTTTCGCGGATGATGCTTTCCGGCGCGAACGTCATTCTGCTCGATCAGCCGACCAACCATCTCGACATGGAGGCCATTCAGGCCGTCAACAAGGGCCTCTGCGCTTTCCCGGGGAATATCCTGCTGGCCTCGCATGACCACGAGCTTTTGCAGACGGCCTGCAACCGCGTCATTGAGTTCCAGCCGGACGGCACAATCCTTGACCGTCCCGGAACCTACGACGACTATCTTGACTGGAAGCGCGAGCGTCTCACGCAGCAAAAATAAGGAGGAACTGCTTTATGAATGTTATCTGCACAAAAAATGCCCCGGCTGCCGTCGGCCCGTACTCGCAGGCCATCGACTGCGGCGACCTTGTTTTTCTCTCCGGCCAGATTCCTCTTGTACCGGAGACCGGCCTTGTAGCCAAGGGCGGGCTGGAAGCGCAGGCGCACCAGATGTTTGCCAACATTCAGGCCGTTCTCGCTGAGGCAGGAATGTCGCTTTCCAACGTTGTGAAAACGACGGTCTTTATGACCGACCTCAGCCAGTTTGCCGCGTTCAACGCCATCTATGCCGAATACTTCAAAGCACCCTACCCCGCGCGCTCCTGCGTGGAGGTCTCTGCACTTCCAAAGGGCGTACTGGTCGAATGTGAATTGATCGCCAGGCGCTGAGCACATCGAGCATTCAAGCCGCAGCCGCCGGGACGGAGTCCGTTCCGGCGGCTTTCCTTGACCGCATGCCTGCTTCCGCACGCTCCGCAGCTCCGGCGCTTGCTGATTCGCTGTAAAAAGCGTCGCTTCCCTTCCAGAAACTGACCTTGACAATTCCGCTCGGCAATGCTATGATGCTGCTGACAAATGCGTCGGCTGACGCCATAGAAAAGCGATGACAAAGACGGATCTGTTCGTGCGTCTCACAGAGAGCCGGGGGTGCTGAAAGCCCGGCAGACAATGTTCAGGATCTTATCCCTTTTGAGCTGAATCCCCAACGCCTTGCAAGTAGGGATCTCCGCGCAGGCTGCGTCAGTGCCTAGGGCTTGTTGGAGCCTGAAAGCGGCATAGCCTCCGGCTGTGCAATTTGAGTGGTACCGCGGGTATTGATCGTATATCAAGGCTCGTCTCAAAGCAATTTGAGACGGGTCTTTTTTATTTTCAGAAAAAGAGGACGAAAAAATGAAACTGAGTAAGAAAAACATGCTTCTGGTCAGCTTTATGCTGTTTTCCCTGTTCTTTGGCGCGGGAAATCTGATCTTTCCGCCGTTCCTCGGCCAGAACGCCGGTGCGCAAACCATTCCGGCGCTGCTCGGCTTTCTGCTCACGGCAGTCGTTCTGCCGGTACTCGGCGTCGTTGTGGTCGCCCGCTTCGACGGCCTCGACCGACTTGGCCAACAGGTAAGTCCCCGCTTCGGCCTGATCTTCGCCGTTTTGATCTACCTTTCCATCGGCCCGGGCCTCGGCATCCCGCGCGCAGCCTCCGTGCCCTTTGAAATGGCCGTCGCGCCGTATCTTCCGGAGGGCGCAAGCGTCTCTGTCTGGATGGCGGTGTACTCCTTCGTTTTCTTCTTCGCCGCCCTCTGGCTCTGCCTCACGCCAAGCAAGCTCGTCAGCCGGATCGGCCATGTCCTGACGCCCGCGCTGCTCCTGCTTCTCGGGTTCCTGTTCGTGAACTTCCTACTTCGTGGGAGCGTCCATGTCGCCGCGCCGCAGCAGGATTACGCCGCCGCACCCTTTTTCAAGGGTTTTTCCGACGGCTATCAGACCATGGACACCATTGCGGCTCTGAACTTCGGCCTTGTCATTGCTGCAACGCTCGGCGGCTTCGGTCTGGAGGAAAAGCGCGAAAAAATGCGCCATACCGTGCTGGCAGGCGTTTTTGCCGGAACGATCCTCGCGCTCGTCTATATTCTGCTTGCGTATATGGGCATGTGCTCCTCAGGTGTCTATGCCATTCAGGAGAACGGCGCGTGGACGCTCCGCCGCATCGTGTTCCAGCTTTTCGGTGAGCCGGGCGCCGTTCTGCTGGCCGCCATCTTCACGCTTGCCTGCCTGACGACCTGCGTCGGCCTGATCCACTCCATCTCACAGTATTTTTCGGTGCTCTTCCGCAAGCTCTCCTACCGGAGCTGGGTGTTTGTCATTACCGGTGTTTCCTTCCTGATCTGCAACCTCGGTCTGAGCACCATTCTAAACATTTCCGTCCCGATCCTGAACGCGATCTATCCGGTCTCCATCATGCTGATCCTTCTGGGTCTGAGCCACGGCCTCTGGAAGCAGAACAGCTATGTCTATCCGCTCACCGTCGCCGGAACGGGGCTTGTCAGCGTCGTCTATGCGCTGGATACGGCCGGTGTCCCACTCGGTGCGCTCGGCACACTCGCGCGCAGGCTTCCGCTTTATTCGGTCGGCTTCGGCTGGGTCTGCGTGGCGGCTGTAATGCTCTGCATCAGCATCTGTATGGCGCTTCTCCGGAGGAGGATGCGCAGCACCGCCGAGCTTTCGTAGTATTCCACATAAAAGGGGGCTGTCTCACTAAGAGGCAGCTCCAGAAATAGAAAGCCCGCTGACCGAAATCAGCGGGCTTAAATCATAGGAACTTATCGTATGCTACCGGAACTTGTCTGCAATCGCAGAATTGGGGACGCATTTTTGGCGTAAGCTCGGAGTAAATTGGCGT
>FR887244.1:28523-37206 GCA_000436735.1 Firmicutes bacterium CAG:170
GCGTAAGTTGTGGCGTAAGTACCGACAATTTGGGTGCAATCAATAGAGCTTTGCGCCTGCCGGAATGTGAGGATCGACCATCAGCAGGTGCAGCCGTTCCTCGCCGTTTTCGTGGTGGACAGCGGAGATGAGCATACCCTCAGAGGCAATCCCCATCATGGGTCTGGGCGGCAGGTTCGTGATGGCGACGCACGTTTTTCCGACCAATTCTTCCGGCTCATAGTATTCGTGGATACCGGAAAGAATCACTCTGTCGGTGCCAGTTCCGTCATCCAGCACGAATTTCAGGAGTTTTTTGGACTTTTTAACCGCTTCACAGGATTTGACCTTCACGGCGCGGAAGTCGGATTTCGAGAACGTCTCGAAGTCCACGAAGTCCTTAAAGAGCGGCTCGATCTCGACCTTGGAGAAGTCGATCGGCTCGTCCTTGACCTCGATCTCGACCGTGCCCGTCGCGCCGCCGATGATACCGACTTCCTCCGGCTTTTTTGTCTTTGGCAGATCCAGAGGCTTCATTGTCGGAAACAGGATGACGTCGCGGATGGTGTCCGCACCGGTGAAGAGCATGACCGCACGGTCAATGCCCATGCCCATACCGCCCGTGGGCGGCATACCGTATTCCAGAGCTGTCAGGAAATCCTCGTCGAGCATTTCCGTCTCGTCGTCGCCGCGTTCACGCTGCTCGACCTGCTTCATAAAGCGCGCGCGCTGGTCGATCGGGTCGTTCAGCTCGGAGTAGGCATTGCCCATCTCGCTGCGGCAGATGAAGAACTCAAAGCGCTCTGTCAAACGCGGGTCTGCCGGGCTGCGCTTGGTCAGCGGGCTGACCTCGACCGGGTACATCGTGATAAACGTCGGCTGCACCAAGTGCTCCTCGACCTTCTGGTCGAAGCAGGCATAGAGTGCATTGCCCCACGTCTTTTCAGCGGCCTCCGCCAGCTCCACGCCGACGGCCTTGGCCGCCGCAACGGCCTCTGAATCGTCGGTGATCGCGCCAAAGTCAACGCCGACATATTTCTTGACAGCCTCCACCATCGTCAGACGCGGCCAGCCGGGCGTCAGATCGACCTTCTCACCCATCCACTCCAGCTCATAGGTGCCAAGATATTTCTGCGCAAAGGTGGTGTAAACACCCTCGGCAATATCCATCATGTCGTGGAAATCCGCATAAGCCTGATACAGCTCGACGGTGGTGAACTCCGGGTTGTGCTTCGGGTCCATGCCCTCGTTGCGGAAGATACGGCCGACCTCGTAAACGCGCTCCATGCCGCCGACGATCAGGCGCTTGAGCGGAAGCTCCGTCGCAATGCGCATATACATATCAATGTCGAGCGTATTGTGGTGCGTGATAAACGGACGTGCCGCCGCGCCGCCTGCAATGGTGTTCAGAACCGGCGTCTCGACCTCGATATAGCCCATATTGTCCAGATAGTCCCGCAGATGCTTGATAAACTGCGAACGGATAATGAAATTCCGCTTGACCTCGGGATTCACGATCAGATCGACATAGCGCTGACGGTAGCGCGTCTCCTTATCGGTCAGGCCGTGGAACTTCTCCGGCAGCGGCAGCAGAGACTTGGAGAGCAGAGTGATGGTCTTTGCACGCACGGACATTTCGCCGCGCTGGGTGCGGAAAACCTCGCCGTCGATACCGACGATATCGCCGATGTCGTACTTCTTGAAGCGGTTATATTCCTCCTCGTCCATCTCGTCCTTGCGGGCGTAGAGCTGGATGCGGCCGGTCTTGTCCTGAATATCGCAGAAGGAGACCTTGCCCATCCCGCGCTTGGACATCATGCGTCCGGCGATGGAAACAGGTTTCCCCTCCATCTCGTCGAAATGGTCCCTGATCTCCTGCGCATTGCTCGTCACGACGAACTTCGTCAGCTGGAAGGGATCTCTTCCCTCCGCCTGAAGCGCGGCCAGCTTTTCGCGGCGCACCTTGATCTGATCGCCTACGGATACTTCATTCTGAACTTCCTGATTCTTTTCCTGTGCCATAGCTTCCTCCGGGGACGCACCCCACTCTCATTTGTTACTTTTCTACAGTCAGCACCTTATAGCGGAGCGCTCCGACCGGAGCCTCGATCTCTACGGTATCGCCGGCCTTGTGGCCGAGCATCGCCTTGCCGAACGGAGAGTCATCGGAAATACGGCACTCCATCGGGTTTGCCTCCTGCGAGCCGACGATGGCGTAAAGCTCCTCGTCGCCGGTCTCCAGATCCTGCACCTTGATCGTGCAGCCAAGGCCGATCACGCCTGCGGCTTCCTCGGTCTCGTCGATGATGACCGCGTGCGCAAGGATGTTCTCGACCTCTGCGATGCGGCCATAAAGCTTCGCCTGCTCATTTTTCGCTTCGTCGTATTCGCTGTTCTCGGAAAGGTCACCGAAGGAACGCGCTTCCTTTATCTGCTCCGCGACTTCCTTTTCGCGGGTGGTTTTCAAATACTGAAGCTCCTGCTCAAGCTCCTTCAGACGCAATGTGCTGATTTTGAATTCCTTTGCCATAATTGTCCGTCCTTCCAAATTAAAACTGCATGGCGAAACGCCTTTTCCGCCTATAATCGGTTGTCATTATATAAGCATCTGCCTGGATCTGTCAAGAGATTTTCTCGCGCAGAAGCCGGACTGCCGCCTGAAGCTGCGCATCGTCCGCATGCTCCAGCGTGCCCATGTAGAGCGCCAGATAATCGTCGTCCGAAAGATCCAGCTCCACATCCGGCGTCACGCCGGTCTCCGACAGGCTCACGCCGTTGGGCGTAAAGTATTTGCCGATGGAGATATTCAGGAGCGAACCGTCCGAAAGCCGGAACGCCGTCTGGAAATTGCCCTTGCCGGTCGTCTTGCTGCCGACGACCTGCGCCGCGTCATACTCCTGAAGCGCCGCGGCGAAGAATTCCGCCGCAGAGTAGCTGTCCTCGTTGACAAGGACGGCCATCGGGAGCGTCACGCACTCGGCGTCCGAGGTGTCGATCTCCTCCGCGCCGGTGTAATCCACGCTCCGGAACAGCTCGCCCTCCGGCAGCAGCCGGTCGAGGACCTTCACCATCTCGTCCTTGTAACCGCCGCCGTTGAAGCGAACGTCAAAAAGGAGCGCCTTCGCGCCCTGTGCGAGCAGCTGCTCGATGCAGTCAATGGTCTCGTTGGCGCAGCGGTTGTCAAAGTTTGCGATCTTGATATAGCCGATTTTACCGTCCAGCATCTCGCAGGACGCGACCTCGGTCTCGATGCTCCTGCGTGTGACCGTCAGCTCCATGTCCTTTCCATCCCGCCGGATGGTCAGATGAACGTCCGTCCCCTCTTCGCCGCGCACAACGTCGCGCGTGCCGCTCGTGCCAAGCTCCAGCGCGCTCTGGCCCTCCACGGAGATCAGAATGTCGCCGACATGGATCCCGGCTTCATCCGCCGGGCCTCCCGGCGTCACGCTCTCGATGCGCAGCCCGCCGTCGTCCTCACTTTCCAGGATGGTCACGCCGATGCCGACATAGGCGTTGTTCATCATTTCCTCGTAGTCGGCGTATTCTTCCGCGCTGAGATAATAGCTCCAGCGGTCGCCGGTCGCCTCAACCATTGCCTCCGCGGCTGCGTCGGCAAGCTCCTTCTCGTCGTAATCATCAATAAAGTAGCGTTCGAGATAGGAACTGATCTCCGCTGTTTTGAGCGAAGCAGAGGAGCCGGAGGACATCTCCAGCCTGTAAAGGGCGCCAGCCTCGCGATAGGTGATAAAGAAGGTCACGCCGATGGCGAACAGGAACAATAAAACAAGGAGCAAGATCTTGACGGGCTTTTTCACAGGCAATTACCTCTTTCAGAAACGGACCCACAGCCCGAAAACGGGCTGTGGGATGCGTCTAATTCTCAGGGAAGGGATATGTAGTTCATCGGGTTGACATTCGAGCCGTTATACAGGATCTCAAAGTGCAGATGCGGACCGGTGGACCAGCCGGTCGTACCGACATAGCCGATCAGCTGTCCCTGCTTGACGGAGTCGCCGACGGAGACCACATAGTTTGTCATATGCGCATAGATACTGGAATATCCGTCGCCATGGTTGATCGTCACATAATAGCCGTTCGCCTCACCATAGGTTGCGCCGGTGACCGTGCCGCTCTTCGTCGCGTAGATCTCCGTGTTCATCCCTGCGGCCAGATCGACGCCGTAATGGAAACTCTTATTGCCGTTGATCGGATGGACGCGCGGTCCGTAGGCACAAGTCACACCCGTGGAATAGGCCAGCGGGAACGCGAAGCCGCCGGAGGAAGCGCCGCCCGAAGAGGACGAGGAACTGCTATTGCTGCCGCTGGAGGGCTTGTTGGCCGCAGCAGCCGCAGCGGCGGCTGCCGCCTGCTCCTTGGCAAGCGCATTGAAGTAATCCGTTTCCGCCTTCTTGATCTGCTCACGGACTGCGGCCTCGTCGGCCTCCGCCGCAAGGAACTCATCCGAAAGCGAGGCATATTCCACCTGCATCTGCGTGATGAGGGTATCTGCCTTGGCGCGCTTCGTTTCCAGCTCTGCCTGCTCGACCGCAAGGTCATCCTCCGTCTGCTGGAGATCCAGCTTCTGCTGCTCAAGATCGGCGCGCTCCGTCTCGACGGCCTGCGTCGCCGCGGAAAGCTGCTTGAGCATGAGCTGATCGGATTCCGCGATCTCGCGGATCATATCCACACGGTCCAGAAGATCGGAGAAGCTGCTGGCCCGGAACAGAATTGACCAATACGAGACGCTTCCCGTCTCCTCCATCGACCGAAGCCGCGCCTTGTACTGCTTCTGAAGCGCCTCTTCCTTTGCAACGGAGGCTTCCAGCTCCGTCTGCTTCTCGGCGATCAGCAGATTGAGCTGCTGGATCTGCTCGTTGAGATTTTCGATCTTCTGGCGGGACATCTCCATCTCCTGATCGATCTCCGCCTTCTGGCTGACCAACGTCTTGGTCTGATCCTTGTTTTCCGCGATGCTCTTTTCCAGCTCGTCGCTCTGCTTCTGGATCTCCGCCTGCTTCGCACGGAGGTCGGCAAGCTTCGATTTGATCTCGGAAGAGCTGGACGCATGGACCATGACGATCAGCGAGGTGGACCCGCATGGACCATGACGATCAGCGCGGTGGACACCAGCGAAAGCAGGATCACCGCCGCAAGGACAATGGAAATGATTCGCACGATTTTTGTTCTACTGGATCTCATAATTTCCTCCTGCCATCCGGCCTTCGTCAGCCGATATAGGACATCGGGTTGACGTCCGAGCCATTATAGTAGATGGTAAAGTGCAGGTGCGGGCCGGTCGAAAGGCCGGTCGAGCCGACATAGCCGATCGTCTGCCCCTGCTTGACGTAATCGCCGACGGAAACGATCAGGCCCTGCATATGCGCATACAGCGTCGAGAAGCCGTCTCCGTGATTGATGACAACGTAATTGCCCCAGATGGAAGAATTCACAGCCGTCGTGACCGTTCCGCTCTTTGAGGCGTAGATCGACGTGCCGGAGCCGGCGGCCAGATCGACGCCGTTGTGCCATGTTCCCCTCTTGCCGCTCACGGGGTGTGTGCGGTAGCCGTAGGAATCGGTGATGGCGACCTGATACGGCAGCGGGTACAGGAAGCCGCTCGTGCCGTTTTTATCCGGGACATAATTATTGTTTTTGTTCTGCTCGGCAAGGCGCTCAGCCTCTTCTCTCGAAAGGGCCTGATAATACTCCTGCTGAGACTTGGCGATCTGGGCAGAAAGCGCTGCCTCCTGATCGAGATAGCCCTGGTATTCCGCCGTCATTTTTTCGCTTTCCTCGGCGATCTTCACAAGCAGCTCGTCGGCCTCGGCGCGCTGCTGCTCCAAGACCGCCTCCTGCGCGCTCAGCTCTCCCTGCGCCGTTTGCAGCTCGCTTTTCTGCTGCTCCAGCTCGCTGCGGAGCTGCTCGACCGCGGCGGTCGCCTCGGAGAGCTTTTTCATCATGATCTGGTCGGATTTTGCGATCTCATGGATCATATCGACCCGGTCAAGAAGGTCGGAGAAGCTGTTCGCCTGAAACAGGATCGACCAGTAGGAAATGCTTCCCGTCTCCTCCATGGCGCGCAGCCGCACCTTATACTGCTGCTGGAGCGCCTCTTCCTCCGCCTCGGAGGCTTCGGCCTGCTCCTGCTTCTGCGCAATCAGCTGATTGTACTGCTGAATCTGTGCGTTGAGGTTGTCGATCTGTTCGCTGGAAAGCGTGATCTGACGGTCGATGTCATATTTCTGCTCAATGACCGTCTGGGTCTGCTTCTGATTCTCTTTGATCTCCGATTCCAGCTCGGAGCTTTGCTTCCGCAGCTCAGACTGCTGTGCACGGAGCTTGTCCAGCTCCTGCTGAAGCTCCTTTGAGCTGGCGGCGGAGGCCGGAGACGTCAGCGTCATGGCGCCCGCCGACAGCAGGAGCAGCAGCGCCAGCAGCCAGCACAGGAGTCTTCTCCTGCCGTTGCCTTTCAGGAATTTCATGCCGGGGCCTCCCCTTAAACCTTGAGGAACTTGCGGATGGACAGCAGGCTTCCCACAACGCCGACAGCAAAGCCGGTCAGCGCATAGGAGATGGCCACAAGCTCAATGACCTCCGCGAACGGAACGATCTGGAACAGTCGGAGCGTATCGACGACCGCGATCTTCGCCTGAAGGAAGTCGTACAGCCCCCATTCGAGGAAGAATGCGATGACTGCGCCCATCATGCCAAGAATAAAGCCCTCGACCACGAACGGCAGGCGGATAAAGCTGTTGGTCGCGCCGACCATCTTCATAATGGCAATCTCCTCGCTGCGCGAGTACATGGCCAGCTTGACGGTATTGGAGATGATGAACAGCGACACCACAAACAGTACGATGATGATGACCATGGACGCGATGTTCAATACCTTCTGGAGCGACTGAAAGCCGTTTGCGATCTCGTAATGCGCGCTGACCTCCGCCACGCCGTCGATCTTCTCGATCTCGGCGACCGTCTGCTCGAGCAGGCTGTTGTCCTCGACCGTGACCTCATAGCGGTCGCGCAGGATGGAGGCGTCCACGCCGTTGAAGGCGGTCGTGTCGCTCTGCTTGCCGACGAAATTGTCAAGTGCCTGCTCACGCGAGACGAATTTTGCCTCATGGACGTTGGAGATCAGATTGATCCGGGAGCCGACGCTCTTGGCCTCGGCCTCGGAGTAGTCCTCGTCGATGTAGACAAGGACCTGATTTTCCTTTTCCAGATCGACGATCATGACATGGACGTTATACAGCACAAGGCTGAAGGTGCCCATAATAATCAAGCACGCCACCGTGACGCAGACCGCCGCGAAGGACATGAACCCATGCAGGAACACGCCGCGGAAGCCCTCACGGAGCAAATATCCGATATTATTCTTTTTCATGTAAGTAGTACCCGTCCATTCCGTCGCTGATAATCTTTCCCTCGTCGATGGCCACGACGCGCTTGGTGAAGCGGTTGACCAGCTCCTTCTCGTGCGTGACGACCATGACGGTCGTTCCGAGCGCGTTGATCTGCTCGAGCAGCATCATGATCTCGAGCGAACGCGAGGGGTCAAGGTTGCCCGTCGGCTCGTCGGCGATGATGACACTGGGGTTATTGACCAGCGCACGCGCGATGGCGACACGCTGCTGCTCACCGCCGGAAAGCTCGTGCGGAAGGCGGCGGCCCTTGTTTTCCAGTCCGACCAGGTCCAGCACATACGGAACGCGCTTCTTGATCGCACCCTCGCCCGCACCGATCACGCGCATGGCGAACGCCACGTTATCATAGACCGTCTTGTTCTCGATCAGCCGGAAGTCCTGAAAAATGACGCCCAGCGTTCTGCGCAGATACGGAATGGCGCGCGGGCGGATCTTTTCCAGCACGAAGCCGTTGACCAGAACGCTGCCCGCCGTCGGCTCCAGCTCTGCCGTCAGGAGCTTGATGATGGTGGATTTTCCGGAGCCGGACGGACCGACGAGAAAGACGAATTCTCCGTCGTCGATCTTCAGGGAGATCCCGTTGAGCGCCTTGACGCCGGGATCATATGTTTTTACGACATTGCTTAATTCAATCATGCTACTCTCCCGATGTGGAACGATCCCCGTCGGCCGGATCAGATGATCCGGTTCTCCCGCGAGACCAGATATTTCTTGACCATGAGCGCGACCTTGAAGATAATCGCGTCGTCAAATTCACGCAGGTCGAGACCGGTGAGCTTCTTGATCTTCTCAAGCCGATAGACGAGCGTATTTCTGTGGACAAAGAGCTTTCTGGAGGTCTCGGAGACGTTCAGATTGTTCTCAAAGAATTTGTTGATGGTAAACAGCGTTTCCTGATCGAGGGTGTCGATGGAATTCTTCTTGAACACCTCAGACAGGAAGATCTCGCCCAGCGTCGTCGGAAGCTGATAGATCAGGCGGCCGATGCCGAGATTTTCATAGTTGATGATGGTCTTTTCGGTGTCGAACACCTTGCCGACCTCGATGGCGACCTGCGCCTCCTTATAGGCGTCGGCCAGCTCGCGCAGATGGCCCGCGACCGTGCCGATGCCGATGACGGTCTTGATGAACAGCTCCGTCTTGAGCGTCTCCTCGATCTGCTGGGCAATGCGGATCAGCTCGTCGCGCTCCGTGCCCGGCAGGATCTGCTTGACGACGGCGATGTCCGTTTCGTTGACGCTCAGGACGAAGTCCTGCTGCCGGTCTGGAAACATGCCCGC
>FR887244.1:37225-49272 GCA_000436735.1 Firmicutes bacterium CAG:170
ATGCCCGCCAGCACGTCCACCGCCGCAACATCGGCCCGCGATACCTGACGGATCAGGAACACCGCGCGCGGCACGTCGGTCACGAAGTGCAGCTCCTTTGCGCGGATATAGATATCTCCCGGGAGGATATTATCGGTGATGATGTTCTTGACGAACGTCCCCTTATCATGCTTTTCCTCGTAATAGGTCTTGGCGCCGTTCAGCGCGACATAGGCCATCACGCAGAGGCTGCGGGCGGTCTCGTCGTCGCCCTCGGCAAAGACGGCGTAGTCAAAGTAGGCGCTCCAGCTGACGAGCGGCTTGAAGGTCTTATGATCGACCACGACGATCGAATCCGGCGCGCTGTTCAGGCGAATGACAGCCTCCGGCCATTTTTCTCCGATCAGGGAGGTGTCGCTGCAGGAAATGACGTTGCTGTCGGCGTCGATCACGCCGATCACGCGGTCGGTGGCCTCCTTCATCTGAACGATCACACTCTGAAAAACACGGCTGGACATGCACGTTCCCTCCTCAAGATATTGCTTTTTACACAAACAACCATTGACATAATACTACGCATTCAGCATTATTGCAAGAGGTTTTTGACGTTTTATTTCAAAAAACGATGTCTTTTTTGTGAACTTTTCATAGTTCTTCGTCATAAGTTCCAAGACAGCAGGCAGGATTTTTCTATTTTTCGCTTTCAATTCGTCCGTGAAAATGACGAAAACCCTCAAAAAACGCCATCCAGCGCGGAAAGCGGAAGTTCCCGCACCTCGCCGGGCCGCAGCCCGTCCAGAAGCAGGGTTCCCTCCGCCTCACGGCGGAGATAGCTGACCGGCATTCCCCTTGCAGCCAGCATTCTGCGCACCTGGTGGTACTTTCCCTCCTGAATTTCGACCTGACTTCTCCCCGGCCCGAGCGGTGTCAGCCGCGCCGGGAGGCACTGCGTGCCGTCTCCGAGGGTCATTCCCTCTGCAAAGGCGCGGACATCCTCTTCTCCCGCCTCGCCGGTATGCTCGGCGTAATAGCGCTTCCAGACGCCAGAGCGCGGGCTGATGAGCCGGTGGGCCAATACGCCATCGTTTGTAAATAATAGCAGCCCCTCCGTTGCCTTGTCGAGCCTGCCGACCGGCATTACGCCGAAGCGCCGGAAGCGCTCCGGGATCAGCTCCAGCACGCTCGGCCCTCCGGGATCGTCGGTCGAGGTCACATAGCCTGCTGGCTTGTGCAGCATCAGGAGCACCGTGTGCAGCTTCTCCACCGGTGCGCCGTCGATCGTCAGCTCCGCCGTTTTTTCATCGAATTTCTCCTCCGGACGGAGCGCCGGGACGCCGTTGACCTGCACCCGTCCGGTCCGGATCAGACCGCGCAGCTCCTTCCGGGAGGCGACGCCCGCGTCTGAGAGTATTTTATCCAGTCTCTGCATGGTTTACCGTTCCTTCTGTCATATTTGTCCGCGCAGCGCAATAGGTTGTACTACCGATCAATCGATCAAACAGGCATAGGAGGGATCTCTATGGTCATCATGACTGCCAAAGTTTCCAAAAGCAAGCTGATCGCAATTTCGCTGCTCATTTTCGTCGCCGTGATTCTGCTGGTGCTCGGCCTGAGCAGCTCCGCCCGAAAGCAGGCCGCCCTGCCGGAAAACGGCGCGCAGGAGGCGCCCGCCGTCCCGTCCGAGATCAAGACAAATGACGACCGCGTCGCCTATCTCGGCTCCTTCGGCTGGGAGGTCTGTGAGGAGCCAAAGCAGACGCAGGAGGTGCGCATCCCGACCGAGCCGTCCGAGGTTTTCGAGCGCTACAACGACCTCCAGATCTCGCAGGGCTTCGATCTGCACGAATATTCCGGAAAAAGCGTCAAGCGCTACGTTTACGAGATCACAAATTATCCGAACAGCGAGGATACCTATTACGCGACGCTGCTGATCTACAAAAACGCCGTGATCGGCGGCGACGTGTGCTCCTCGGCGCAGGGCGGTACGATGCATAGCCTCAACATGCCGAAATAGCGTCTCAATACCACAGCGGCAGGATCTGCTTTCCCTTCTGCCGGGCATAGCGGATCGTCGCCTCCGTCCCGCCGGGGCCACCGTCGTAGACCGTCACCAGAAGTGCCGCCGCGTCCGCCATCGCGCGGTTCCGGCGGAGCATACAGCCGTCGGAGTACGACGGCTCCAGCACACGGATCTCGCTGCACGCCGCCAGCAGGCGGCTGTAGCGCGCTCTGTCGGCCTCCGGCCATGCGTCCGGCTGGCTCGGGCATGGGATCATGGCGACAAGCCGCAGCTCCGGGCAGCGTCTCTGCACCGCAAGCACACTCTCGGCAAACAGTGTGTCACAGCCGCGGGCCATGCCGCACAGAAAGGTTTCAAAGCCCTGTGCATGCAGCTCCGTCACGACCTGCTCCATGCGGTGCCGGAGCGCAGCGCAGCGCGCGTCCGTTTCGTCGCCTCCCCATGGGAGCCGCTCCGGCCTGTGGCCGGTAAACGCGCAGACCATCCGATCACCCCATTCCCGCAAGTCTCTGTTACGCAGTATCATACCAGAAAAAATGCCTATTGACAAGCAGGCGGCGTACGTGTATGATGTGGGCAACTGAATACGGTCTCTTCAGGGCAGGGTGAAATTCCCGACCGGCGGTGATGCAGGCGCAGCGCCTGCGCAGTCCGCGAGCGAAAGCTGAACCGGTGAAAATCCGGTACCGACAGTCCGAGTCCCGTGCGGCAGAAGCCGCGCGGCGCTTTACAGTCTGGATGGAAGAAGAAGTCCGCAGACGGAAATTCCGTCTGCGCCGCCTCGCATTGGTGCGCCTGAAGTCCGCTTCAGGCGCTATTTTTATGAGGTGATCGATATGTCCGAACTGTTCCAGAGCATCCGTGAAAATCTTTCCTTTCTGCTGGTCTGCCTGCTGGTCTCTGCGGCGCTTGCCGGGATCGCTGCGCTGGCTGAGCGCTTCCGCGGCGAACGCCGCCGTCTGAGCGCCGCGCACACGATCAGCTTCGTCGCCATTTTTTCCGCCATCGCGGGCGTCCTGATGCTGCTGGAGATCCCGCTTTTCTTTGCGCCGTCGTTCTACAAAATGGATCTGAGCGAGATCCCGGTCATGATCTGCGCGTTCTACCTCGGGCCGGTCTCCGGCGTGATCTGCGAGTTCATCAAAGTGCTGCTCAAGCTTCTGCTCAAGGGCACGACGACCAATTTTGTCGGCGACTTCGCCAATTTCGCCGTCGGCTGCTCCTTTGTACTCCCGGCCTCTATTCTCTATCACTGGCACCGCTCGCGCAAGGGCGCGATCGCGGCGCTGCTGACCGGCACGGCCGTCATGACCGTATTCGGCAGCATGTTCAACGCCCTCTACCTTATTCCGAAGTTTGCCCAGCTCTTTGGAATGCCGCTCGATGCCATCGTCGCCATGGGCACACAGGTGAACTCCCATATCACCAGCGTCGGAACGCTGGCGCTGTTTGCCGTCGTTCCCTTCAATCTGCTCAAGGGGCTGCTCGTCTCGCTGCTCACCTACCTGCTCTACAAGCGTGTGGAGCGGCTGTTCTTCCGCAGGGGCAGCACTCAGAATTGTTAATTTTTCATGAAGCGACGTGTTTCGGTTGACTTAACGGCGGTTTCATCGTACTATACAATTTACCATGTATTCAGGGGGCTGCGTCGCTTATGCGCGGAAGGAACCATCGCTTTCCGAAAATAGGAACCATCGATAATTACCGCCACTTTTGGATGATCTCCGTCTGGGCCGCTTATCTCATTCTCTATGTGATCGCGGAAAAGGTCGTCACAACGGATTATTATTCCGTTCATATCGCGCTGGACGATCTCATTCCCTTCTGTGAGTGGTTTGTCATTCCCTACTGCCTGTGGATGGCGCTTCTGGCCTGCACGGCGGTGTATCTTCTTTTCTGGGATGCAGAGAACTTCAAGCGCTTTACCGCTTTCATCGGCCTCGGCTTCATTCCCGTCATTATTTTCGACATGATCTTCCCGAACGGACAGGATCTGCGGCCGCTGGCCTTTGAGCATCATAACATTGCGACCTGGCTCGTCGGGCACATTTACGCCGCCGACTCCAATACGAACGTGTTTCCAAGCATGCATGTGATCGGCTCCGTGGCGCTGTACGCCGCGTCGCTGTACACGCCCGCCTTCCGCAGGCACAAGCTCCACTGGGTCATGCTTCCCCTCGCAATCCTTATCAGCATTTCGACCGCCTTTATCAAGCAGCATTCCTGCGCGGATATTCTCTATGCACTTCCCTACAGTGCCATTGTCTGGTGGCTGGTATACGGCGTCATTTTCAAAAAGCGGAGGGTCGCTCAAAAGTCGGAGCGATCTCCCGAAAGCACCCCGGAGCTTCGCGCGTCGTCAGAGCTTGAGCAATAGCATTTAATACAGCAAGCCCGCCGTCTGAAAAACAGACGGCGGGCTGTTTTCGTACTATGCCGGATAAACAGTGCTGCCGCCCATATGGGCGGCAGCCTGCATAATTACTGCGTATCCTCTTTATCGCCCTTCTGGCGGATGGTGATCTTGATCGGCGTGCCGGTCAGGCCGAACACAGCGCGGATCTGATTTTCGATATAGCGCTGATAGGAGAAATGGAACAGCTTCGCGTCGTTGCAGAAAATAACGAAATGCGGCGGCTTGACGCCGACCTGCGTCATATAATAGACCTTCAGGCGGCGGCCCTTGTCCGTGGGCGGCTGGACACGCGCGGTCGCGTCCTCCAGAATGTTGTTGAGCATACCGGTCGTAATGCGCATACTGTTCTGGTTGGAGACGGCGTTGATCGTCTCAAAGAGCTTGTCCACGCGCTGGCCCGTCAGCGCCGAAATGAACATGACCGGCGCATACTGCATATAGCTCAGGTCACGCCGCACATCCTCGGTCATGCGGTTCATGGTGTTTGTGTCCTTCTCGACGGCGTCCCACTTGTTGACGACGATGATACACGCCTTTCCGGCCTCGTGCGCAAGGCCCGCGACCTTCGTATCCTGCTCCGTCACGCCCTCGTTGGCGTCGATCAGGATAAGGCACACATCCGCGCGCTCGATGGCGGAGACGGAGCGCATATTGCTGTAGCGCTCCACGGCGTCGTCCACCTTGGACTTGCGTCGCATTCCCGCCGTGTCGATAAACAGGTACTTGCCCCATTCGTTCTCAAAATAGCTGTCAATGGCGTCGCGGGTCGTACCGGCCACGTCGGAGACGATCACGCGCTCCTCGCCGAGAATGCGGTTGAGCAGGCTCGACTTGCCGACGTTCGGCTTGCCGATGATGGCGACCTTGATGACGTCCTCGTCGTATTCCTCCTCGTCATCCTCCGGGAATGCCTCGACGCAGGCATCCAGCAGGTCGCCTGTGCCGTGGCCGTGGATCGCGGAGACCTCGATCGGTTCGCCGAGACCAAGACCGTAGAATTCATAGGCCTCCGGGTTGACGCCGCCGGTCTGGTCGCACTTGTTGACCGCCAGCACGACCGGCTTCTTCGACCGCTTGAGCATCGTGGCGACCTCCGCGTCCGCCGCCGTCAGTCCGACGGTCACGTCCACGACCATGACGATCACGTTGGCCGTCTGAATGGCGATCTCCGCCTGACGGCGCATAAACTTGAGCATGTCGTTGTCGGTGCCCGGCTCAATGCCGCCGGTATCGACCAGCAGGAAGCTCCTGCCGCACCACTCGCAGTCGCCGTAGATGCGGTCGCGGGTCACGCCGGGCGTATCCTCGACGATCGCCATGCGGCGTCCGGTCAGTTTGTTGAAAAGCATCGACTTGCCGACATTCGGCCGGCCGACGATGGCTACAATGGGCTTTGCCATAATGGTTTACCCTCCTTAATTGAAAGAAATCCGCCGTGCGGGCGCGGGCCTTCGGCATCCGCGGCCTTCTCCGGCTTCGGACAGGCGGCAAAAGAAAAGAGGAAGGCAAACGCCTCCCTCTCATTCTCGTATCGAGCGAAATTACTCTGCCGACTCGACAGCGATCACTTCACGGCCGTTGTAATAGCCGCAAGCCTTACAAGCTCTGTGAGGCAGGCGGGGCTCGCCGCACTTCGGGCAAGCGACGACACCGGGGATCGCCAGTTTCCAGTGGGAGCTGCGTCTCTTATCTCTTCTTGCGCGGGAAACTTTTCTCTTCGGTACTGCCATTTTCGGTACACCTCCTTGATCGAAATGCCTTTTCGGCACATTGTCTACTTTTTCCTGTCCAGCAGCTGCTGCAGGACAGCAAATCTGGAATCCGGCTCGCTCTTGCAGTCGCAGGGACCTTCGTTGAGGTTCTTGCCGCAGCGGAAGCAGAGTCCTTTGCAATCTTCACGGCACAGCAGCTTCTGATCCATGTTCAGGACAAAAGCCGTCGTCAGGATGTCGTCAAGATCGGCACGATCCTCCACAAGCTCAAAAACCCACGGGTTTTCAAACTCGTCAGATTCCATGCTGGTGACCAGCACGGCCTCGATGGGATATTCCACCGGACGCGCAAAGGCAGCGGCGCATCGATCACACACACCGTGCAGCGTCGTCCAGACCGTTCCGGTAAGCTCCAGAACGCCGGCCGTGTTGCGCACGCTTCCCTTCGCCTGGACAGGCTCGGTCACGGGGCAGCAGCTGCCGAATTGCATGGCATGCAGATCAAGGCTTGTTTCAAAGGGAACCACGCCGCCGGGTACGGCGATAATCCTGCTCAGATCCAGTAGCATAGCGCCCTCCAATTCAGAATCATGCAGTGGATATTATATCGGAAGGGGCAAGGAAAGTCAAATACTATTTTCACTTTTTTTCATTATTTTTCTGAGTTTACACAAGCCGTTGCCCGTGGTAAAATGATCCTACCCTTTATCTGGTTTCGGAGGCGCTCATGAAAGAGTTCACCATCACGCAAAACGACGCCGGGCAGCGGCTCGACCGCTTTTTGTCCAAGGCCGTTCCCCTGCTGCCGGAGTCGCTGATGCAGAAATACATCCGTCTCAAGCGCATCAAGCTCGGCGGCAAGCGCGTCGAGCGCAATACGCGGCTGAACGTGGGCGACGTGCTCCAGCTTTATATCAACGACGAGTTTTTTGAAACGCCGAAGGCCGAGAACGCCTATCTGACCGTCTCCGCGCCAAAGCTCAACATCGTCTATGAGGACGAAAACATCCTGCTCGTGGACAAAAAGCCCGGTCTTGCCGTCCATCCGCACGACGGCGCGGAGTATGGGAAAACGCTCATCGACCACATTCAGGCCTATCTCTACGCCAAGCGCGAGTGGCGCCCGCGCGAGGAAAACTCGTTCACGCCCGCCCTCTGCAACCGCATCGACCGCAATACCGGCGGCATCGTGATCGCGGCCAAGAACGCGGAGGCGCTGCGCATCCTCAACCAGAAGATCAAGGACCGTGAGATCGACAAGCGCTATCTCTGCATCGTCCACGGGACGCCGAAGCCGCCCGAGGGACGACTCGAAGGCTATCTCTTCAAGGACGCGAAGGAAAACCGCGTATACATTACAAAAAAGATGCAGCCCGGCGCAAAGACCGCCGTCACGTTCTACCGCACGCTCCAATCGAAAAACGGCCTGTCTCTGGTCGAGTGTGAGCTTCTCACCGGGCGGACGCACCAGATCCGCGCGCAGATGGCCGCCGCCGGCTGGCCATTGCTCGGAGACGGAAAATACGGCAAGCTCGACAAGCGCTATGACCGGAAATATCAGGCGCTTTATTCCTACAAGCTCCGCTTCGCGTTCACGACGGAGGCCGGAATTCTGGAATATCTGAACGGAAAAAGCTTCGAAGTCGCCTCTGTGGACTTTGTTCAGGAATATTTCCCGAAATAGCCCCGTCTTTCCCCCAAAATTTCTACAAAAAATTACACAAAACCAATTGACAACCGCCCCCCTACCATATATGATGTCTATCAGTACGTCTGGAATGCCAGATGTACTGATATTCTTTTTTCAGACGGAATATCGGAACAAATGAAAACAAAAGGCAGCTCCGGCTGGGGCTGATGTGCGGAGTGCGCCGTCAGATTTCCCGTCAGCCAAGGAAAAGCCGCAGGAGACCCTGCCGGGTCTCCGAGGATTTTTCCGCAGGATCACGGGAAAGCTGCAAACAGGCCGCGCGTCAGAATCGGACGGTGCTGCCGAAAAAACAAGGAGAAACGGGGGAGGATAATGTCTGAAGAACTCATTCGCCTGTCAGATCTTACGATGACCTTTGAGGACGGCGAAACCATTCTGGATCACATCAATCTTTACATCAGGAATAAGGAATTTCTCACATTGCTGGGTCCCAGTGGATGCGGAAAAACCACAACTCTACGAATTATTGGCGGTTTTTTGACACCTACGTCCGGTGATGTGTTTTTTAACGGCCAGAGGGTCAACGACGTGCCGCCGTATAAGCGCAAGATCAATACGGTGTTCCAGAAATACGCGCTGTTCCCGCATCTGGACGTATATGACAACATTGCCTTCGGCCTCCGGCTGCTGAAGCTGAGCGAGCAGGAGATCGACGACCGCGTGACGGAAATGCTCGAGATCGTCAGCCTGAAGGGCTTTGAAAACCGGAAGGTCACTTCCCTTTCCGGCGGCCAGCAGCAGCGTGTCGCCATCGCGCGCGCGCTCGTGAACCGGCCGCAGGTGCTTCTGCTCGACGAGCCGCTGGGCGCGCTCGACCTTCGTCTGCGCAAGGATATGCAGAACGAGCTGAAGAGCATCCAGCAGCAGACCGGCATCACCTTTATTTATGTCACGCACGATCAGGAGGAGGCGCTCTCCATGTCCGACATCGTCGTCGTCATGGACAAGGGCAAGATCCAGCAGATCGGTACGCCGCAGGATATCTATAACGAGCCGAAGAACGCCTTCGTCGCGGATTTCATCGGCGAATCGAACATTCTCGACGGCGTGATGCTGGACGATTATCTGGTCAAATTCTTCGGCCGGAAATTCGAGTGCGTGGACAAGGGCTTTGAAAAGAATGAGCCGGTCGATGTCGTGATCCGTCCGGAGGATATCGACATCGTTCCCGCCGATCAGGGCCACCTGTGCGGCACCGTCACCTCCGTCACCTTCAAGGGCGTCCACTACGACACCATCGTTGATTTCAAGGGCTTCAAGTGGCTCATTCAGACCACGGACTTCTACCCTGTCGATTCCTATATCGGCATCCGGCTCAATCCGGAGGACATCCATATCATGCACAAGAGCGAGTATTCCGGTCTCTACGGCGACTACAGCTCCTACAGCGCGGAATACGACGAGATCGCCGATGCAGCGGAGGATGAAGAGGATGAAGAATAAGCTGCTTGCCGCGCCCTATATCGTCTGGATGGCGATCTTCATTCTGGTGCCGCTCGGCATCGTCGTCTACTACGCGCTGACGGATTCCATCACCGGCCAGTTCACCCTTGCAAATCTGGCCTCCATCGGAAGCTATCTGCCCATCTTCCTGCGCTCGATCTGGCTGTCGCTGTTCGCGGCGCTGATCTGCCTTGTGATCGGCTACCCGGTCGCGTATTTCATCGCGCAGTGCAAGCCGACGACGCAGCGCTTTCTGGAAATGCTCATCATGCTCCCGATGTGCATGAGCTTTCTGCTGCGGACGCTCGCGTGGGTCGCCATGCTCGAGGATACCGGCATTTTCAACAGTCTCCTGAAAAGCATCGGTCTGTCCCCGCTGCCGCTCATCCGCACGAACGGCGCGGTCATCCTCGGCATGGTCTACAACTACCTGCCGTATATGATCCTGCCGCTGTATACGGTCATCATGAAGATCGACAACCGCCTCGTCGAGGCCGCCGCCGATCTCGGCTGCACGCCCGCGCAGGTCTTTTCCAAGGTCATTCTGCCGCTCTCCGGCCCCGGCATCCTGTCCGGACTGACCATGGTGTTCGTTCCGGCTGTCTCCACCTTCTACATTTCGCAGAAGCTCGGCTCGACCGGCACGACGCTGATCGGCGACGTGATCGAATCGCAGTTCAAGACCGCCTATAACCCGAATCTCGGCGCGGCCATGAGCCTTGTGCTCATGATCCTGATCTTTATCTGCGTCAGCGTCATGAACCGCTTCGGCGAAAACGAGGAAGAGGAGGTCATGGCAAAGGTATGAAGCACTTTAACCGTACCGTAACCGTTCTGGTTTTCATCTTCCTCTACATCCCCATGATCGTGCTCGGCGTCGCGTCGTTCAACGCCGGCACCGATATCGCCACCTTCAAGGGCTTCACGCTCTCGCAGTATGCGAATCTGTTCCGTGACAGCACGCTTCTGCGGCTGCTGCTCAACTCGCTCATCATCGCCGTGCTCTCCACGCTGATCGCAACGGCCGTCGGCACGATGGCCGCCGTCGGCATCCACGGCATGAAGGGCAAGCTCCGCAGCGCCGTCATGACGCTCACCAATATCCCCATGACGAATCCCGATATCGTCACCGGCGTCGCGCTGGCGCTGCTGTTCGCCTTTGTGGGCGGCGCGCTCCGCCGCAATGACATCCTGAGCTTCTGGACGCTGCTCATCGCGCACATCACCTTCAACCTGCCCTATGTCATCCTCAACGTCATGCCGAAGCTCCAGCAGATGGACAAGGACCTCGTCGAGGCCGCCATGGATCTCGGCTGCACGCCGATGCAGGCGTTCACGAAGGTTGTGATCCACGAGATCATGCCCGGCATCGTCTCCGGCGCGCTGATGGCCTTCACCATGAGTCTGGACGATTTCGTCATTTCCTACTTTGTCACCGGCTCGCGCTTCATCACGCTCCCGGTCGAGATCTACAACTACGTCAAAAAGCCGATCCAGCCGAAGATCTATGCGCTGTTTACGCTGATGTTCCTTGTGATCCTCGTCCTGATGGTGACGATGAACCTGCTCCAGACCCGCAGCGACAAGTCCCGTCACGCAGGAAGGAGGGCACGCGCATGAAAAAGAGAGTCTTTTCGCTCCTGCTGGCATTCGTGCTGATCGCGGCCCTGCTGCCGCAGCCGGTCTCCGCCGCCCGTGAAGAGATCACAGTCTACAACTGGGGCCAGTATATCTCCGACGGCTCGGACGATTCTCTGGACGTGATCGCCGCCTTTGAGGAGGCGACAGGCATCCACGTCAATTATCTGACCTTCGACTCCAACGAGTCCATGTACACCAAGCTCAAGACCGGCGGCGCCAGCTACGATGTCATCATCCCCTCCGACTATATGATTGCAAAGCTCATCGAGGAGGATATGCTCGAGCCGCTGGACTTCGCCAACATCCCGAACTATGAGTACATTGACGAGGCATTCCGCAATCAGGCCTACGACCCGGAGAACCTGTACTCCGTCCCTTACACATGGGGCACGGTCGGTCTGATCTACAATCGGAACTATGTCTCGGACGAGGACGCGGAAAGCTGGAGCTGCCTCTGGAACAGCAAATACGCCGGAAAGCTGCTGATGTTCGACAATCCCCGTGACGCATTCGCCATCGCCCAGTCTCTGCTCGGCTATGGCCTGAACACCGAGGATTTTAACGAGCTGAAAAACTGTGCCGACCTGCTCGCGCAGCAAAAGCCCGTCCTTCAGGGCTGGGTCATGGACCAGATCTTTGACAAGATGGAGCGCGGCGAGGCATGGGCCGCCCCCTACTACGCAGGCGACTATCTGACGATGGTCGAGGAAAATCCCGATCTCGGCTTCAGCCATCCGAAGGAAGGCTACAACATCTTCATCGACGCCATGTGCATCCCGAAGGGTTGCAAGAACAAGTCCGGTGCGGAGGCGTTCATCAACTTCCTCTGTGATCCGGAGGTTTCGGCGGCAAACCTCGACTACATCGGCTATTCCACGCCCGAAACGGCGGCGAAGGAATATCTCGATGAGGAGATCACGTCCAGCCCGGTCGCCTACCCTGACGACGAAACGCTCGCGCGCAGCGAGAGCTTCAGCGCACTCGGGATCGAGGCCACACAGGCAATGAACGACCTCTGGCTGTCCGTCAAGACCACCGGCTCGAATACGACGATGTATCTGATCCTGACGCTGGCTGCCATTGCCGCCGTCATTCTCTTCTTCGTGATCTCCGGCATCTGCCGCC
>FR887244.1:49290-59185 GCA_000436735.1 Firmicutes bacterium CAG:170
CCCCGGCATCTGCCGCCGCCGCAAAAAGGCGCGCCGCTGCCGCAAGTGGAGATCCGCATAACTATCCACGCCATACGCCAAAGCCGGAAAGCGAATGCTTTCCGGCTTTCCAATTTGTTTGTAATTTTCGCTTTTCTTTATAAAAAGTATATGCTATAATGCTGAAAAAGGAGGTTTTATCCATGCAAATGTTATCCGTCCGCGAGGCGATGGAAAAGCGCCATTCCGTGCGCTCCTATCTCTCCACTCCCATTCCTCAGGACATTCTGCTCACGATGAAGCAGGCCGTCAAGGAATATGCTTCCGCCGCAAAAATGCGCATCCAGCTCGTCACCGATGAGCCGGACGCCTTCAAGGGCTTTCTGGCCCATTACGGACACTTCGTCGGCGTCCGCAACTACATCGCCTTTGTCGGTCAGAAGGACGATACGCTTGACGAGCGCACGGGCTATTACGGAGAAAAGCTTGTCCTGCTCGCCCAGCAGCTTGGATTGAGCACCTGTTGGGTCGCGCTGACCTACAGCAAGCGCAAATGTCCCGCCATCGTCAATCCCGGTGAAAAGCTGGTCTGCGTCATTGCCCTCGGCTACGGCATTTCGCGCGGCAGTCCGCACAGAAACCGTCCGCTGGAGCAGGTCTGCAACCTGACCGACGCCTCGCCCGACTGGTTCCGCAGCGGTATGGAGGCCGTCATGCTGGCCCCGACCGCCATGGATCAGCAGCGCTTTTTCTTCCGGCAGGAGGGCGATGAGGTATTGGTGCGCTCGACCGGCGGCCCGTGCAGCAAGATCGACCTCGGCATCGTCAAATGCCACTTTGAGCTTGGCGCCGGTACGGAAAACTTCCGCTGGGCCGGCGCGCCGCAGTCCGAAGTGCCTGAGGCCGCATCGGATCCGGATGCGGAGGATGCTCCGTAAGCTTCCCATGAACAGAGAAATGCCCGCGTATGCAGATGCATACGCGGGCGTTCTGTTTGCTGTCAGACATTTCCGTCCGGGAAATGGACGCGCATGGTCGTTCCCTTTCCGGGCTGGCTTTCCAGCTCGATCCTGCCGCCGAGATACTGCACGGCGTGCTTGACGATGGAAAGGCCGAGGCCCGTTCCTCCGGACTGACGCGAATGGCTCTTATCGACCCGGTAGAAGCGCTCGAAAACGCGGCTCTGGTGCTCCGGCGGGATGCCGATGCCGGTGTCCTGCACGGTCACGACCGCGCCGTGCGCTGTGCCGTCGATGGCCACATCCACGCTGCCGCCCTCACGGTTATACTTGACGGCGTTGTCACAGAGGTTATAGATGATCTCCGAAGCAAGCCTGCGGACGGTCGTGATCTGCCTGTCGTCTCCATGGACGCGGATCGTGACCTGCTTTTCCGCCGCAGCGCTGGCCAGCGAGGCGGACGCCTCCTCGGCCAGCTTTTTCAGATCGACCGGCTCGAACGGCAGCTCCCCGCCCTCGTCCAGCTGAGACAGGCGGATGATGTCCTCAATGAGCGTCACAAGACGCGCCGCCTCGGTGCGGATATGGCCGACAAAGCGCGGCATGTCCTCCTGCTTCACGAGGCCGTTTTCGATCAGCTCCGCGCTGCCCATGATGGACTGGAGCGGCGTTTTCAGCTCGTGGGAAACATTTGCTGTGAATTCGCGGCGATTGCGTTCGGCAAAGGCCTGCTCCGTCACGTCAAACGCCAGCAGCACTGCGCCGATGACCGTGCCCTCCGATTCGATGCGGCTGATATCGAGCTGATACTCGCGTCCGCCGCGCTCCACATGCAGCTCCGCGTGGCCCTCCTCCAGTGCGCGCCGGATGGCGCAGCTGATCTCGTGGCTCCGCTCGACGGTCAGGAAATCCCGGCCAACGCAGTCCGGCTCCGCATGGAACAGCGCCCTTGCCGCCGGGTTGATGCTCAGCACCGTCCCCTTTTCGTTCATCAGGACGAGACCTTCGTTCATGCTCGCCGTGATCTGGGCGAATTCGTCCTTCTTCTGCTGGAGCGTGCGCAGCTGCGCGTCGATCTGGCGGCGCTGCTGATTGATGCGCGTGAGCAGCGGAGAAAGCTCCTCATAGGTATCGTTTTCCAGCGGCTTTTCCAGATCGAGACGGTTGAGCGGCGCGACGATCCGGGCGGAGATGCGCTTTGCCAGAACGAGCGCCAAGATGAGCGCCGCCGCCAGCACGACCAGCATCGGCTGGAGCATCCCCATCACAAGAACGCCCGCCGTGGCGCGGCTGATCGAAATACGCAGGATGGAGCCGTCCGTCAGCTTTTTCGCGTAGTAGATCGTCTTTTCCAGAAGCGTGCTGGAGTAGCGGGAGCTTTGCCCCTCGCCGGTCTCGAGCGCCTGCCGGACCTCCTCGCGCTGGGCATGATTTTCCATGCTGCTTTCGTCGGCCTGCGAGTCAAACAGCACCTCGCCGGACGGCGCGATCCACGTCAGGCGGTAGCTCTCCCCTTCCAGCGCCTTGAGATATGTTTTTCCGCTGCATTCCACGCCCGTCTGTGCCAGCGCAAGCTCGTCCTCGAGCTGACGCTCCTGAACGCCGCCGAAATAGTCATACAGGCAGCCCATGATGATGAGCACACTGCACAGAAGCACGACGGCGGCCGCCGCCATGATGGACAGAAAGATTTTTCTTGTCATGGCTGTACCTCCAACCGATAGCCGACGCCGCGCACCGTCTCGATCCGCGCGCCGTATTTTCCAAGCTTCTGGCGAAGCGTCCGGATGTGCATATCCACCGTCCGCGTTTCGCCGATGTAGTCCTCGCCCCAGATCTCACTGAACAGCTGGTCGCGGGTGAACGCAACGCCCGGATGCGACAGGAACAGCCGCAGAAGCTCAAACTCCTTGTAGGTCAGCTGGACGCGCTCAGAATCCGCCGTCACGGTGTGCTCGTCCAGATTGACCGTCAGCCCGTCCGATTTCAGGATGTGCTGCACCGGCGCCGGACGGCACCGCCGCAGGACAGCCTTCACGCGCGAGACCATCTCCATCATGCCGAACGGCTTGACCAGATAGTCGTCCGCGCCAAGGTCAAGGCTCTGGATCTTGTCGTATTCCATGCCCTTGGCCGTCGCCATGATGACCGGGATCTCCGCTGTTTCGGGGCTGCTCTTCAAAAACTGCAGCAGCGACACGCCGTCCTCGCCCGGAAGCATCACGTCCAGAAGCACAAGCTCCGGCTTCTGCTCACGGAGCGCGGCCCGGAACGCGTCTCCGTCTGCAACGCCCTTCGCCTCAAAGCCGGTCGAATTGAGGGTATACACCTCGATGTCGCGGATACTGGCGTCGTCCTCGACACATAAGATCATGCTTTATCCTCCCCCTTGTGAACGCCGGTCACGGAGAACAGCACCCACTCTGCAATATTGGTCGCGTGGTCGCCGATGCGCTCGAAATACTTTGCGATCATGAGCAGATCCAGCGCGTATTCTCCGTCGTCCGGATTCTGCGCGATCAGCGTAATGAGCGCGCTCTTGACCTTCAGGAAATAGTCGTCCACAACGTCGTCGTACCGAATCACACCCTCCGCCAGCGCCGTATCGCGCTTGACAAAGGCGTCCACGCTCTCGGTCACCATGCGGATGGTCGCACGTCCCATCTCGCCGATGGCCTCGCAGTTCTCACATGAGCGGCCCTTGAGGAACGTAATGATCTCGGCGATATCCGCCGCCTGATCTCCGATCCGCTCCATATCCGTGATCATTTTGAGCGCCGCCGAGATCTGCCGCAGGTCACGCGCGACGGGCTGCTGCTGGAGCAGAAGCTTGAGGCACATGGATTCGATGTCGCGCTCCATCTGGTCGATCTCCGTATCGAGCGGCGCGACCTTCGCTGCCAGCGTGGAGTCGCCGTCCAGCAGCGCCTTGGCTGCCAGCGCGATCACTTCCTCGCACATCGCGCCCATTTCGATCAGATCCTTGTTCAGCAGCGCAAGCTGCTCGTCAAACCGGCTTCTCATTATCCGAACCTCCCCGTGATGTAATCCTCTGTCCGCTTGTCCTTCGGCTGCGCAAACATCTGCTCGGTATCGCCGTATTCCACAAGCTCTCCGAGAAGGAAGAACGCCGTCTGGTCAGAGATACGCACCGCCTGCTGCATGTTGTGCGTGACGATGATTATAGTGTAGCGGTCTTTCAGCCCAATTGCAAGCTCTTCTATCTTGGAAGTGGAAATTGGGTCGAGCGCACTGGTCGGCTCGTCCATCAAAAGCACGTCCGGCTGGACGGCCAGCGCCCGCGCGATGCAAAGGCGCTGCTGCTGTCCGCCCGAAAGGCCCAGCGCCGACTTTTTCAGCCGGTCCTTTACCTCATCCCAGATGGCCGCGTCCCGCAGCGACTGTTCCACGATCTCGTCGAGCCTTGCCTTCGCGCGGATGCCGTGCGTGCGCGGGCCGTAGGCGATGTTGTCGTAGATGCTCATGGGGAACGGATTCGGCTTCTGGAACACCATGCCGATCTGCCGCCGAAGCTCGTTGACATCCACCGACGGGTCGAAAATGTTCTTCCCGTGGTATTTGACCTCACCCGTGATCTTGACCGTCGGGATCAGGTCGTTCATGCGGTCAAGGGTTTTCAGAAACGTGGATTTGCCGCAGCCGGAGGGTCCGATCAGCGCGGTGATGCTCTTTTCCGGGATGCGGATGCTGATATTTTTCAGGGCCTGCGTCGGGCCGTACCACAGGCGCATGTCCTGAACCGTAATCAAGTCGCTCATAGGCTTCTCCTTTTCAATTTATCCTCAAATGCCAGACCGTACCAATGGGCCGGCTGGCGCTGCCGTGTTGCGTGGATGCAGTCGTCGCAGAACGCTGCCGCGCGTACAAGCGCCATCCGCGTATCCGCTCCGCTGAGCAGCTCGCCGCAGAGGCTGGATGCGAACACATCTCCCGCACCATGCAGCGTGATATCGACCTTTTCCTTCTCGACACGCAGCAGGTCCCCGGCCTTCAGCCGTGCGAGATACCCGATGCTGCCGCCGTTCTCGATGCTTGTAATGACGGCCTCGGAGGCCGGAAGCGCTCTGAGCAGCGTCTCATCGTCCGTGCTGAGCGGCAGTCCGGTCAGCAGCGCCGCTTCCGTGCGGTTTGGCGTAATGATGTCGGCCATCTCGGCCAGCTCACGCATCGCCGGGATGAAATCCGGCGTAAAGCAGCCGTAGAGGCTCCCGTTGTCTCCCAAAACCGGATCGACCAGAATTCGCGTATCCGGGCCTGCAAAATCGCGAATAAACTGCTTTACAAATTCGATCTGCTCCACGGAAAGGAAAAAGCCCGTGTAAATGCAGTCGAATTTCAGATGCAGCTTTTTCCAATGCTCCGCAAACTGCTTCATTTCCCCCGTCAGATCTCTGACGACATAGCCGTCAAAGCCGCCGGTATGCGTGGATAGGAGCGCCGTCGGAAGCGCGACCGCCTCCACACCATAGCTGGAAAGGATCGGAACCGAGACGCTCAGGGAGCACTTTCCAAAGCACGAATAATCGTTCAGGAGCGCGGCACGCTTCATGCCCGTGCCGTTCACGTCTTTCATAGGCTTCTCCTTTTCTTGAAATATCTTCCGACCAGCGTCGCGGAGAGGTTGATGAGGAGCGTCAGCACCATCAGGATCGACGCGATGGCGAACGCCACGTCAAACTCGCCCTGCTCCTTGGCGTATACATAGAGCGCAACGGTCAGCGTCGCGCCGGAATTCCGGAGTCCCTTGGCCAGTCCGTAAAGCGTGTGGGCAAAGCCCGCCGTGTATAAAAGCGCCGCCGTTTCGCCGAGAATGCGGCCGACCGCCAGAATGCAGCCGGTGATCACACCGTCCACACATCCGGGCATCACGACCGTCCGGATCACGCGCCATTTTCCCGCGCCAAGTCCGAACGCGCCCTCGCGGTAGCTCTGCGGGACGGTCTTAAGGCTCTCCTGCGTGGTGCGCATGATGGTCGGCAGATTCATGATGACAAGCGTCATGCTGCCTGCCCACAGGGAGGTCTTCATGCCGAGGAACTGGCAGAAGAACAGCATACCGACCAGTCCGTAGATGATCGACGGAATGCCGGAAAGCGTTTCCGCCGCGTATTCAATGATGCCGACAAGACGCTTGTTGGCAGCATATTCCGTCAGATAGATCGCCGCGCAGACACCGAGCGGAAGCACGATCAGGAGCGTCGCCATCACGACATAGAGCGTATTGAGCAGATCCGGCAGAATACCGATGGTACCGCTCAGATAGCTGGGCGAGGTGGAGACCAGCTCCCACGAGAGATTCGGGACGCCCTTATACAGGACATAGCCGATCAGAAACAGTACCAGCAGGCAGGTCAGCCCCGCCGCCAGATACATCAGCACGCGCAGAATGATGTTGTACGCGCGCCGGGATGCCGAAATACCTTGATGCATAGCCGTTACTCCTTACTGCGCTTGAGGAAAAAGTTCAGCGCGGCGTTGATGAGCATGATGAACAGGAAGAGCACCAGCGCGATGGAAAACAGCGCCTGCCGCTGTAAGCCGCTGGAATAGGACATTTCGCTGGCGGTCGCCGTCGTCATTTCGCTGGCGACCGCCGTCGTCAGGAAGCGCACGCTCTGGAACAGAGACGGCATGTTGGCGACGTTGCCGGAGACCATCATGACCGCCATAGCCTCGCCGATGGCGCGTCCGACGCCCAGAACGACCGCAGCCGCGATGCCGCTTTTCGCTGCCGGAACGCTCACGCGGAACCAGGTTTCAACCGGCGTTGCGCCAAGCGCAAGGGAAGCGTCCTCATACTCAGACGGGACGGCTTCCAGCGCCGTCATGGATACCTTGATGATGGAGGGCAGGATCATGATGGCCAGCACGATGATGGCCGCAAGCAGGCTTGCGCCGTCCGGAAGCCCGAAAACCTTTCGGATACCCGGAACCAGCACCAGCATACCGACCAGGCCGTACACGACCGAAGGAATGCCTGCCAGCAGGCTGACGGCCTCCTCCACCACCGCGCGCAGACGCGGCGAAGCGGCCTTCGCAAGAAAAACCGCCGTCAGAAAGCCGATGGGCACGCCGAGCACGATGGCGCCGGCCGTACCGTAGATGCTGGTCAGAATGAAGGGTAAAATACCAAACTGAGGCTCCGCCTGCGTCGAGGCCCATACCCTTCCGAACAGGAATTTTCCAAGGCCGATCTCATGGATCGCCGGGATGCCGCTGATGACGAGATATACCGTGATCAAAAGCACGCAGCCAACCGTCACCAGTCCCATGACCAGAAAAATTCCGTGAATGATCGACTCAAAGAGCCGGTTGTTCGTTTTTTCGATTTGCCGCAGCAAGCGGCCATGTGCCATCATAGACCAAATTCCGCCTTTCTTTTGGTTTCCGCCGGCTTACAAACGAACGCAAAGACTTGTGTGCGCTTGTCAGCCGGCGCAGGATGCTCCGGTGCGGCGATGGCCCGGAGACCATCGCCGCATTTTGCAGATCATGCTACAGGCACTGCACCGCCGCCCGGGTGGAGCCTTGCCCCGCCCGGGGAGAGATGAGGCTTGCCGCGTCAGAGGACAGAGCAAAGTCGAAGAACTTCTGCGCTGCATCCGAGAGCTTCGTGCCTTCCTTGGTGACCAGAACGAACGGACGCTGAACCTTGTAGCTGCCGTCCTTGACGGTCGCTTCGGTGGCCGTCACGCCTTCCACGCTCAGCGCCTTGACGCTGTCCTTGAGCGCTGCCAGAGAGGCGTAGCCGATGGCTGCCGGGTTCTGGGAGACGGTGGTGATCACGTCGCCGGTGGAGGTCAGCTCCTGACGGTACTGGCAGGCGTCCTTCGTGCCGGTGATGGACTCGAAGCCGTCGCGGGTACCGGAGCCGGCTTCGCGGCCGATCAGGACGATCTCTGCATCCTCGCCGCCGACATCCTTCCAGTTGGTGATCTCGCCGGTGTAGATCTTTGCGATCTGGTCGATGCTCAGGTCGGAAACGGGGTTGTCCGGATGGACGATAATGGCGATGCCGTCCAGCGCGACGGTCGTGCCGACAAGGCCGGAGGCCTTTTCCTCATCCTTCAGAGCGCGGCTGGAAAGACCGATGTCGCAGCGTCCTTCGGAGACGGCGGTGATGCCGGAGCCGGAGCCGGTGGGGTTGTAGGTAAAGCTGATGCCGTCGTTATCCTTCATGAACTGCTCACCGAGGGCGCCGATCACCTTTTCCATCGAGGTCGAGCCGTCGGTCGAAACACTGCCGGATTCCTTCTTTGCACAGCCAGCCAGTGCGGCGACTGCCAGCACCAGAATGAGTGCAAGACATACGAATTTTTTCATTTCTTTTTCTCCTTTGTTTTCATATTGTTTTGATTTCCGATCACGCTACAAGCATACCGCCGGTGCGTAAAATCAGAAAGCTTTCTTTTGTAAAATCCATGTCAAATGAATTTCGGATTGCACTTTCCGCAATTTCAAGGTATGATATACAAAATCGATACACCGCTCCGGCACGCACCGGATATTTAAGGATCAAAAGGAGAAAACATATGCGCTCTGAATATGACGTGATCGCTCTCGGCGAGCTTCTGATCGATTTTGCCTGCAAGGAAACGGACGCGGACGGATATCCCGTCATGGCCGCGCACCCCGGCGGCGCTCCGGCGAATTTTCTCGCCGCGCTGACGCGCTTCGGCGCGAAAACGAGCATGATCGGCAAGGTCGGCGCGGATACCTTCGGCAAGCTGCTGCTCGGCACGCTGGAAAAGGCCGGGATCGGCACGGAGGGCATGATTGAGGCTCCTGACGTTTTTACGACGCTCGCATTCGTGACCTTCGACCCCGACGGCGACCGGCACTTCGCCTTTGCCCGCAAGCCCGGCGCAGACACCTGTCTGCGCAAGGATGAAATTTCCACGGAGCTTCTGGACCGCACGCGCATTCTGCACTTCGGGACGCTCTCCCTGACCGACGAGCCTGCGCGCTCGGCGACGCAGTTCGCCGTTGCGTATGCAAAGGAGCACGGAAAGCTCATTACCTTCGACCCCAATCTCCGCAAGCCGCTCTGGAATGATCTTGCGCAGGCAAAGGAGCAAATGCTCTGGGGCCTGCGGCAGGCGGACGTTGTAAAGATCAGCGACGAGGAGGTCTCCTTCCTCTTCGGAGACATTTCCTATGAGGAAGCCGCGCAGAAGCTTCTGAACGAGTTCGGCATCCGGCTCGTTTTTGTCACGCTCGGCAAAAACGGCTGCCTGTTCGCAAACCGCAATGCCGTTGGCACCGTCCCTGCCCTCACCGGCCTTCACACCATCGACACCACCGGCGCGGGCGATATTTTCGGCGGCTCTGCCGTCTGGAAGCTGCTCCAGACCGGGAAAGCGCCGGAGGCGCTGGACGGCACGGAGCTGGAAGAGATCGTCCGCTTTGCATGCACCAGCGCGGGACTCTCGACGGAAAAGCCGGGCGGCATTTCCAGCGTTCCCGCGTTCGAGGATGTCTGCGCCCGCGCGGGGCTTTGACCCGCACGCAGAAATTCAGGAGCTGTGATCGTATGAAAAACGGAAAAACCATTCTTTACCGCGTCTACCAGGGCGCAATGGCGCTGGCTCTCCGCGTGCTTCCGGAGAAAAAGCAGGAGCTTGTGACCGGAAACGGAAGCTTTCTCAAGGCCGCCGTCATTCTCAAGCAGCATGGCGTACACAAGGTGCAGATCGTGACGACTGCCGGAACTGTCCGCCGCGGAACGCTTGCGCCGCTGCTCTCCGAGCTGGAAAGCAAGGGCATTGAAGCCGCCGTGTTCGACGGCGTCCGTCCGGACCCCGATCTTTCCTGCATCGAGCACGCCGCGAAAAGCTACCGCGACGAGGGCTGCGACGCCTTTCTGAGCGTCGGCGGCGGCTCCGCCATCGACTGCACCAAGCTGGCCGCCGCCCGCACGGTCAAGCCGGAACAGC
>FR887244.1:59256-68890 GCA_000436735.1 Firmicutes bacterium CAG:170
TTCACCGTCGCCGTCCCCACCACCGCCGGTACCGGCTCCGAGGTCACGGCCGCAGCAGTGGCGACCGACGCGAAGCGTGAGCTGAAGTTCCCGGTGGCAGACCTCTGCCTCGTACCGGACGCGGCCATTCTCGACCCGCTGCTCACCTGCGCTCTGCCCAAAAGCATCACGGCGGATACCGGCATGGACGCCTTCACACACGCCATCGAGGCTTATACGAACTGCTTTGCCTCGCAGAAGGTACGCCATTACGCGCTCGATGCGATGAAGCTCATTCACGAGAATCTGCTTTCAGCGTACATGGACGGCTATAATCTGCCCGCGCGGGAGCATCTGCTTCTCGGCTCGTATTACGCGGGCATCGCGTTCACGAACGGCTATGTCGGCTACGTCCATGCCATCGCCCATGCCCTCGGCGGACTTTATCACATCCCGCACGGGCAGGCCTGTGCGACGGTGCTTCCCATTGTGCTCGAGTCCTATGGCTCCCGCATCACCGGTAAGCTTGCGCGTATCGCGGAATACCTCTTCCTTGGCGGGCAGACAGATACCGAAAAGGCGGAGGCCGTCCTCTCCCGCATCCGCGAGCTGGAGCGGAAGATGGACATACCGCAGGCCGTCGCAGAGCTGCGGGAGGATGATATCCCCGAGATCGCCGTCCGCGCGCTCCGGGAGGCCAATCCTACCTACCCTGTTCCCGTTATCTGGGATCAGGCGGAGATGGAGGCCGTCGTCCGAAGGCTGCTTCCATAAGAAGCAGGTGCAAAAAGTGCCGCCCACCGGGCGGCACTTAATTTATCCGAGCCTTTTTGATACAAGAAAACGTCGTAATCGTATACGCAAGATCAAGCCTGCGAATCCTGATACTCCGAGGGGCTCATGCCCGCGACCTTTTTGAAGGTCGCGGAGAAGTAGGCGATATCGCGGTAGCCGACGGCCTCTGCGACCTCGTAGACCTTTAACCGTCCCTGACGCAGAAGCTCCATGGCCTTGTGGATGCGGTAGCGTGTAAGATAATTGCCGATCGTGTAATCGGTCTCCTTTTTGAAGAGATGGCTCAGATGGCCTTCGCTCAAGTCAAGCTGCGCGGCGATCTGGCCGACGCTCAGATTGCTGTCGGCGTAATTCTGACCGATGTAATCCATAGCCTCGAGCACATAGCGGCTTTTGCCGCCTTTTTTGACGCCGGGAACGCCGGAGGCAGCGTTCGTGCGCTCGGACTGCGCCTTGAGCCTGCCTTGCAGCGTGAGCACGGCCTTTTCCAGATCGCCGTCGTGAAACGGCTTGAGCAGAAAATCGACCGCGCCGAGGCGGAGAGCGCTCTGCGCATAGGCGAAGCTGTCATAGGCCGTCAGGATGATGACAAAAACGGAATTTCCAGCCTCACGCAGGCGGCTGACCATTTCCAGCCCGTCCATTTTCGGCATTTTCAGGTCTGTGATGATGAGCGAGGGCTGCAGCCGCTCCACCGCCTCCAGACCTTCCTCACCGTTTGCGGCCTCCCCGACGATCACGCAGTCGAGCGCTGCCCAGTCTACCGCAAGCACGATGCCCTTGCGGATCATTTCCTCGTCCTCCACGACGAGCACCCTCAGCATTGGGAATCCCTCCTTCCGGCAGGAAGCACGGCGATGATGCACGCGCCGCCTCCGGCCGTATTGTTTTCAAGGCGCAGGCCGAAGCGCTCGCCGTAGTGTTTTTTCAGAATGGTATCGACGTTGAAAAGGCCGAGATGGCCGGTCTGCTTCTCTGGTGGGCGGTACGGCCCGAGCAGCTCCGGCGGCAGGCCGCGTCCGTTGTCGCGGACGCGAAGCTCCAGCGTTCCGTCCGGCAGAAGGCGGGCCGAGGCGGTGATCTCGCCGTGCTCGACGCCCTCCAGCCCGTGCAGGATCGCGTTTTCCGCAAGCGGCTGGAGCAGCATTTTCGGAACCATGAGCGCTTCCAGCTCCTGCGGAACGTCGGCGTGGTAAACGAAGCTGTCGGAAAGGCGGATACGCTGGATCTCAATATAGCGGCTGAGGATCTCAAGCTCCTTTTTCAGCGGGACAAATTCGTCCGGGGAGATGCAGAAACGCAGGATGTCCGCCAGATTCGTGGACATCAGCGCCACCTGCGGCACCTGATTGATCTTGCTGATCCACTTCATGGTGTCCAGCGTGTTGCAGAGAAAATGCGGGTTTAGCTGTGCCTGAAGCATACGGATCTGCGCGTCGTTGAGCGCCTGCTGGTTTTCCAGCAGCGCCTGCTGGTTATGCTGGAGCGCGACGACCATGGAGTTGAACTGCACGGCCAGCTCGTCCAGCTCGTCGTGACGCCCCTCCGGCACCGGGACGCGGACGTCGAGGTCGTTTTTGCCGACCTGACGGATGCCATGGTGCAGCCGTCCGATGGGGCGGAAGGTGCTGCGGCTGAGCTGCAGGCTCATGAGGATGCTCACGACCACACAGATGAGCGCGCTGAGCGCGCTCACAGTATACAGAAGGCGGAGCGTATCCTTCGTAAAGACCTGCGGCTGCTGAAGGACCAGAACGAGGCCCGTGCCGGGATGGACGCGGACGGTATAGAGAAATTCGTCGGAGCTGCCCGTGAGCGGCAGGCCGGAAAGCAGCTGCATCCGCAGCGCATCGGTCAGAGACTGTGCCTGCGCCGGACGCGAGCAGTAGATCGCGCGCCAGAAGCGATCGAGGAGCAGAAGCTCATTTTGTGCGCCGGCCTTACCGCCGAGCAGCGCTTGAAGGTTGGCTTCATAGACCTCGATCACCAGATAGCCCACCGGCGCGCCGTAGCGGTCGGTCAGAAGCGCGCCCGCCTGCAGGAGCGGCTGCGCCGTGTCCGACGGGTCCTCGGACGCGGAATAGAAAAGCGTTCCGGCCTCCGCGCGCGCGGCCTCGCTGAGAATGCCCCAGTTCGTCGGGAGTGTGCGTTCCTCCGGTGCGGTCTGCGTGGAATAGCGCCAGCGGCCGGAGATATCGTAGAGATCGAACCGCGCAAAGCCGCGGACGCTCTCCGTCGCGCTGAACAGCTGCGTGTAGACCTCGGAATCCTCGGCGGCGCCGTCAAAAAGCGCCTTTGTCACGAGAGAATTGGTTTGCAGAGAGTCCAGAACCTCCTGAAAGCCCTCGTGGAGCGCATCAAAGGACTGCAAGATGCTGTCAAGCTGTGTCTGCGCCGTCTCGCTTGCGTCCGTTTGCAGACGCAGGCGGAAAATTTGCAGCAGCAGCGCCGAGCAGATCAGCATCGGCACCAGTGAGACCGCCAGAAACGCGGCGTTCAGCCGCTGGCGGAAGGAATGAAAGGAAAACAGCTTCATGACTCCGGCTCCGTATCGAGATAGAATGCCCAGCTCATTAAGATCGCGTCGCGGTGCGCGCTTGCCCAGCCGACATCATAATCAACCTGCGTCAGCTGCTTGAGCGGCGGAAGCTTGCTGGCAGGCTCCACATCGCTCCGCACCGAGCGGCGGTAAAATCGCTCCTGGATCAGCTCCTGCACGTCGCGGCTGACCGTAAAGTCCACAAAGGCCTTCGCGTTGTCCGGATGCGGTGCGCCGGAGACGATGGCGGTGCCGTCGGGAACGCAGCTCGTGCCGTCCGTTGGATAGATCATTTCGATCTCGTCTCCGGCGGCGATGCGCTTGAGCGCGGTCTCCTCCAGCGTGATCCCGGCCAGCGATTCGCCGGAGGCGACGGACGAGACGATCTCACCGGAGCCGGAAAGGAGCTTCCCGTCCAGATTTTCCGCAAAGCGCTGCAAGACCGCGTCCTGCTCCTCCTCGGAGAGGGCATAGAGCATGGTCACAAGGCCGGTGTAGCTGGAGCCGGAGACGGACGGGTCAGCAAAGGCGATCTTCCCGCGCAGCTCCGGTGAGAGAAGGTCCGCCCAGCTCTGGAGGCTTTCGGAGGAAAGCAGCTTCGGATTACAGATCAAAACGACCGGCAGGGACGAAAACGGCGTCCAGACATCATCCGGCGAGCGGTACTGCGCCGCGATCTGCGCCGCGTCCTGACAGGAATAGGGCGCAAAGCAGCCGCTGTAGGATTGCAGACTCTCCACGCCGCCGCCGAACATCACGTCGGCCTCCGGCGCGTCCTTTTTGCTGCGGATGCGCTCGAGAAGCTCATTGGTTCCGCCCTCCACGACCTCGACCCAGATGCCGGTGCGCGATTCAAATTCCTTGACGATGGGCCACCAGACCTCTTTTTTGTGCGAGGTATAGAGGACGAGCCGCTCCGAGTCGCCGGGTGCAAGGCCGTCCGGCGTCTGCACACTTGAGGTGCAGGCGGTCAGAAGCAGAAGGGATAAAAGCAGGAGAAGCGCGGTAAACCTTTTCATGAGACTTCCTTTCGAAGGGCGATTCTGCTCAGCCGCATTGCAGATTGAGGTAGACGCGGTCAAAGCGCTGCGCGGCCAGATCGTCCTTTCGGATGTAAAAATAGATGCAGCCGCAGTCGCCGAACATCAGCTCGTCCGACAGCGTTCCGAACTGGGCCAGCATCGTCCATTCGCCGCCGGTTTCCAGCAGCGCCTGCTGCTCCTTGGCGGAGAGCTGCGCATAATCGTCCCAGTTGAGTCCTGCGGCGTGCAGTGCGCATTCCAGAAGAATCGAGCCCTGGATCAGCTCGGCATAGCCGAGCAGCTGGAAGCATTCTGCGGGATCATGCTCAAGCTCCACGCCGTTCTGCCGGAGCTGCGCCTCATAAAGATCGTAGATGCGGAAGCGTTCCGCTGTGCTCAACTCGGAAAGCGGAAGCTCCTCGGAGGACGGATAGCTGACCTTGCCCTGCATCGTAAGCGGCGATTCGGGGACCATCAGCGAAGCGGGCAGCGACTTCGGCGGCGCGGTCGGCCGGAGCGCGTCCGGAGACACATCATAATAATAAACCTGGGCGCAGCCGTCGTCCTCGAGATTGCCCCACGCCATGGTTTGCAGCTCATAGAAGAAGTAGAGCATTCCCGTGTGCGGCAGAAGCCCCTCCGGGTCGAAGCCGGCTGCCTGCGACAGATCGATCTGCGCAAGGAAGGAAAGCGGACGGCTTTTCCGGACGCCCTCATAGTCGGTGCCCTCGAAATACGGCCATTGGAAGCCCGCTGGGAGGTCGGGAATGCCGCCGATCTTGGAAGCGCCCTTCGCGGAGATGCCGCTTTCACGCACAAGCGTTATGGCGTTCTTTTTGCCGGATAGAAGCTGCTCGGCAAGACGCTCCGCCGAGTCGTTTTTCTTTTTCATGGAGATCACCCCATACAGGATTATAGCAGAGATCAGGACGAACAGCAAACAGAGGAATACAAGCGTTTTTCGTTTGTTCATGGCGGCTCCTTTGGACATTCTGACCAGCTTGCGCTGCAATTTGACCATATTATAGCATACACGGCACGCGCAATCTATCCATATGATACAAAAATATCAGAGAATCACAAATTAACGCAGTTTTGTCCCCTGTTCATCGGAAAAAGAAAAAAGTAAAATAAAACTATCCCGAGCCGGGGCGATGCCGCGGCTCCCGACAAATACGATAGGAGGAACCATTATGAAAAAGATTCTTGCACTTCTGCTTGCAGTCTCCATGATCCTGGCGATGGCCGCCTGCGCCGCAGCGCCCGCACAGAATGAGCCTGCAAAGACGGACGACACCCCCAAGACCGAGACCCCCGCAGAAAACAACAACGAGGAAACTCCCGCCGAGACTCCGGCTGAGACTCCCGCCGAGACTCCGGCTGAGACTGACGAAAACCTGACCGAGACCCAGAAGATCATCAAGGAAGCCGAGGGCATGACGCTCGAGGAGCTGGCCAAGAAGGCCATCGAAGAGTCCAACGGCAAGATGTTCTACGGCGTCGGCAACTCCAGCCGCGGCAAGAGCGCTCTGCCCCTGTTCATTGAATATCTCCAGTCCATCGACTCCAGCTACAGCATGGAGTTCGAGTGGCAGCAGCCGAAGAACAACAAGATCTTCGATCAGCTGACGGCTGACTCCCTGAAGGGCACCGGCACGTTTGCCATGACCCTCATTCAGGATGGCAACCAGATCGAGAGCAAGATGGTCCAGACCGGCATCCTCGACACCTTCATCCCGAAGGATTGGGCGGACGCCAACGGCACTACGGCCGATGCCTACACCGGCTTCCTGCCGCTCCAGACTCTGAACAAGGTCTTTATGTACAACTGCACCGGCGACAAGACCTATGACAACTGCTGGGACTTTGTCGCAGAGGGCGAACATGGCCTGTTCATGGACATCGACTCCGAGATCGTCGGCAAGAACTTCCTGTATATGCTGACCCGTGACGACTACGCCGCATGGCTGAAGGAGTCCTATGAGGCGCTGTCCGCCGACGAGCAGGCTTATTTCCAGCCCACCATCGCTGCGATGGAGTCCGAAGCTGCCGACCTCGGCCTTGGCGCGGACGGCGCTTACGCACTGGCATGGATCAAGCTGTGGGTCGAGAGCTACAACGCTCAGACCGACGACGGCCCCATCTGCAACACGCTGGTTGACGAATCCGCAAAGAATCAGTTCGGCCTGTTGGTTTATTCCAAGCTCCGCTCCGTTGAGGAGTCCAGCTCCGTTTCCGTCAACAATGTCAAGGTCGCCGCTTATGAGGACGGCTATCAGGGCATCGGCGGGTACGGCTGCCGGCCTTTCCTGTGCCGGAGCGCCCAACTGCCATTACCTGTTCGTGACCGACAACTCCCCGCTGCCCTGGACCGCCTGCGCGTTCATCGCCTACATGACCTGCACCGCTGACGGCTTCTCCGCTTGGGGCAAGGACATGGGCGGCTATTCCTCCAACCCGACCGTTGCGGCCGAGACGGAAGAGAACTTCCATCACTCCATCGGCGGCATGGATGAGGACGGCACCACTGTGAAATTCGCAGCCAAGAACGACCGCGGCTACGAATGGTGGACCACCAACGGCAAGCTCGTGCTCGAGGATCCGGAATACTGTGCAGACGTTGCGTTCACCGTCGGCAGCTGGATCGAGATGCTGAGCAAGTACAGCGCGGGCTGATCTGAAATTTCCCGGCGCTGCACCGTATGACACACATCTGGCGCCCTTGGATCGCGCATCCAAGGGCGCCTTTTCAAAAGCGCTGCATCCGCGCGCTTGCAGCTGTTTTCAACTCCAGATCATCAGCTCCGGGCGCGTGGATGTAACGCCCGACCATCTCCCATAAATTCTGTGAAAAGAGGAGAACGCCATGAACCAACCCACGACCCTTCGCGCCAGCAAGACCACCATCGTTCTCAATAAGGTCAAGACCTTCTTTTCCAAGCCGCACAACGTGATCCTGCTGCTGCTCGGCATCGTTCTGACCTTTACGACCGTCGCGCCGATCGTCGCCATCGTGGAGGATACCTTCAAGATCCACGCAGGCACCATCGACGCCCATCTGACCGGACAGGCATCCGGCTATACGACCGTCAACTACATCGACCTCTTTACCAGCCGCATGGCGAAAACGAACCTATGGACGCCGCTGCTCAATACGGTGCTGCTGGCGGTCGGAACCTGCCTTGTGTCCATCCTCTACGGCGGCCTGTTCGCGTTTCTGATCACGCGCACCGACCTTGCGTGGAGAAAGTATCTCAGCTCCATCTTTATTTTCCCGTATATCATGCCGCAGTGGACGCTGGCCGTCGTGTGGCAGAACCTGTTCAACTCCAACGCCGTTACCGGCACATCTAACGGCCTGCTTGCCGCACTGTTCGGCGTCAACATGCCGATCTGGTGGTGCAAGGGCCTGTTCCCGAGCCTCATGGTGCTGGGCCTGCACTATGCACCGTTCGCCTATATCCTGATCGGCGGCATCTTCCGCAACATGGACGCGAATCTTGAGGAGGCGGCGATCATTCTGGACACGCCGAAGTGGAAAACGATGTTCCGCGTCACGCTCCCGATGGTCAAGCCCGCGATCCTTTCCACCATTCTGCTGGTGTTCGGCAGTGCAATGGGTTCGTATCCCGTGCCGCATTACCTCGGCCTGAGCACGCTTTCGACGAAGTACGTTTCGATGAACTCGAAATACACCGGCGAGGCGAGCATCCTTGCCATCATCATGATGATATTCGGCGTAGCGATCATGCTGCTCAACCAGTTCTCGCTTAAGAGCCGCAAGAACTACACCACCGTCACCGGCAAGTCCGGCCAGATCTCCAAGATCACGCTTGGCAAGTACGGCAAGTATATCCTGGCGATCATTCTGGTCATCCTGACCTTCTTCACCAGCATTTTCCCCATGATTTCCTTCGCGTTTGAGACGTTCCTGCCGAATCCGGGCGACTATTCCTTCCTCTACACCGGCGACCCGTCGAATCTGACAACCAAGTGGTGGATCACCTCGGAGAACGTCACCGAAAACGGCATGTACGGTCAGAAGGGTATTCTCTACAATGAGACGATCTGGCGAGCGTTCAAGGGAACGATCCTCGTTTCCGTGGCCTGCGCATTGCTGGCCGGCTCCATCGGCACCATGATCGGCTACGCCGTCTCCAAGAATCGCCGCAGCCGCTGGGCAAACTACGTCAATTCCGTGGCGTTTCTGCCGTACCTGATGCCGTCCATTGCTGTCGGCGTCGCGTTCTTCATCCTGTTCTCGACGGAAAAGCTGAATCTCTACAACACCTATACGCTGCTTATCATCGTCGGCACGGTCAAGTATATCCCATTTGCGAGCCGCAGCTCGCTCAACTCCATGCTCCAGCTCTCGGGCGAGATCGAGGAGGCAGCCATCATTCAGGATATCCCGTGGTTCAAGCGCATGACGCGCATCATCATCCCCATCCAGAAATCCTCGATCATTTCCGGCTTCCTGCTGCCGTTCATGACGTGCCTGCGTGAGCTGTCGCTGTTCATGCTGCTTTGCGTGCAGGGCTTCATCCTTTCGACGACGCTCGACTACTTCGACGAAATGGGCCTGTATGCGTTCTCCAGCGGCATCAATCTGATCCTGATCGTTACCATTCTGATCTGCAACACCCTGGTCAACAAGGTCACGGGTGCAAGCCTTGACAAGGGAATAGGAGGTTAATATCATGCCTGAAATCAAATTGGAACATGTCACCAAGCGCTGGGCAAAATTCTATGCGGTCGAGGACCTGAATCTGACGATCGCGGACAACGCCTTCGTGACGCTGCTCGGCCCGTCTGGCTGCGGCAAGACTACAACGCTCCGCATGATCGCGGGCCTCGAGACCCCGACCAGCGGCCGCATCACCATCGGCGACAAGGTCGTATTTGACAGTGAGCTTGGCATCAATGTCCCGGCCAACAAGCGCAAGGTCGGCTTCCTGTTCCAGAACTACGCTCTGTGGCCCAACATGACCGTCTATCAGAATATTTCCTTCGGACTGTCCAATATCAAGGAGCCGATGGCAAAGATCGACTTTGAAACGAAAAACGCTGCAAGGCTGGCAGAAATTCTGAAAGCGCCCGCCGAGGTCGTCTCCGTGCTCGACGAGTGCCGCGACAAGGACGGAAATCTGGAGGAGAAAAAGGCCATTCTCAAGCTGATCGATGCCTTCACGCTGTCGCAGTATACGGCAAAGAAGCTCTACGACTACCATCTGGAATCCGGCAAGGACGGCAGAAACGAAGCCGCCGCGCTCCTTGCGAAGGTCGATGCAGGCCGGAA
>FR887244.1:68945-69652 GCA_000436735.1 Firmicutes bacterium CAG:170
CTCGACGAGGAATACCGCTTCTGCGGGGACGGTGAGGTCGTCATGCAGACCCGCAAGCTCACGAAGGAGGAAATCGATCTGACCGTCCGCCGCGTGAGCCGCATCGTCAAGATCGGTATGTTCATGGACCGCTACCCTGCTGAGCTGTCCGGCGGCCAACAGCAGCGTGTCGCCATCGCAAGAACGCTGGCTCCGGAGCCTACGGTTCTGTTCATGGACGAGCCGCTGTCCAACCTTGACGCGAAGCTGCGTCTGGAAATGCGCTATGAATTGCAGCGTCTGCACGTCGAGACCGGCTCCACCTTCGTCTACGTCACGCACGATCAGATGGAGGCCATGACGCTGGCGACCCAGATCTGCCTTATCAATAACGGCGTCCTTCAGCAGTATGACGCGCCGCTGAGCGTCTATCACCATCCGGCAAACCTGTTCGTCGCCGACTTCGTCGGCAATCCCTCCATCAACTTTGTAGAGGCGAAGGGAAGTCAGGGCGCCGATGGCTCGCTTGATCTGACTGTCCTTGGCGGACTCAAGGCCAAATTCGTCCCGACGAAGCCGGTCGATATGCAGAAGTGGTTCCGTCAGCGCGACGTGGAAACGGAAAAGCGCGCCGCAGAGCGGAAGGAAAAGGCTGCGCAGAAGGGCTATGTGGAGAAGGGCAACAAGGACGAGGTGTTCCGCTATCACATTGCCAAGGTCGAGGAAGA